>CANJMY010000077.1 GCA_947475315.1 Pseudomonadota bacterium | reverse complement strand
AAGGTCGCGGCTGTAGGGCACCGACATGACGATCACCTCCCGATGTCGAGAGAAGATCAGAAACGGGATCCGAGGTCAAGGACGGATCAGGCTGCGGGCGCGGCGCTATCAGAGATCCCGTGACCTCCGTAACGCAGCGAAGCAAAGCCAGCTCGACGCTGTTCTCAGCGGTGTAGTCCCCAAACACGACCGAGACGGGCCCACACCCTGTGGGGGCGTCGTCGGTGTCCACGGCGACGTCCGTGGCCACCGTGACCGACGAGCCGCCGGGGCAGGTCATCGTCGCCGTGCCGTCGTCGTGGTCCTCGATCGTGCAGCCCGCGTCACCCGCCGCCGACCCGCCACAACCCACCCACATCACCAGCGCGATCCAACGCATTGCTCACCTCGGTGGGAGGACAGCCGGTTCGACCGTCCATCCACTGCCCGTGAGGTACCACAGACGGGATCTGTCTCGTTATGAGCAAATTCACCTACGGTCCATGCACCCGCACGACGGCTCAAACGCGCGACACTTTCATAAGTTTTGCCGACGCCAACCCGCCGGGAGACTATCGCAGAGCGCATCGCTTTCAAGATCCTGCACCCGCTTGCTGCCTCCAAAAAACGACTCGGGTGGCGCTTCCACCTTGAGCGCCGATGGCTCCAACTGGGCCCCACGCGAGAGCGTTGACGGGGGCACCTCACAACGGTGGAGACGAGGCGCCCACCAAGTCGGCCCGGCTCCTCACACGAGCCCCCGCAGGCGATAGGTGAGCCCGATCGCCGGCCGTCCCCGCCACGGCGGCCGCCCCACCCCCGAGCCCCCGTGCCCCAGCCGACGCCGCTCCGCGACCTCGCCGCCCGCGCCGCCCCTTGGCTCGCGCTGGCCGTGGTGCTGGCCGTCGAGGCCGCGCACATGCGGACCGAGGCGCCCATGTGCGGCGGCGTCTGCACCATGCTGGAGCAAGCGCGCGCCTACACCCACGGCGGCGACCCGTGGACCGGGCGGACCATGGACGGCGTGCAGCCCGCCTGCCCCACCGGCATCTCGGCGATGTACACGCCCGCGTCGCTGTGGCTGCTGTCGCCGCTGGCCGACCACCTGGGCGCGGTGTGCGACGTCTGGCGCGGCGTGCAGCTCGTCGCCTACGGCGTGGCCCTGGCGGCGGCAGCGTCCCTGCTGCCGTGCTGGCGGCGGCGCGTCGCCATGCTCGCGCTGGTCCTGTGGGTGCGCGGCTGGCTGGGCGACCCGCTCTTTCGCGACAGCATGACCGGCAACGTGGCGTCGCTGGAGGCGGCGGGCGTGTGGACCGTGGCAGCGCTGGGCGCGCGGAGCCGCTGGTGGAGCCTGGTCGCGGTCGCGTTCGTGACGGGGATCCAGAAGCAGGTCTACTGGGCCTTGGCGGCGATCCCCCTGCTCGCCCGGCGCGCCCGCGCGACGCTGGCCGGTCTGGGGGCGATGGTCGCCCTACACCTGACGATGTGGACGTTCGACGCGCACGGCTACGCCAAGTGGCTGACGCAGGCGCGCGCGCACGACGAGCGGGGGCTGATCCACCCGGCGCTGCGCTCGCTGTCGCACGACCTGACGGAGGCTTGGGGCGCCCCGGCGTGCACGTCCGACCTACCGTGGATCGCCGTCTGCCTCGCGGTCGGCGGGCTGCTGTGGTGGGGCTCGCGGCGCGCGCCGCAGCAGGTGGCCACCGGCCGGGGGATGCTGTGGGTGGTGCTCTCCTACCTGGCCGTGACGCCGTACCTCAAGGACTACACGCTGGTGATGGCGGTGCCTGCGGTGGCGGCCACGCTCGCCTGGGTGCACCCCGCCGCGGCGCTCGCGGTCGTGGCCGTGCAGGTCCTCGGCGGCGAGCTAGGCGGCTACCACGCGCTCGCGGTGATCTGGGCTGCGCTGCTCGCCCTGGTTTGGCGCGAGGGTCGGCGCGCCTTCCAAGGTGCGACCGCTACCGGACCGGGATCACCGGCGAGTCCATCAGCCCGCTCGTGATCTCCCACAGCCGCGTGGCGTCGTGGTCGCTTCGCTCGATCGGCTCGGGCTTGAACAGGCTCGGGCTTCGCAGCGTGGTGCCGCGGCAACCCGTCACGTCCACCGCGGTGAGCAGCCGCACCGCGTTGCGCGCCGACACGTGAGCCGGGCCACCAAACGCCCCCATCATGCGCATCCACCAAGGCATCCCGGGGTGGGTCATCGCCTTGCTCTTGGTGTTCCCGACGCACGACATGGCCACGCACACCGGCAGGTGCGTCCAACGACGCGACGCCTCCTTCACGTGCAGCGCGCCGAGCACATGCGCGCCGAACACCGAGCGCGTGAAGCTCCACGAGCGACGGTTGAATTGAAGGTCGTCCAGGTCGACCTCAATGAACCCCGACACGTCGCCCGCGATGTGAACGACCCGACCGTCGCCAGAGTACACGAGCGAGTCCAGGAGCAGTCGGTTGAGCAGCGCGCGCGACAGATACTGGACCGCGAAGGGTAGATCGAGACCGTCCACCGTGCGGGTCTGAGCCTTGAGCGGGGTGATCGCCGAGTGCACGACCCCGTGCAAAGATGGGCGCCACCGACGCACGGATGCGCCGGTCGACATGATGCCCGCGAGCGTGGACAGGTCAGCCTGAAGGAAGTCCGCGGAGGCCGCGCCTGCGGCCAGCGCCCGCGCCACCGTCGCCTCGCCCTCCTCCTCGCCGCGCGCGACGATCAGGACCGACGCGCCGCGCTCAGCCAGCGCCAGCGCCGCTGCCTGGCCGATCCCCGCCGACCCGCCGAAGAACACGAAGTTCGAGCCTTCGACCGGACGCTCGACCAGCTTGGGCAGACCCATGACACACCTCAAACTCGGCTCGGCGGTGGAGTCGTTCGCCACGACGCGGCCCCGAGGGGGGTTGGTCCAGGGCTGTACGAGAGGCTAGGCTCAAGATCAATAAGGGAAAACCACCTCATGATCGGAACCACCATGCATCGCCGCTCCACGGCCCGCCGCGCGCTGCTCGCCGTCGCCGGGCTGGCCGCCGAGTGCTTCCCGATCGAGCTCGACGTGCGCGACGGCAAGCTGCTGATCGTGCGCGGCGAAGGCACCTGCGTGCTGGATCCGGCCACGGGTTCGCTCACGCTCGTGCGCAGCCCAGACGATGGCCCGACCGTGTTCGCCGACAAGTAGGCGCCCGGCGCGAGCCGCCCTGCGGGGCCTACGCCAGCGGCTCGAACTTCGCCGTGAAGTGCCGCAGGCGCGGCGGCTGCGACACGATCCGCAGCCCGCGCAGCGACGCGCGCACCCCCACCAGCTCCTCGAACACCTCGACCAGGTAGTCCGCGTGCGACTGCGTGTAGACGCGGCGCGGCATGGCCAGGCGCACCAGGTCCATGTCGGCGGCCTTCTCGGTGCCGTCGGGCTGAAGTCCGAACATCACCGTCCCGATCTCACAGGAGCGAATGCCGCCCCGCTCGTAGAGCGCCACCGCCAGGGACTGGCCCGGGTAGGACAGCGGCGGGATGTGCGGCAGCAGGCGGCGCGCGTCGACGAACACCGCGTGGCCGCCCACCGGCCTCACGATCGGTACCCCCAGCGCCAGCAGCGCGTCGCCGATGTACTCGTTCGTGCGCACCCGGTAGCGCAGGTACTGCTCGTCCACGATCTCTTCCAGGCCGGTGGCGATCGCGTCCAGGTCGCGCCCGGCCAGCCCGCCGTAGGTCGGGAAGCCCTCGGTCAGGATCAAGCGGTTGCGCGCGGCCGCGGCCAGCACGTCGTCGTTCATGGCGAGCCAGCCTCCGATGTTGGCGAACGCGTCCTTCTTGGCGCTCATCGTCATGCCGTCGGCCACGGCGAACATGTCGCGGACGATGTCGGTGACCGGGCGATCGGCCTGACCGGGCTCGCGGCACTTGATGAACCAGGCGTTCTCGGCGAACCGGCAGCCGTCGATGAAGAAGGGCTTGCCGTAGCGGTGCGCCAGCTCGGACGCGGCGCGCAGGTTCTCCAGGCTGACGGGCTGCCCGCCGCCTGCGTTGTTGGTCACGGTCATCATCACCATGGGCACGTGCTCGCCGGCCGACGCCAGCAGCGCCTCCAGGCGCTCCAGGTCGATGTTGCCCTTGAACGGGTGCAGGCTGTCGGGGTCGTGGCCCTCGGCGATCACCAGGTCGACCGCCGTGGCGCCGGTCGCCTCGATGTTGCCGCGGGTGGTGTCGAAGTGGGTGTTCGACGGGATCTGCTCCCCCGCCCCGCCCACGATCGAGAACAGGATGGCCTCGGCGGCGCGCCCCTGGTGCGTGGGGATGATGTGCTTGAAGGGCATCAGGTTCTTCACCGCTTTCTCGAAGCGGTAGAAGGACGGTGACCCGGCGTAGGACTCGTCGCCGCGCATGACCGATCCCCACTGGGCCGCGCTCATCGCGCTGGTGCCGGAGTCGGTCAGCAGGTCGATCATCACGTCGTCCGACGCCAGCCCGAACAGGTTGAAGGACGCGGCCTGGAGCAGGGCGCGGCGCTCGTCGGGCGTGGTCATCCGGATCGGCTCGACCGACTTGATCCGGAACGGCTCGATGATCGTACGCAAGGGGGGCCTCCACAGCATCACGGCCCCCAAGGTGCTGGAGGGCGCTCGGGCACGGCGAGAGCAAGCACCGGGCCAGGAGGGACACTCTGGCGTGCGCGGGGGGCCGCGCCGTGTGACCCGCCGCTGTCCGCGAACGACGCCGTCGTCGTCCGGGCTGCCGCAGAGGTCACGCATGAAGCTCGCTCGGTTCGGTCTGCTGGTGATGGTCGCCGCCTGTGCGCACCGCGGGACCCTCCGCCAGGACTTCCAGGAGCGCTTGGACGACTCGCTCGCCGAGCTGCCGCCCCTGCCCGCCGCCTGGCCCGCCGACGCCACCGCGTGGATCGCCGACGACGTGCTGCGCGGCACGCTGGACGCCGCCGTGCACGACGTGGTCTTCACCCGCAGCTTCAGCCTGGCCGGCATGTCGGCGACCCCCAGGCTGGCGCTGACCGAGCTCAAGGTGGGCCAGGCCACCCGCCCTGCGGTCGACACGCTGGGGCTGGTCGCCCGGCTGGACGGCGACGTGGGCTTCAACGTGTTCGGCGGTGTCACGCAGATCGGCCTGGTCGCCACGCTCAAGATCGACGCGAGCATCGACGTGGTCAGCGACGGCGACGCGCTCAGCCTGGTGGCCAAGCCCGTGCGGGTCAACGACGTGCGCGTGGCCTGGGACGGCGCGCCCGCCTGGGCCATCTCCGCCCTGCCGCTGCCCATGCTGACGTCCTGGCTGACGGAGAAGGCGCTGACCGCGTTCCCCGCCGTGACCGTCGCGCAGTTTGGCGGGAAGGGCCTCCCCGTGCGCGACCTGCGCGTGCAGGCCATGCCTGGCGGCCTCAAGCTGGAGGCGCGCACCGCGGCCCCGCTGACCCTCGCCGTGGGCGCGGTCACCCAGCCGGAGCATGGCTGGACGGTGCGCGTGCCGGTCGACACCGTGATGCAGCTCGCGCGGCGGCAGCTCTTCCAGCAGGGGCCGGTCGATCACGACGTGTGGATCGACCCCGTCTCCCTCAAGCTCGGCGACGGCACGTTCGCGCTCAAGCTGCGCCTGTGGCGCGTCGTAGGGGCGCCTTGGTGGCGTGAGATCGAGATCCACGGCGCGCTCGCCGTGAACCGCCAGAAGATCGTCCTGCGCGCCGACGAGGCCGTGGAGATGGGCCACTCGAACGGGGCGGGGCTCGCCGATCCGCTGATCGCCATCGCCAAGGGCCGCGTCCTCGACGCGATCGCCGAGGCCGCGACCATCTCCGTGCCGACCACGCAGGCGGCGGCGCTGGGCAGCACGCCCACGGCATGGCGCATCCGCGAGCTGTGGGTGGACGGCACCGACCTGGTGATCACCGGCGACGCCGCGTTCGGGGACGACGCGAAGAAGCCAGACGGGCGCTAGGGCCGGGGGATGCGCCCTCGACGCGCTCGCCACGTGGCGGGGGCGGCGCGTGGCCGCTCCGTCGCGCGGCGCGTGGCCGAGGCGTCACGAGCTGCGCGCTAGCCCTCGAGCTTGGCCCGGAGCTTGAGCAGCGCGCCCTTCCAGAGCGCCTCGACGTCCGCGCGGCGCGCGTCGTCGTCGAGCACGGCGCCGGACTGGACCACGTGCACCTTGGTCTCGCCTTCGCCGCGGCCCACCTGGAACTCCAGGCGGGTGCCGGCGAGCGGACCGGTGCCGCTCGGGTCCCAGGCGATCTCGATCGCGCGGGTGGGACGGACCTGATGGAAGGACCCGCGGTCCTCCTGCCGGGCGTCCTCGACCGTGCGGCCGACCACGATGCGACCGCCGTCACGCGCGTCCAGGCGCGCGTCCTCGACCCACCAGCTGGTCACGCCCTCTACGGTGGTGAGGAGGTCCCACACCGCGCGGCTGGAGGCGTCGACCGCGATCTGCTGACGAATCGAACCCATTCGGTCCTCTCTTCGAAGCGCGCTGGTAACCCAGCCGGGGACAGCCGCCCTTCACCGGAAGTGGTGTAAGGACCGACCGCGACAGCCGATGAGACTGTCCGCGGATATCCTGTGAGTGGAGTAGTCTGCTCGGCCCATGCATTCCAAACGCACCGACAGCGCCGACACCGCCACGCGGTCTGGCTCGCGGCTCACCCGCGAGCGGTCGCGGTGGACGGCGCGTGCGTCGGTGCTGGTGTCGTTGGCCCTGCACGGCTCGATGGTTGTCGCCTCTCCACGTTGCGGCTTTGACGCACACTCTGCAACGACGGCTGACGTGTTGCTTGAGGTTGAGGAGGTCACCCTCGCCGACGCCCCGGAGCCGGAGGCGAACGAGGACCGGACGCACGTCGCGTCGCCCGACCAGCAGGTGCGCCCCACCGAGGCGCCCGAGGACGCGCCCAAGACGGAGGACGACGACGCCGCCGCCGACGCTGCTGAGGACGATGTGGCCGATCCCTCCCGCCGCGCTGAAGACCGGACGCGGTCACGAGCGGAGGCGCCCGACGCCCGCGCGGACGACGCGGACGACGCGCGGGCTCGCGCCGATGACGCCGAGCGCGGCCGCCCCGACGCCGACCGGAGCCGCGGCGACGACGACGAGCGCGACCGCCCCGACAGCCGGGCCGATCGCGACGCGAACGACCCGCGCGCGGCCGACGACGCGAGCCCCAAGGCCCACGACACTCCTCCCGACGGCGCCATCGACCCGCGCACGAACCACCACGACGCGGACGCGCCCGATCCCGCCGCCGACGCCAAGGCCGCGCCGACCTCCACGCCGACGCCCGACGACCCGAATTCCGTGGCCGACCGCGCGGCGACCGCCGATCCTCGCGCCGACGCGCCGACGCCGCGAGACACCTCGCACGTGAAGGATCGCAAGGTCTCGCCGAACCCGAATCCACTCGAGCCCAGGCCGAAGATCCCCGACATCTTCAAGCAGTACGTCCACACCGACGCGGCGTCCGCACCGGCCACCGGCACCGGCGACTGGATCAGCGCGAACCACGCCAGCGCGCCCACCCACCGCGCCGCAGACGCGTCGTCGACCGCGGGCGCGGCCGTCGAGACGACGGACGGGAATTCCAAGCCCACGGTCCACGGCCAGCAGCGGATGGTCGACACGCCCGCCTCGCGGCGTGGTCAGACCAAGGACGCCGAGGGCACCGAGTCCAACACGCTCCCCGACTGGGTGCGCGCGGCCCCCACGCCGCCGTCGCAGGCGCCCACCATGGCGCCGACCCCACCGGCGACGCCCCCCACCGCGACGCAAGCGGCTGCAGCCGCGTCGCCGACCGTGCCGTCCGCGCCCACCACGACGACGCAGGCGCGGGCGCAGCCGTTGGCGACCCAGGCCGCTGCGGCGACCGCGGCCCGCCAGGCGGTCGCGCCGGCGTCCGCGCGGGCAGCGTCCACCGCGGCGCGCGCGGTGTCGCCGTCGCCCGCCGTGCCGGTGGTCGACACCCCGCCGCCCAGCGCGGACGGTTGGGCGCCCAAGGCGTTCCGCATGCCGCCCGCGCCACCCCGCGCCGCGGTCGCCCACACCCGCGAGTCGACGGCCCGGGCCGCCCGCGGCGCCCAGACGGCGCTGCAGGCCTCCCAGGCGTCCGTGGCGTCGACGCGCGCCGCCCAGGACCCCACGCAGCGCCCGCCCGACGTCGCCAACGCGGTGACCCCGCCGCCCAGCCCGGTGCCGCCCCCCAAGCCCCCCATGACCGCGGCGGACTCGCTGCGCGTGGCGCTCGGATGGGGCGCGCGCAACCAAGACCACACCACCGCGCCCAAGGCGGTGCAGGGCACGCTCGGGGGCGACGCCACGCCGCTCGGCGGGACCGCCACCGTCTTGCCAGAAGAGGCCACACCCGACGGTCAGGCCGGCGTCTCCGCGGTCGCCACGCCCACCGGCCGTTATATTGCCGAGGTGGAGGCGCTGGTGGTCGAGCGCTGGAACGCCAACCCCGTGCCACCGGATCAGGTCGCAATGGGCGTGTCCGGCTCGGTCGTGGTGGAGCTGCACATCGACCGCAGCGGGCGCGTGTTCGACGTGCGCATCGTGAAGCACAGCGGCTTCCCCATCCTGGACATGCAGGCCCGCAACGCCATCCCCGACCGCGTTCCCCGCATCCCCCATGACGTGCCACAAGACGAGATCGTCGAGCGCGTGACCATGCGGACCCGCAACGCCACGCCCGTCCGAGGCGCCCCATGAGCCGGTCCCTCGACGAGAAGCTGAACTCCCGGCGCGACGATCGCTCGTTCGTCGAGCGGCTGCTGCCGTGGCTGTTCCCCGCCATCCTGCTCCAGGGCTTGCTGGGGCTAATTGGCGGCTGGGCGCTCCCCCTGATGGGCGGCGATCGCGACGCGAACCACCGCCCCATGAAGATCGTGCTCATCGAGTCCGCCGCCTCCGAGGCCGAGCCGCCCAAGCCCCCGCCCGAGGAGCCCGAGGACAAGATCGAGCAGCCCGACGGCCAGATCGTGGAGATCGCCAAGCCGCTCGACCCGCAGATCCCGGACCAGTCCGACTACCTGGCCGAGTGGAACAACAAGGTCGACCGCGAGACGCGCTCCGAGCAGTACGCGGTCAACCCCGAGGTCGTCTCCGACCAGTTCTCTCGCGAGACGCAGGTCGGCGGCGACAACCTGCCGGACGTGCACGCCGAGCGCCCCGCCACCGGCGCCATGGTCGGCAACGACCGCTTCGACCCAGGCCGCGACGGCAACTTCGCCTCGCTCCCCTCACCCTACTCGGTCACCAACGCCCCAGGCTTGGACGCGCCCGTGCCGTCGACGCCCGGCAGCCGCGACTGGAAGGGCGCGCCCCAGAACGACCTGCTGAACGAGCAGATCGGCGACCGGACCGCGCTCAACACGCGCGAGTACCTCTACGCGTCCTACCTCAACCGCATCCGGCGCCTGGTGAACTTCTACTGGAAGCAGAACGTCGACAACCTGCCTTCGAGCGTGCGCTTCGCCAAGTCGTCCTACGACACCGGCGTGGACGTGGTGCTGACCAGCGAGGGCGGCCTCGACACGCTGGAGGTCACGCACGAGTCCGGCAGCAACCCGCTCGACGACTGCGTGGTGCGCGCCTTCAAGCTCGCCGGGCCCTTCCCCAACCCGCCCGAAGGCCTGATCGAGCGCGACGGCCGCGTCTACCTGCCCGACTTCACGTTCCAGGTGACGCTCGGCCACGCCCAGCTGCGCTACGACGGCGTCGATCCGCGCGCCGGCGTACAGTTCCCCGGCCTGCTGAAGTCGCCGTACTAGACGCTACGTGCCGTCGGTCCGGACCTTGGTCGACGAGAAGTACGCCACCACGATGCCCACGCCGTAGAGCAGCATCATGGGCATGGCGAGCAGGACCTGGCTGAGCATGTCCGGGCTGGGCGTGAGGATGGCCGCGACGATGAAGATGACCACCGTGGCCCAGCGGAAGCCCGCCAGCATGTCCTTGTGGTCGATGAAGCCCAAGCGCGCCGCGAAGTACGCGCCGATCGGCATCTGGAAGCAGGCGCCGAACGCGATCATCATCTGCATCACGCTCGACAGGTAGTCGTCGGCGGACACGGTGACGTTGGCGTCGATCACGCTGAAGAAGAACGGGAACGCGCTGGGGAAGATCACGTAGTAGCAGAACACCGCGCCCGCGATGAACAGCGAGAGCGAGCTCAACCACAGCGGCGCCACCACGCGGCGCTCGGTCTTGTACAGGCCCGGCGCGATGAACTGCCAGAACTGCCAGGTGAGCACGGGCGACGCGAGGCTGATGCCGCCGATGAACGCGATCTTGAAGTAGACGTTGATGCCCTCGTACAGGCCGATGGTCACCAGCGACGGCGTGACCGACAGACCCGACTTGGACGCCGCGTCGTTGAACGGCGCGATGAGGATCGCGTAGAGGTCCGCCGAGAAGTACAGGCCGATCAAGCCACCGAGGAACGTGGCGACGACCGACTTGATCAGGCGGTCCTTGAGCTCGATCAGGTGCTCCATCAGGGGCATCCGGAACGCCTCAACCTCGTCGATCTCGCGGTCGAGGCGCTCGAGCTCGTCCTCTTCCAGGATGGCCTGACGCTTGGCTTCGGCCTGACGACGGCCAGGCGGCACCGGCTTGGGCGCCGCGGGCCCAGGCGTCGGCTCTGGCGTCGGCTCTGGCGCGAACGGATCGCTCACGTCACCCTCCGACGCTTCACGATCTCACGGATGTGCGCCGGCAGCTCGTTCCACTCCTCCTCCGTGAAGCCAGGAGCGGGCGCGGCCATATCGGACGCCGCGGGGTCCACGGGCGTGTCGACCGGCTCGGGCTGGGCTCGGGTGCCGTCATCCGGGGGCGCGCCCTCGGCGGCCTGGCGGTCCTTCTCGGCCTGCGCCTCAACGCGCTTGCGGCGGAGCTCCTTGAGGCGCTCCTCCTCGTCCAGGCGGTCGGCCTCAAGCACCAGCGTACGCCGGAAGTTGTCGGCCTCGCGACGGACACGCGCGTAGAGCTGCCCCATGGTTCGCGTCGCCTGCGGCAGGCGCTCCGGGCCGACGACCAGGAGCATCACGATGCCGATGAGGATGATCTCTGGAAAGCCGAGGCTTGGCATTCAACGTCCCGCGCGAACACAACCGCTCAGGGGTACCTTGCGACCGGCCCGCTCGCAACGGCGCGATCGTCCCACTGCGACCGAGGTCACCCGTCGATCGCTTCCAGGACGACAAGCAGCGCGCCCGCCTCGACCGCCACGCCGGCGCTGACCGCGACCGAGGTGACCTTGGCCGCGAACGGCGCCTTGAACTCGTTCTCCATCTTCATGGCCTCGACCACCACCAGGACCTGCCCGGCGGCGACCATGGCGCCCTCGACCACGAGCACGCGCACCACGGCGCCCGGCATGGCGGTGGACACGCGCCCCTGGCCGGCGTGGCCCGCGTGCGCGAGCGCGGCGGCGCGCGGATCCACCACCTCGCCCCGAGCCGGCGTGTCGCCGTCGAGCACGAAGACGGTGTCCTTGTGGAGCGCGACGCCGATCTTGCGGCGCGGGCCTTCGTTCACCCGGAGCGTCCAGGTGGCGGCGTCGGTGCGGTGGCCGTGGACCAGCACCGGCGGCTCCTCGTCCAGCGCGACGAACCAGCCGATGCCGTCGGGACGAACGTCCACGGTGCGGGTGCGCCCATCGAGGGTGACCTCGTACTTCATGACGGCCTCCGGTGCGTGGCCTTCCAGCGGAAGGTGCGGCTCCAGGCGGAGCCCGAGTCATCCGATGCGTCCGACGCGGGCGCCTTGCGGCCCTTGTCGGCTTCAAACCGCGCGATGGCCGCGGCGATGAACGCCTCGTCCGACGGCGCGCGCGCCGTACCCATGTTCGCGTCCAGCCACTCCTGCGTCAGGAAGCCCGTGTGGTAGTTGGCCGCGAGGAAGTCCGGATCCTTGAACAGGGTCAGGAAGAACGGGATGGACGTGGGGATGCCGACCACCCGGTAGTCGTGCAGCGCGCGGGTGGCGCGGCTGATCGCCTCAGTGCGATCGCGGCCCCAGACCACCAGCTTCGCCAGCATCGGATCGTAGGTGATAGGCACCTCAAACCCCTCGTCCACGCCGCTGTCGACGCGCACGAACGGCCCCGCGGGCTCCTTGTAGCCCACCAGCTTGCCGGGCGACGGCCGGAAGCCCGCGTAGGGATCCTCGGCGTAGATGCGGCACTCGATCGCGTGGCCGCGGATGGTGAGGTCCTCCTGCTTGAAGTCGAGCGGGTGACCGGCCGCCACGCGCAGCTGGGCGCGGACCAGGTCGATGCCCGTGATCATCTCGGTGATCGGGTGCTCGACCTGCAGGCGGGTGTTCATCTCGAGGAAGTAGAAGTCGGTGTGGTTGGCCGCGAGCAGGAACTCGCAGGTGCCCGCGCCCACGTAGTTCACCGCTGCCGCCGCCCGGCAGGCCACGGCGCCCATGGCCGCGCGGACCTCGGGCGAGAGCACGGGGCACGGCGCCTCTTCAACCACCTTCTGGTGGCGGCGCTGCACCGAGCAGTCGCGCTCGAACAGGTGCACCACGTTGCCGTGCTGGTCGGCCAGCACCTGGATCTCGACGTGGCGGGCGCCCTCGACCAGGCGCTCGACGTAGACGGCGTCGTCGGAGAAGGACTTCTTGGCTTCCGACTGCGCGGCGGCGAGCGCGGCGTCGAGCGAGCCGATGTCGTCGACGCGGCGCATGCCCTTGCCACCACCGCCAGCCGCGGCCTTGAGCATCACCGGGAAGCCGATGTCGATCGCGATCCGGCGGGCTTCGGCCAGGTCAGACAGGGCCTCCAGCGTGCCAGGGACGATCGGCACCTGGGCGGCGTGCATGCGTTGGCGCGCGCCGGTCTTGCTGCCCATCGAGTCGATCGCCGAGGGCGGCGGGCCGATCCAGATCAGGCCCGCGTCCATCACCGCCTGGGCGAACTTGGCGTTCTCCGACAGGAACCCGTAGCCGGGGTGGATGGCGTCACAGCCGGTGGAGCGCGCCGCCTCGAGGATCTTCTCGACCACGAGGTAGCTCTGGTTGGACGGCGGCGGGCCCAGGTGGACCGCCTCGTCCGCGCTGCGCACGTGAAGGGCGTCGACGTCGGCGTCTGAGTAGACGGCGACGGCTTCGATGCCCTCTTCGTGGCACCCGCGGATCACACGAACGGCGATCTCGCCCCGGTTGGCCACCAGGACGCGCCGGATCGGACGAACGGTCATCAGGGCTTCTTGCCTCCGGCCGGCGGGTTGGACCCGCTCGGCTCCTTCTGGATCTTGTCGAGCGCGTCCGACGTGGCGTCGGCGGCCTTGGCGCCTGCCTGTACCGCCTTCTTGCCCACCTGCACCGCGCCTGCGCCCACCTGGGCCCCCACCTTCACCGCTTCCTCACTTGCCTGATGGACAGCGGCCTTCACGGTGGGCGGCGCGGTCGCCATGAACACGTAGTAGACGGCCAGGCCACCAAAACCCAGAAGCGCGGCAATCAGCGCCATCTTCACGAGCTTCTGCACGATGGCGATGACCACGACGATCACCACCAGGGCGAACACGGCTCCAAACAACCAGCTCAATGGGATCAGGCCTCGGCGTGGGGGGCCGCGTGCTCGCGGCGCTGCTTGAGCTTCTCACGGGCGAGCGCCAGGTTCTCGGCGCCCAGGGTGACGTCCAGCGCGTCCTCCATGCGGGATACGAACTTGAAGGTGAGATCATTGCGGATCTCTTCGGGGACCTCGATCAGGTCCTTCTTGTTCTTCTCGGGCAGGATGACGGTCTTGATGCCCGCGCGGTGAGCCGCCAGCACCTTCTCCTTGATGCCGCCGACCGGAAGCACCGCGCCGCGCAGCGTGATCTCGCCGGTCATGGCCACGGTGGGGTCCACCTTGAGGCCGGTGAGCAGCGACGCGAGCGCCGTGATCATGGTCACGCCCGCCGACGGGCCGTCCTTGGGGATGGCGCCCGACGGCACGTGCACGTGCAGGTCGCCCGTCTCGAACAGGTCCTCGTCGATGCCGTACAGATCGGCGGACGACCGCAGGTAGCTGCGCGCCACGCTGACGGACTCCTTCATCACGTCGCCCAGCGAGCCCGTGAGCGTCAGCGAGCCCTTGCCGCGCATGCGGGTGGCCTCGATGAACAGGATCTCGCCGCCGACCGCGGTCCAGGCCAAGCCAGTGGCCACGCCCGGGACGCTGGTGCGCTCCGCGATGTCCTTCCAGTAGTGGATGGGGCCGCGCACGTCCTCGACGAGGTCCGGCGTGATGATGATCTTCTCGGTGGCGTCGCCGCTGGCGACCTCCTTGGCCACCCAGCGCGCCACGCTGGCGAGCTCGCGCTTGAGCGAGCGGACACCCGCCTCACTCGTGTAGTTCTCGATGATCTTCTGGATCGCCGCGTCCGTCATCTCGACCATGGTGTCGTTGATGCCGTGGTTCTCCATGGCCTCGTGCCACAGGTAGCGCTTGGCGATCTGCATCTTCTCCTGGTGCGTGTACCCAGAGATGCGGATGATCTCCATGCGGTCGCGGAGCGGCCCGGGGATGGTGTCCTGCACGTTGGCCGTGGCGATGAACAGCACCTTGGACAGGTCGAACGTCACGTCCAGGTAGTGGTCCTGGAAGGTGTCGTTCTGCTCCGGGTCCAGCACCTCGAGCAGCGCGGACGAGGGGTCACCGCGGTAGTCGGCGCCCAGCTTGTCGATCTCGTCCAGCACGAACACCGGGTTGCGGGTGCCGGCCTTCTTCAGGCTCTTGATGATCTTGCCGGGCATGGAGCCGATGTAGGTGCGGCGGTGGCCGCGGACCTCAGCCTCGTCACGCACGCCGCCCAGGCTGATGCGGACCATCTTGCGGTCGAGCGCGCGCGCCACCGACTTGGCGAGCGAGGTCTTGCCGACGCCGGGCGGGCCGACGAGGCAGAGGATGGGGCCCTTCATGTCGTTCTTGAGCTTGAGCACGGCCAGGTACTCGAGGATGCGCTCCTTGACCTTCTCCAGGCCGTAGTGGTCCTCTTCCAGGAACTTGGCGGCCAGCTT
>CANJMY010000076.1 GCA_947475315.1 Pseudomonadota bacterium | reverse complement strand
TTCTGGCGCGTGGCGAGCGTGACGGACGCGATGCGGTCGTCGACGGTGCGCTCCAGCAGCTCGAACTCGGTGGTGAGCTGCTTGCCGGTGGCGCGAAGCGGCCTGCGCTGGCCCTCCTTGGCGTCGGCGACGTGACCGTTGGCCGCCTCTTGGAGGTAGGTCCGCGACTGCTCCTCGTACTGCTTGAACAGGCGCTCGATGCTGTCGAGGTAGGCCAGCGTCTTGGCGATGACCGCCTTCTCGGCCACGTCCGACCGCGCGGTGCCGCGCATCGACGTCGCCATCACGCGGGCGACCTCCAGGTTGTCCCGAAGCTCCTGCGTGTAGATCTCGGCCTCGCTCGTCTCACCGGTGACGGGGCGGGGCTTGTCGTTGTTGATGCGATTCAGGTCGCGCTGCACGCGCTCCTGGTCCTGCTTGAGCCGCGCCACCTGCTTGGCGAGCGGCAGGTAGCCTTCTGTCACCAGCTGCAGGGAGTCCGCGACCGGGCCCTGCTGGGCGATCAGCCACGCCTGCGCAGCCCCGGTGGCCAACAACGCGACGAAGAAGGCCGCCGTGATGCGCGAGCGGATGGAGCGCAGGAACCCTAGACGCGCGGGCCAGGACCGCTCGGGGGGCACGGCCGTGCCGTCAGGGCGCGACGGGGTCGAAGGAGAGCCCCGCGCCGGAGGTCTCGGGCATCTTGCCCTCGGCCAGCTGCACGACCAGATCGCCCGCACCGCTGACGACCAGCATGCCGCGGGCGTAGATTGAGGTCCCGTCCGGGCTGCGCACGGTCATGTCGTGCTCGCCCAGCGACAAGGGCAGGGTCACGCCGACGCCAGGCGCGACCACGACGCGCTGTCCGCCGATCTGGAGCAGGATGCGATCGCGGCCCGCGGCCCGGAAGCGGACGGGGATGTCCACGCCGACGGCGACCGGGACGGGCTGCGCGTCCGGCGCGCCCACGGTGGTGCCCGAGCGGCCGACCAGCACCACCACCGGCGACGGCCCGATGGTGACGTCGAACACGCTGGGCTTGCCCGCGACCACCACGGTGACCTTGTGCGGACCGTCATCCACGGCGAGGCGAAGCACCCCGACCTGGAACACGTCGGCGGCCTGCTGGCCGTCCACGGACACGGACACGGGGACCTTGACGTCGACCACGAGGTCGCCGGCGAGCGCTGCGGAGAGGAGCATCAGGATCGGCATGGAAGGCGGTTAACGCACCGTCCCGCTTGCGTCGCCCGCAACCGTGGCAGACCACGACGCGATCGGCGTTGCCAGCGCCTTGCGCCGGGATAACCCTCGTCCGCCAACTCGAACCAGCCTGGAGACGCATCCATGTCCCGCATCGTCGGCTTCCTTCCCGCGCTCGTGCTCGCTACCGCCCTCGGCTGCTCCGGCGGCGGCTCGTCCGCGGGCGGCTCCTCCCCGATCGCGCCCCCGGAAGATGCGTCCAACCCCAAGATCGCGGACGTGAACGGCCTGCCCATCGGCAGCAAGGCGATCGACGACGCCGCCCACCGCAAGGAGGCCGCCAACGGCGCCACCTACACGCCCGAGGAGAAGACGGCGCTGGTCGACCAGGCTGTCGACGACGAGCTCCTCTTCCAGGAAGCCTTCCGCCGCGGCATCTACAATGACCCGAAGGTCAAGAAGATCATGACCAGCCTGATGCTGCGTCAGGACGTCTACGAGAAGGTCACCAACGAGCAGTTCACGGACGAGCAGATCCAGGCCGCGTTCGAGGCCTCCAAGGACGACTACATCGTCCCCGAGAAGGTGCTGCTCCGCGTGATCTACGTCGAGATCAACGCCACCCGCGACGCGGCCGCCGCCAAGAAGCGCGCGGACGAGGCGTTCGGCAAGGCCAAGGCCAACCCGGACGGCTTCCGCGAGCTGGCCGAGGAGTACTCGGACGGCGAGTACGCCAAGCGCGGCGGCGAGGTCGGCTACATCGGCCACGAGGGCAAGGGCGGCATCCCGCCTGAGATCGTCGACGCGGCCTTCGCGCTCGAGCAGAACGGCGTCGCCGAGCCCCTGCAGATCGGCAACGGCTACTGGGTCGTGAACGTCCCCACCAAGCGCGAGAAGGTCGAGCGTACGATCGAGCAGGTTCGCGGCGCGGTGCTCCGTCGCCTCAAGACCGAGCAGTACGAGAAGTTGACCCAGGAGATCCTCAAGGGCCTCCGCGAGACCGCCAAGGTCAACGTCGACCAGGGCGCGCTCGACAAGTGGGCGCCCACCGTCCCGTCGGCCCCCCCGATCATGCAGCCCGGCGCCATGCCCCCCCCTGGCGCCACGCCGGGCAACGTGACGCCGGAGCCGGAAGCCCCGGCCGCGCCGGCAGGGGCGCCCGCGGGTGGCAACTAGCCTCCTCTGGCTCGCGCTCCTCGGCTCCGCTCACGGCGCCGAGGGTGTCCTCGACCGCGTCGCGGCCGTCGTCAACGACGACGTCATCGCGCTGTCGGAGATCTACGAGCTGGGCAGCGACTTCATCAAGGAGGGCTGCCCCAACGCGGCGGATGCCCCCTGCCACGCGGCCAAGGAGCGTGAGGTGCTCGACGCGCTCCTCCGGGAGACGCTGGAGCGCCAGGAGCTGCAGCGCCTGAAGATGGACGTGACGCCGGGCGAGGTCGACCAGCAGATCCAGCAGATCCTGGTGCAGTACGGCTTCGCCGACCGCGACGCGTTCCGCGATGAGGTGGAGCGCCAGGGCCTGTCTTGGGCCGACTACCGCCGCCTCCAGGTGGAGGGCCCGCTGCGTCAGCAGCGCTTCCAGGAGAGCGTGCTGCGCGGTCGGGTCACCGTGTCCGACGACGAGGTCAAGGACGCCTACCAGCGCGCCGTTCGCACCACGGACGGCCCTGAGGTCGCGCGCATCGAGGCCTTCGGCTACCGCCTGCCCGACCCCAACCCCGACGTGCTCGCCGCCAAGGTCGTCGCCCTGCGCGCCGCGCTGGCGGACGTCCGCGCGGGCGCGCGCACCTGGGCGGATCTGGCCAGCACCTGGGACACCGCGGGCGTTGGGCCCGCGTTCCAGAACGGCAGCTTCAAGAAGGGTGATCTGGCCGATCCCCTCTCCTCCGCCGCCTTCGACACGGCGGTGGGCGACTACTCCGAGCCGGTGATTGTGAACGGCGTGCTCTACGCGGTCCACGTGCTCGGCCGCGAGAAGGCCGCGCCAGACGTCGCCCCGCTTGACTCGGTCCGGGAACAGCTCATGCAGCAGCTCTTCGAGAAGAAGATGGCTGCCGCGGCAGAAGAGTGGTTCGAGGCTGCCAAGCGCCGCGCCGCGATCCGCATCCTGCTCGACGACGCCCCCGCGTCGACCGACGCGCCGGCCACGTTTACGCCGGAGCCCAAGAGCACCCCGTGAGCCCGCGCCTGCTGCTGACGCCGGGAGATCCGGCGGGCATCGGCCCGGAGGTCACGCTCGCCGCGCTCCGCGACGACCCTCGCCGTGACGAGGTCACCGTCGTGGGCGCGTGGGCGCCGCTCGCGCGCGAGGCCGCCCGATTTGGGCTGACGCTGCACGCGGTCGATCGGGTCGATGGCACCGCGCCCGACGGGTCGGTCGCCGTCTACACGCCCGCCGGGGACGAGCCGGTCGAGGTGCTCGCCCTCCGCGAGGCCGTCGCCGCCTGCCTGGACGGTCGAGGCGCAGCGCTGGTCACGGGCCCCATCCACAAGGCGCGGCTGGCCGCGCAGGGCTTTGGCTGGGCCGGACACACCGACTTCCTCGCGCACCTCTGCGGCAGCACGGACCCGGTGATGGCGTTTGTGGGCGGCCAGCTACGCGTGGCGCTGGTGACGGTCCACCTGCCGCTGCGCGCGGTCGCGGACGCCGTCTCGCAGGCCAAGGTGCTGCACACCGTCCAGGCGGCACACCGGGCGCTGGTCGATCAGCTGGGGATCGCGACGCCGCGGCTGCTGGTGTGTGGCCTCAACCCGCACGCGGGCGACGACGGCCTGCTCGGCCGCGAAGAGATCGACGTGATCCAGCCGGCGGTCGCGCAGGCCAAGGCGCTGGGGATCCTGGCCGAGGGCCCGATCAGCGCCGAGGCCGCCTTCCGCCGCGCGATGGCCGGCGACGGCGACATGGTGATCGCGATGTACCACGACCAGGGCCTGGCCCCGCTCAAGGCGGTCGACTTTGGGCGCAGCGTGAACTGGACGCTCGGCCTGCCGATCATCCGCACCAGCGTCGATCACGGCACGGCGGACGACCTGGCCGGCAAGGGCGTGGCTGACCCGGCGAGCATGAAGGCGGCGCTCGCCTGGGCGCGCGAGCTGGTCGCCCAGGCGCGCTGACGCGAGCGTGCGACGGGTCGGCCGGACGACCTGACGCGGCCCATGGCGGCGCGTGCCGGGCCGTCCGAGCGGGCTGACGCGGCCTACGGCGCGTCCGTGTCCGGGACGTCGGTGTCGGGCGCGTCCGTGTCGTCGCTCGGCAGGACGAACGCCGTGGGGCACTCGGGCGCCTTGGGCGCGGCGGCCACCAGCTCAGGGTGGTCACCCACGTGGCGGCAGTCGGCGCGCACGCCCTTCAGGTCGTTCACCCACACGTAGGCCGACGGCTTGGCGTTGCAGGTGAACTGGCTGATGCCGTTCCCCGCCGGGCGGAAGTCGGTCAGGATGGAGATGTCGTTGCGCAGCCGGTCCGAAGACCCGTCGCCCGCGGCGCCGATTGACGCGAACCGGTCGTGCTTCTCGAAGTACACACCGTCCACGGTCCACAGCACCGCGCCGCCTCCGGCCCACGAGTCCGTGGCGATCTCCACGCGCCAACGACCGCCCTCCAGATCACAGCCCACGGTGATGTCGGTGATCGTCGGCGGCGGCAGATCCACCGCGTACGCGCCGTCGTCCGTCGCGTTCCCGCGCGCCAGGCAGCCGCTCAGCAGCGCGAGCGCGCACAGCGCTCTTCCACGTCCACCCAAGATCGCCTCCAGAAAGCGGGACGGCCCGCCCGAAGCCTACGCTCCGGACGGGCCGACGTCACGCGCAATTGCGCGCGGCGATCAGAGCTTGGTGCAAGCCGACGCGGTGAACCACGTGGGGAGCGTACGGCCCGAGCCGTCCGTGCCCGTGCCGCCGGTGTAGCCGTCGGCCGCGAGCTCGTCGGGGTCCTGGCCGAAGTAGATGCAGTCCACGGGGTCGCCAGAGGCGTCGTTCACGTCCCACACGGCGAGGGCGAACGAGGTCTCGATGTTGGCGGAGGACGGGTCGAGCGTGGGCGACGTGTCGCCGCACTTCCACAGCGTGGAGACGTCCGAGGCCTGGTCGGCGAGCGCGGCGCCCGTGGACAGCTCGCGGGAGTAGACGGAGAAGCCGTCGCCGTCGTTGGCGGCCGAGGCGGAGGCCTCCTCGAGGGTGTGGGACTCTTCCCACGCGATGAACTCACCGTAGGCGGTGGTCTGCGAGACGTAGAGCGCGACGTTGCCGCCCCAGTTCTTGGTCTCGGCGTTGAAGGTCACGACGCCCGAGCCCGAGCAGTCGACGAAGTCCGACCAGCCGTTGGCCCAAGCCGAGGTGTTGAAGGACGGCGTGACGTCGACGACGTCCGTGTCGCCCGCGACGTCGGTGTCACAGACGCCGGTGGCGGTGTCGCAGGTCTTGCCGCCGGTGTCCGTGCAAGCCGAGGCGAGGATGGCGGTGCCAGCGAGGAACGCGAGGTGCGTGAACTTCATGATTGTCTCCATTTCCCATGCCGCGGAGTTGCGGACCAAGGGTAGCTCTTGCTCCCGCCAAGTTATCCGCTCAAACCTCGATCGGCAAGCCTTTTCCTGACAGGTCCCTGACTTAAGACAAGTCGGAAGAACCCTCGATCACCACGGGTTCAAACCCGATCGCCGCGCGCTGACGGAACAGCAGCGTCTCGATCCGATCCAACAGCACATCCAGGCCTGCACCCGTAAGTGCAGACACCGCAAGCCCGCCGTGGCGATCCAGCAGGTCGCGGAGCACGACGCCGTCGGTGGCCTCAGCCTTGTTCCACACAAAGAGCGTCGGGCGGTCGGCGAGCTTGAGGTCGGTGAGGATGGTCTCGACCGACTTGAGGTGCGACTCGACCTCCGGATCGGACGCGTCGAGCAGGTGGAGCAGCAGGTCCGCCTCCTCCAGCTCTTCCAGCGTCGAGCGGAACGCGGCGACCAGCGTCTTGGGCAGGTTCTCGATGAACCCGACGGTGTCGGTGACGATGATCTCGCGCTCTTCGGGGAACCGGAAGCGGCGCGACGTGGGGTCCAGCGTGGCGAACAGCTTGTTCTCCACCAGGACCTCGCTGTTGGTGATCCGGTTGAGGAGCGTGCTCTTGCCCGCGTTCGTGTAGCCGACGATCGACACGATCGGAAGCTCGGCCTTCTGACGGCGCTTGCGCCGCGTGGCGCGGTCCTTGGTCAGCGTCTCCAGCTCGCGCTCCAGGCGCGTCAGGCGCTCCTCGGCGCGGCGCTTGTTGATCTCGAGCTTGGTCTCGCCCGGGCCCCGACCGCCGATGCCGCCGGTCAGGCGCGACATCGCCGTGGACATGATCGCCGCGCGCGGCATGACGTAGCGGAGCTGCGCCAGCTCCACCTGCAGCTTGCCCTCGCGCGAGCTGGCGTGCTGGGCGAAGATGTCGAGGATCACCTGGGTGCGGTCCAGCACCTTGAGGTCCGTCTCCTCGGAGATGTTGCGCAGCTGCGAAGGCGAGAGCTCGCGATCGAACAGGACGGCGTCGACGCCCAAGTGCATGGCGCGGACGATGATCTCCTGCAGCTTGCCCGACCCGATGAACGTACGACCGTCGATCTGCTTCTTGGGCTGCAGCACGGTGTCGACCACGTCGAACCCGGCCGTCTCCGCAAGCTGCTCGAGCTCACGCATGCCGCGCTTGGCCTGCCGCGGGTTGTCCAGCGTGACGCCGATACAGATGGCGCGCTCGCGGTCCTTCACCTTCTTGAGGTGCGGGCTGCGCGTGAAGCGCTGCTCCAGGTCCACGATGAAGCGGGTCCAGTCGTCGTCCCAGTTGTGGACGTCGCGGCGACGCTCGATCTGCCAGGACTTGTCGGACTCCTTGGGGGGCAGCAGGTAGGCGTACTGCACCGAGCCCGCCTCGCCCTCATGCGTCATCTGGACCACGATGACCGCGTCCAGCTGCAGCAGCGTCAGGTCGGTCAGGTCCTCTTCCGTCACACCCTGCGGGCGGATGGTGGACAGGACCAGTCGAACACCACGAAAGCGCGCCGCGCCCGCGCGACGGGCGCCCAGGTCGGGCAGGAACACGCGGTGCGCGTCGCCGACGATCACCGAGTCGACGCGGCCCTTGCGGTCGATCAGCAGGCCGACGCGGCGGCCGATGAGCTGGGTGACCTGGCAGAGCTCGCGCGCGAGGGCCGGAGAGAGGAACTGGCTCGGAAGGACGCTGCGCTTGTAGAGCGCCCGCAGCGCCTTGGAGTCCGCAGAGCCAAGGCCTTCCGTGTTGCCGAAGAGTTGTTCCAGACACACCTCCAGCCGAGGACTATCACGCTGCGCGACCCAAACGGAATCGGCGCGGGCGCCAGGGTCAGGTCTTGGGCACCGGCGCGGCCGCCAGCAGCGCCCAGCCCGCCAGGAAGGCCAGGCCGCCCAGCGGCGTGATGGCGCCCAGCCAGAGCGTGCCGGTCAGCGCCATGGTGTAGAGCGACCCCGAGAACAGCAGGATGCCCAGCAGGAAGAGCCGCGCGGGCCACACCGGCTTGCCCGGGTGCGCCGCCGACATGCCCACCGCCACCGCGTGGGCCAGGTGGTAGTGCGCGCCGGTCTGCCAGACCTCCAACAGGTGCGGGTCCGTCACCACCTGCTTGAGCCCGTGCGCGCCAAACGCGCCCAGCGCCACGCCCGTGAACCCCAGCACGCCCGCCAGTCGCCAGTTCATCCGACCTCCGAGCGCCCCGCGTAAGGCACCAAGGTCCGAGGCTCCAGCGTTCGGGACCAAAGTCTCCACACCCGCAACGCGATACGCACCCGCGCGGAGGCTGCATGGTCACCAAGGGCGTCCTGGTCGCGGCTGGCTACGGCACACGGTTCCTGCCGATCACCCGGACGATCCCCAAGGAGATGCTGCCGATCGTCGATCGGCCGGCGATCGACCTGGTGGTGTCGGAGCTGATCGAGGCGGGTGTCACCGACCTGCTGGTCATCACGTCCCGGCGCAAGAAGGCGCTCGACGACTGGTTCGACCGCGACCCCGAGCTGGAGGCCGCCGTCGCCGACGACCCGGCCAAGCTCGCCCGGGTGATGCCCCCCAAGGTCCGCACCACCTTCATCCGCCAGGAGAAGATGGGCGGCACCGGCGACGCGCTGCGCCTCGCGCGCCAGTTCGCGGGGAACGACCCCGTCCTGGTCGCCTTCCCCGACGACCTGCTCGGCCAGCCCAACGCGAGCGCACAGCTGATCGCCGCGCATGAAGCCACAGGCGGCTCCGTGCTCGCCGCGGCCGACCTGGGCGACGCCGACGTGTCCCGCTACGGCGTGCTCGACGCCACCCGCGAGGGCGACCTGTGGCGCGTGCGCGGCGTGGTCGAGAAGCCCGCCCCCGGCACGGCGCCGTCGTCCCTGATCAGCGTCGGCCGCTACCTGTACACGCCCGACTTCTTCGCGGCGCTCGACGCCCGGCCCCCCGCGCACGGCGGTGAGTGGACCCCGATGGACGCGATGGCGGCGCTGGGCGCGGCCAACCGGCTGGTCGCGACGGTGCTCAAGGCGCCGCGCTGGGACACCGGCACGCCGCTGGGGTGGCTGCAGGCGCTGACGGACGCGGCGCTGGCGGACCCGAGGCTGGCAGAGGCGTACGCGGCGTGGCTGCGGGAGCGGTTGGCGGCGCGGGGCTGAGTCGGTCGAGGTTCGATCTGGGCTCGGACGCCACTCGATTCCGCCGAAGGAGCTCGACTAGCCGCTGTTCCGCGGCGCCGTCGCCACGGCGTTGATCGACAACTGGATCCCCTCCTGCACGCGGGCGTCCGTCTCGTCCCCGCCGCTGCCCTCGCCTACCCGCTGTTCCGCAGCGCGGTCGCCACGGCGTTGATCGACAGCTGGATCCCCTCCTGCACCCGGGCGTCCGTCTCGCCCGCGCGATGCCGCCGGATCAGCTCCACCTGCAGCAGGTTCAGCGGCTCGATGTAGGGCAGCCGCAGCCGGATGGAGGCGTCGAGCGCGGGGCTCTTCTCCAGCAGCCGCGACTGGCCGGTGACGTCGAGCAGGCAGTCCACCGTGGCGTGCCAGCCCGCCTCGATCTGCGGGAAGTACGCGTCCGCCAGGGACTTGTCGGTCACCAGCGTGAGGTAGCGACGCGCGATCTGCATGTCGCTCTTGGCGAGCACCATCTCCATGTTGCCGAGCGTGGCCTGGAAGAAGGGCCACGCGGCGGCCATCTCCCGGAGCAAGCCTCGGTCCTTGAACGCGGCCAGCGCCTGCCCGGCGCCGTACCAGCCGGGGAGCATCACGCGGGCCTGCGTCCAGCTGAACACCCAGGGGATGGCGCGCAGGTCCTCAATGCGGTCGGACTTGGTGCGCGACGCGGGGCGCGAGCCGATCTTCAGCGTGGCGATCTCCTGCAGCGGCGTCATCTGGCGGAAGAAGGTCTTGAAGCCCTCCGTGCCGTAGACCAGCGCGCGGTAGGTCTCGAACGCCTCGCCGGATATCTGCGACATGGCCTCCATGAAGCGCGGCTGCTCGCGCTCCTGCATAGGCTCCAGCGACGCGAGCACCGTGGCGGCCATCATCGAGTCCAGGTTCTTCGCGGCGCTGTCGCGCGTGCCAAACTTGGCCGCGATCACCTCGCCCTGCTCGGTGATGCGGATGCGACCCTGCACGGTGCCGCTCGGCTGCGCGCGGATCGCGGCGAACGCAGGCCCGCCGCCGCGGCCGACCGAGCCGCCGCGGCCATGGAAGATCTGCATCGCCGTGCCCTGCTCACGAAACACCTCCGCCAGCGCGCGGGTGGCCTCATTCAAGCTCCACACGGACGTGAGGTAGCCGCCGTCCTTGTTGGAGTCGGAGTAGCCGACCATCACCTCCTGGTGACCGCGACGCGCCGTCGCCCGGCTGATCTCCGGCAACGACAGCCACGCGCGGATGATCTGGGGCGCGCGCTGTAGGTCGCCGATGGTCTCGAACAGCGGCACGACCATGATCGCCGCCGCGCCAGAGTCGGCGGCCCGGTACAGCCCCGCCTCCTTGAGCAGCAGGTTCACCTCCAGCATGTCCGAGACGCTCTCGCACTTGGAGATGATGTACGTGGTGATCGCCGCGGGTCCGTAATGCGCGTGCGCCTGGGCGGCGGCGCGCACGATGGCGATCTCGGACAGGGTCTCGTCGCTGTACGTGGCGAAGGCGCTGAACAGCAGGCGCGGTGAGCCCAGCTCGCGGCGCAGCAGCGCCACCCGCGCGTCCTCGTCGAGCGACTCGTAGTGGCCCTCGACGCCCGCGGTCGCGAGCAGCTCCGCCGCCACCCGCGCGTGCACGTCGGAGTTCTGCCGCAGGTCGAGTGTGGCGAGGTGAAAGCCGCAGGTCTCGACGGCCCGGATCAACCGGCCCAGCGCGCCGCCCGTCCAGAGCAGCCCGGCGCGGCCCGCGCTCAGGGACTCGGCCATACACACCAGGTCGCGGCGCAGCGCCTGCGGCGTCGAATACGGCTCGCCGCGGACCGTGGCGCGGCGCCCGGGCTTCTCGCCGGTGAGCTGCTCGAACGTCGCCGCGACGCGCGCGTAGATCCCGATCAGCGCGCGGCGGTAGGGCTCGTCGGCGCGGCCTGCGTTCGTGTCGCCCGACGCGTCCGCGAGCGCCATCAGCTCAGCGCTCGGCGTGGCGAGCTCCGTGGAGATCGACAGCTCGGCGCCCAGCTCGTTGATCTGATCCAGGTAGCTCCCCAGCGCCGCCGACGACGCGCGACGGAGCGCAACCTGGAGCGAGCCCGCGTGCACGTTCGGGTTGCCGTCCCGGTCGCCGCCGATCCAAGTGCCGAGCCGCAAGAAGCTGGCGGGTCGGTGCGGGAGCAACCGCTCCCAGCTCGCGTAGAGCTGGGGCAGCACGGGCAGGAAGACCTCGCCCAGGTAGGACAGCGCGATCTCGACCTCGTCCGACACCTGGATGCGCTCGCGCCGCAGCGGGCGCGTCTGCCACAGCAGCGCGATCTGCCGCAGGATCGCCTCCTCGATCGCGTCACCCGTGACCGTCTCGGTGGCGCCCTGGTCGCGCTCCCGCATCAGCGCCGCGATCCGGTTGCGGTGGTCGATCATGCTCTTGCGCATGACCTCGGTCGGGTGCGCCGTCAGCACGGGCACGATCAGCGCCTGATCGAGCAGCGCCGCGACCTTGTCGTGGTCGATGCCCTGGCGCTTCAGCGCCGCCAGCACCGCCGCAAAGTCCTGGCCTTCACCCGGCGTGTTCAGGCCCCCGGAGCGATCCTCGGCGAGGTTGGCGAGCATGGAGAACAGCATGAAGCTGCGCACGAACACCAGCGTGTCGTCCAGCGATAGCGCGCCGAGGTTCCGGTCCATCAAGCTGGCGTCGCCGATGCCTCGCGCGCGCTCGACTGAGCTGGCGCGGATCGCCTCGATGCGGTTGAAGATCTCCTCGCCGCCGTAGGCGCGGATCACGTCTCCGAGCAGCTTGCCGAGGTAGCGAATGTCGGGGTTCTGGGTCACGGAGAGGATGGTCATGAGGGAGTGTATGACTGCGGGTGCGGGGGGTCATCTGTAAAGGGCGCGGGGAGGCGCGGGGAGCCGAGCGGCCGAGGGTCGAGCCGCCGAGGCGTCCTGCCGCAAACGCGCCGAGCCCCACACACGCGGAGCCGCCGAGTCGCGGAGCCGCGGACGCGCCGTGCCACCGTGCCGCGGACGCGCCGAGCCGCCGAGCCGCCGAGCCGCGGACGCACCGAGCCGCGGAACCGCGGAGCCGTCGAGCCGTCGAGCCGCACACGCGCGGAGCCGCCGTGCCGCGGACGCGCCGTGCCGCACACGCGCCGTGCCGCCGTGCCGCCGTGCCGCCGTGCCGCCGTGCCGTCCACACGCGCGCTCCCAAGCGCCACAGCAGGGCCGCCGGGACGGACGTCGGAATTGTCATTTCACACGTCCAAACCTTGACAGTTTTCGCACCTTCAGCCGGACCGGCCGGCTGATTCCCCTCGCGCGCCGCGTCACGCGAGCCTGGCGCCGCTCGTGGCGCGTCGATCGACGTTCCCCCACTTCGCGCGCCGTCCAACCCCGCCCGCCGCGCCGGCAGCGCCCAACGCCAGCGTCGAAATTCGCAAGGATATCGGATCTCATCTCCGAGGTTCCGATGAACGCCGTCCCCGATCGCGCCCACCACGTTCACGCCCAGCTCCTCACCGCGCTCCGCCAGCGGCGCGCCGCCGAGCACAGCGCCGCGCGTTTGCTTCGCCAGGTCGCGGACGAGTCTCTCCACCACGCGCTTGGCTACGCGTCGATCTACGACTACGCCGAGCAGGCGCTTGATCTGTCGGTGCGGCAAGCCCGCGGGCTCATGCAGATCGGCGGCATGTTGCCCGCGCTGCCTGCGCTCGACGCCGCCTTCGCCGCGGGCACGATCTCCTGGACCAAGGCGCGCGAGCTGATCCGCGTCATCACGCCCGAGACCGACGCCGCGTGGGTCGCCGCGGCGACGGAGAACACGAGCCGCGCGCTGGAGGTGATGGTGTCCAAGTCGCAGGTGGGCGAGGCGCCGCGCGCGCTCAAGGATGACCCACGTGGGTCAGCGCGCACGCGGTTCGTCGTCGAGATGGAGGCGTCGGACGCCGCGATGCTGCGCGACGCGCTCGCGCTGCTGCGGACCCAGGCGGGCCTCCACGGGGTCGAGCTGGACGAGGGCGCCGCGCTCGCGGCGATGGCGCAGCGGGTGATCTTCGACGCAGAGGGGGAAGGCGCGCCGATCGGCGAGCGCTACCGGGTGATCGTGACGCACTGCCCTACGTGCGGCGATGCCCATGCGGCCGACTCGGAGGTGAGCGAGACCGTCGCCGCGCAGGCCGCCTGCGACGCGGAGCTCGTCGATCTGCGTCCCGGTCCGCAGCACGGTCACCTCACGCACGCGATCCCGCCCGCGACGCGGCGCGCGGTGCTGCATCGGGATGGGGCGCGCTGCGCGGTGGCGGGCTGCCGCTGTAGGCTGTGGCTGGACGTGCACCACCTGAAGGCGCGCGCGGCGGGAGGGAGACACGACGAGGAGAACCTGGTGACGCTGTGTCCGCTGCATCATCGGCGCGTGCACGAGGGGCTGTTGGCGCTGGCCGTGGTTCGCGATCCGCGCGGGCGGGGCGGCATCGAGGCGGTGCACGCCGACGGGCGGGTGGCGGTGCGGTGGCGGGGTTGAGGTTCAAGTGAGGGCGCGGTGCGGTGGCGGGGTTGGGGTTCAAGTGAGGTGGCGGTGCGGTGGCGGGGTTGAGGTTCAAGTGAGGGCGCGGCGCCTTCAGCGTGACCGCAGCGCGTGACCGTCGTGAACAGGCCTGCGGCCGGGGCCACCACCGCGAGGACGCAGACGCCGCCTACCGGAGCGGCTCTCCGGTGGCGGGCCGAAGCGGCGTCCCGTAAAACTGCTCCGAGGTCCCCTTCATGTGCCATCGAACCCAGGACCTCCACGTCGACATCGTGGAGCTCTGCACCACCCTCTTGCCCAAGGTCCCGAACGCGCTGGACGCGGTCGACTTCGTGCGGCACGGCGAGCCCGGCGTCGCCGTCGAGATGCTCTCGGACTGGTGCGTCGACGTGGAGCCTCCGATCACGCTCTCGCTCACCGAGCTCCTCCAGCTCATCGCCGTGGTCGAGCCAGTCGCACCACGCAAGTACTGGGTCGACCTGCTGCCGCTCCTGGACGACGACGGGGTCCGCGACCTTCCCCAGGACTTCGTCGCGCTCGCCAACGCATGGCTCGCATCAGAGGTCCCGACGAACGCCCTGCGCGCCGCGTGGCTAGCCCGCGTCGCCGCGGTCTTGGAGCGCCGCCGGGCGTGACGGGGGCGGACCCGCCGACGCCTGCGCACTGAGGCCGTCTGTGCGCGACGTCGGCAAAGCCTCCGCGCCGGCAACGGCGCCGAGCAACCACAAGCGCGCCCCCCCCCGCCCCACCCGTCTCACCCGGCCGACGGACGCGTCAGTGAGCCGCCAGCCACTCGCCCACCGCCCCCGTCACATCGCTCGTCGCCGTGAACAGGATGAAGTGATCACCGGGCACCTCCTTCAACGTCACGTCCGCGCCGCCCGCGGTGAAGGCCTCGGCCACGCTGCGCAGGCCCGCGATCGGAAAGCGAGGGTCGCCGGTGCCTGCGACCATCAGCACGGGACCGTGTGGCACGTCCCCCACGCTGGGCGCGTCCCCGCCGACGAGGAGGATCATTCCGCGAAAGCGCGCGCCGAGCTCTGGGTCGAAGCCAAAGTGTGTCGCGCCGATGGCGCCGTTGGAGAGGCCCACGAGCCAGAGCCGGCTCCGGTCGACCCTCGGCGGGAGCGTCGCGAGCGCCCGCTCGAGCACCTCACGCCCGGGGCGTTCCCACCAGTAGCCGGACATGTCGAGGGCCGGTGCCACGATCGCGTAGTCGCGCCCGACCGCCGACTCCGCAAACGCCGCGACACAGGGCGTGATCTGCCCGCCAAAGCCGTGCAGGAAGACCAACGCGGGCACCTTGCCCTCGCCCGGCGGCAGCCAAATCAACTCCTCCGTGCGCGTGGCGGCGGACGCCAACAAGACCCCGTTTGGCCCGGGCGCTCCCCCGCGCACGCGATCGAGGGCCTCGTAGGCGGAGCGCGTCGCGGGCTCGATGACGGCCAGCTCGTCGTCTGTCAGCAGGCCCATGGCGTGCGAGAGCGCGACGCCCGCGTAGGCGGTCTCGTCCTCGCGGATCAAGCGGGACAGGATCGGCGCGGGTTGGTCGCACGCGCCATCGACGCAGAACGCGAGGGAGCCGCCGGTGTCGACGCGCGTCACACGCCAGCCCGCGTAAGCGAGGTCGCACAAGAGCAGCCCCACCAGGGCCATCCCGACGCGCCAGCTCGGGTGCGCGACAACCCGAGGGACGAGGAGCAGCACGACCGGGACCGTCGCCAACGCGACGGCGCCTGTCCCGAGCCCATTGCCCGACACGTAGAACACGGTCGCGAGGATCGCGGCGGACGCCGGTACGGACAGGCAGAGGAGGAGGACCCAGGCGATGAAGCCTCGGAGTTTGCTCAAGCACACCTCGCGCACGGCCCGCCCGCCAGAGCGCGAGCAGCTGTGGTGCTCGCCCCGCAGTACCGGTCCGATACCCCAGCCCTGGCTCGTCCGCGATCCGACGCGAGGGTCGGTCGGACCGCGCGTCGGTCGGGCCGCGCGACGGTCGGGCGCGCCGCGCGTCGGTCGGACCGCGCGTCAGTCGGTCGGACCGCGCGTCGGTCGGTCGGACCGCGCGTCAGTCGGTCGGACCGCGCGTCAGTCGGTCGGACCGCGCGTCGGTCGGTCGGACCGCGCGTCAGTCGGTCGGACCGCGCGTCAGTCGGTCGGACCGCGCGTCGGTCGGGCGCGCCGCGCGTCGGTCGGACCGCGCGACGGTCGGGCCGCGCGACGGTCGGGCGCGCCGCGCGTCGGTCGGACCGCGCGACGGTCGGACCGCGCGTCGGCGGAAATCCCCGCCCCCTGGTCCAACCCCACCCTCGCCCCCACCCGCCCACGACGCGATGCTCCCCGTGCGGGGCCGCCAGCGG
>CANJMY010000075.1 GCA_947475315.1 Pseudomonadota bacterium | reverse complement strand
CGTGACGGCCGTCTGCAGCCCATGAAGAAGGGCATCTACCACTTGGCTGTGGCCACGGGCCTGCCGGTGGTGCCGGTGGTGGTCCAGGGCGCGCACCACGTGTGGGAGAAGGGCAGCATGCGGGTCTCGCCGTGCGACGTGCACGTCTCCATCCTGCCGGCAATCGACACCAGCGGCTGGAAGGACCGTCCGATCGACGAGGTCCTCGCCGAGCTGCACGCCAGCTTCGCGAACGCGCTCCCGGCCGACCAGCAGCCTCTGGCGCGGGCGGCCTAGGCGGCGCTTGGGCTAGTAGCCCTTGCCAGAGCCGAGCACGACGCCGGCCACGAACTCGGGCTTGCCGTCGACGATGCGCAGCTTGGGCTCGACCGCGACGTAGAAGCGCTTGGCGATCAGGCTGAAGCGCTGGCTCCAACCCAGGCGGACGGCCAGCTCAGGCGCGCCGTCGAGGCTGGTGTCGTAGCCGTAGCCGCCGGAGAGCTCGACGTTGACGAGCAGCGCCGGGCCGAGGTTGGCGCCGACCATGAAGCCCTTGGCGTCGACGAAGTCCCACTGGAAGGACGGCGTGAAGATGTTCGACCACTTCACGGCGGGCTCGCCCTCGGCCGAGAACGCGAAGCCGAAGCCGACGCGGTGGTCGCCGATCATCTTGCCCCACCCGAACCGGGCGCCGATACCAAGCCAGGGCGGCTCGCCCTTGAACTGCACGCGCTGGCCGTAGGAGGCGTGGATGCCGACGTCCCAAGCGAAGTTGGCGGGCACGTAGCGCAGGACGATCGCGGGGGGCGGGGCCTCCTCGGCGATGGGCGCGGGCGGCGCCTCCGTGACCGTGTCCTCGGCGAGCGCGGGCGTGGCAGGCCAGATCGCGGCGCCCGCGAGCAGGGCGGCGCAGGTGGCGAGTCGCGTGGAGGTCGTGGAGGTGCGCATCGGGGCCTCAGTCAAGGGGCGTCGGTCTAGCATAGTCCGTGATGAGCCGTCGCGGGGTTCAGGGGGAATTGTCGTGGCCATCACCGACGTACGGCGCGTCACCGGCGCACAGATCGACGATCTTGTATCGGATCGTCGCGCAGGGATCGGATAGGTTGCAAGGTCACGGAGACTGCTTGCACGAAGAACGGCCGATCTCGGAGGGACAGGACGTCGCGATGTCCCTCAAGGGCATGCTCCGGAACCTCGCGGTCACCCTGACGGGGCTGGTCGTCGCCGCGGGCGCGCTGGCGTGGGCGGTCGGGCCTGCGATCGAGCGGCTGAGCCACACGTTCATCGACAACTTGGGCCTGTCCGGCGTGTTCCTCGGCTGCCTGATCGCCGACGTCGCGATGATCCCCAAGGAGCCGTTCCTGCTCGCGGCCTACGCCGCGGGGGTGGACTTCTGGACCATTCTGGCGATTGGCTCGTCCGGCGCCGTGAGCGCGGGCGTGATCGGCTGGTTTCTCGGGCGTAGGCTCGGTCGGTACGCCTGGGTTCAGGCCCGTTTCGAGCGGCACAACATCCAAGCGCTGATGGACCGCTACGGGGTCGCGTTCCTGGTGGTCGCGGCCGTGGTGCCGTTCCCGTACAGCGTGGCCGTGTGGGCCGCGGGCGCCACCGGCATGCCGTTCCCGCGCTTCCTCTTGGTCTTGCTCTTTCGTGTTCCAAAGACGCTTATCTCGCTCGGCGTGATCGCCGGAGGCTGGGGTTTCGGGGCGTGGATGCACGGGGTCTGAGCGACGGTCGCGTGTCGCCGGTTATTGGGCGCGGGCCTCCTGGAGACCCTCATGCGTCGCGTCCTCCTCACGCTTGCCCTCGTTGCGTCCTGCCACACCAAGGACGACGTGCCTGCTGGCAAGGACCCGCTGCTGTCCGTGGGCGAAACGGCGACTTGGACCGTCCCTGGGCTGTCCAAGGAGTCCTACGTCCTCTACGGCGAGATGGGCGTGCCGCACGTCTACGCGCACGACCAGGCCGACCTGGGCCGCGTGCTCGGCTTCACGCTCGCGCGTGACCGCTTCTTCTACATGGACCTCGCCCGCCGACTGTCCCAGGCGAAGATCAGCTCACTGCTGGGCGCCGCGGGCCTGGAGACCGACCTGGAGTCTCGCGCGACCGGCATGACCTTCATCGTGGACCACGTGACCGACCTGGTGACGGCCGACCCGGAGATGGCCGAGTACTTCGACGGCTTCGCGGCAGGCGTGAACGCCTACATCGACGCGGTGAAGGCCGGGAAGCTCGCGGCACCGTCGGAGTTCGTCCTGGCTGCCGGCCTGCTCGGCAAGTCCGACGCCGCCGAGCTGCTGGAGCCGTTCACCCGGCGCGACGTGGCGGGCGGCATCGTCACCGTGCTGTACGAGTCGGGCTTCGAGACCAAGGACGTGGGCCGCACGCAGGACGCCGCCCGCGTGGCGACCGCGTTCGACGGCTTCAATGAGTCGGCGCTGCGTCAGGCCGGCCTGCTCGGCGACGTCTGGGGCAACGTGCTGCCGCCCAACCTGGTCGCGTCTGCGCCCGGCTGGAAGGACGCGCACCCGTCGTCGCGTCAGGGCGCGCCGCGCAATTCCACCGGCATGCACGTCGAGCCGTCGGTGCTCAGCCGCCTGCGCGAGCACACCACGCACATCGAGGCGCGCCTCAAGCACAACTGGCAGGAGGGCTTCGGCTCCAACGCCTGGGCGGTGGACGCGGCCCACAGCGCGGACGGTCGCGCGATGCTCGCCGCGGACGGTCACCTCCAGCTCGCGGTGCCGCCCATCCTCTACGGGGTCGGCCTGGACACCGCGCACCTGGGCGGCGGCGACATCCACCAGGTCGGCACGATGACGCCAGCGCTCCCGCTGCTCGCCACGGGCACCAACGGCGACATCGCGTTCGGCCAGACCCAGATCATGGGCGACATCACCGACTGGTACCGCGAGGAGATCACCCTGGGCGCGGACGGCCTGCCCGCGTCCACGCTGTTCAAGGGCGCGCAGCAGCCGGTCGTCCCCGCGTCCGAGACCGTCGACGTCGCCGTGATCCCGCCCCCGCTCGGCGACGGCAAGGGCGGTCCGTTCACCTTCACCCGCTACACCACCTTCGACGGTCGCTGGATCACGTCGATCGAGGGCGACGTGGTCGGCAGCTACGACGACGGCGAAGCGCACGCCGACGCGGTGCTGCTGGCGGGCGACTGGATCAAGCCCCGCGACACGGACGGCGACGGCGCCGTCACCGCGGTGAGCTTTGACTACACGGGCCTGACGCTCTCGAACATGCCCCGCGTGATCGACAGCTACACCAAGGCCACCGACATCGACTCGTTCAAGGAGGCGACGTCCAGCTTGGTCGCGTACTCGCTGAACCTCGTCGCGGCCGACAAGGAAGGCAACATCTTCTACACGGGCTTCCAGGCGGTCCCGTGCCGCGACTACCTCGACCGTGATCCGGACGGCGACTGGGCCGAGGGCGCCGACCCGAACATGATCCTGGACGGCACCAAGTACGGCGCGTTCAGCATCCCGCTGGCCGACGGCTTGGTCGACTTTGGCCAGGGCGCGGACCCGTACAAGTGCGTCGTGCCCTACGACGACTACCCCCACGAGAAGAACCCCGCGCAGGGCTTCGTGGTCAGCGCGAACAACGATCCGGGCGGCTTCACGTTCGACGGGTCGCTGAGCGACGACCCGGTCTACATCGGCGGGCCCTGGCTGGAGTCCTTCCGCGCCAAGCGCATCGTCGACGATCTGACCGAGGCCACGGCCGGCGACGGCGCGACGCTCGACGACATGAAGGCCATCCAGGCCGACCACCACTCGAACATCGGCGCGCTGCTGGTGCCGGTGCTCATCGAGTCGATCGAGGCCGCGCAGACCGCGTCGGTCGACGACGTGGCGCCAGGCTCGTCCGCCGAGCGGCTCGTCAGCCTCTACGTGGCCGACAAGGCTCGCTTCGACGACATCCACGACCGTATGGTCGCGTGGCAGGAGCGTGGCCTGATCGCCGAGTCGGGCGTCACCACCTTCTACGACGCGCCGGACGCCGACCAGGTGAAGGACTCGGTCGCCACCACGATCTTCAACGCGTGGATGGGCAAGTACATGAACAACGTCGTCGGCGACGAGAACCTGCCCGGCCTGGGCTGGCCCACCGGCGACACCGGCAAGTTCCGCGTGATGCAGCAGTCGCTGCAGAGCCGCGGCCCGGGCAACCCCGCGGGGCTGGCGGCCTACAACCCCACCACGCAGGAGGCGATCTGGTTCGACATCGCGTCGACGCCTGAGCTGGAGGAGAGCGACGAGACGGCGCTGATCTCGCTGCGGGACGCGCTGGCCTTCCTGGAGAGCCCTTCGACCGATCCGGGCCGCGGCGGCTTTGGCACCGCGGACATGGACCAGTGGGTGTGGGGCCTTCGCCACCTGGCCATGGTCACCAGCCTGCTCGGCGACTTCCTCGGCGGCGGCGACCCCATCTTTGACAGCTTCACCAAGCCGTTCAACATCACGCCCGCCATCCTGCCGCTGGCCGAGAACATGACCGCGGATGACCCGCGCAAGAGCCTGCCCGGCTTCCCGCGGCCCGGCGATCACCTCTGCATCGACGCGCTCAACTCGGGCACCGGCGGCACGTCGTTCGACTCGGGCGACGCGAGCGTGAATCGCACCGTGATCGCGCTCGGCGGCGCGAAGGGCTTCGAGGCCTACAACGTGATCCCCGGCGGCGAGAGCGGCCTGACGGACTCCGCCAACTTCGCCGACCAGGCCAAGCTGTGGCTCGGCAACCAGTACCTGCCGCTCTACCTGTCGGTCGACGACGTGGTCGCCCACGCCGAGCGCCGCGAGACCTTCTCGGGCGAGTAGGTCGGACCGGCCCTGGGCACAGCGCTCAGGGCTGGACGGTGATCGTCGCCCGCGCCGGGTCCGAGTCCAGCGCGCCGTCCCGCACCACCAGCTCCACGACGTAGTCGCCGACCGCGTCGGGGACGAAGGTGGCGTTGGGCTGGTCGGGGCTGGTGATCAGCCGCGACGCGGTGTGCGGCGGCAGGCTCACGAAGCGCCAGGTGTAGGTCAGCGGGTCGGACTCGGGGTCATGGCTGGACACGCCGGTCAGCGCGACCGTCGCCTGCGGGTGCGCGATCTGGTCGGGGCCCGCATCGGCCCACGGCGGCTGGTTGCCGAACGCCACATCGACCGTGCGCCGCTTGTGCACGATCACGCTGTCCGCCGTGACGGTCAGCTCGAACACCCACAGGCCGTACCGATCGAGCCGGATGGACGCCTGCGCGTGGTCTGCGTTCTTCAGCACCTCGCGCGTGCTCGACGGCGCAGAGACGATCGCCCACCGCAGGCTGAGCGCGTCGCCGTCGGGATCGTAGGACGCGGAGCCGTCGAGCCGCAGCGTGTCGCCTGGGTTGGCCTTCAGGTAGTCCGGACCGACCACCGCGACCGGCGGCAGGTCGCGCGGCGGGTTCACCACGCCGCCCCCGTCCTCTTGATGCACGCCGGTGGACGTGTCGCCGCCGCAGAACCGGGTCCACGCGCAGTCGGTCTCAGCGCAGTCGATCACGTGGTCGCCGTCGCCGTCGACGCCGTCATGGCACTCGGGCGCCAGATCGCCCTCACGGGGATCGATCCGACAGGCGGTGGCCAGGAGCAGGAGGGTGATGTGGCGCATGCCGCCAAACTGCCCTCGACGCAACCGATGCGCAATCGGCAATTGGTGGGCGGTGGCGCGCGTGCTACCCCCTGACGCCCTGGAGGCTGGCCATGAGCGACGTCGCCGCGAGGCTCGCGCGGGTGAGGGAGCGTGTGGCGGCTGCGTGCGTGCGCGCAGGGCGTGGCGCGGGCAGCGTGCGCCTGCTCGCCGTCTCCAAGTTCCAGCCCGACGAGCTGGTGCGCGAGGCCTACGCCTGCGGTCAGCGCGACTTTGGGGAGAACTACGCGCAGGCGCTGCGTGACCGCGCCGAGTCGCTGGCCGACCTGTCGGACATCCGCTGGCACGCGATCGGCGCGCTCCAGACCAACAAGGTAAAGTACGTCGCGCGGGCCGCCTCCTTCTTCCACGCCGTCGACCGGGTGGAGGTGGCGGCCGAGCTGTCCCGTCGCCGCGAGGGCGCCCCGATCGACGTGTTCCTCGAGGTGAACATCGGCGGGGAGGACTCCAAGCAGGGCGTCGGCGTGGACGGCGTGGAGGCGCTGCTCGCGGCGGTGCGGCCGCTGCCCAACCTGCGCGTCGTCGGCCTGATGGCCATGCCGCCGCAGCCGGACGACTTCGTGCCCGAGATGGCGCGCCCGCACTTCCGGGCGCTGCGCTTGCTGGCCGAGCGCGTGGGCCTGCCCGAGCTGTCGATGGGCACCACCGAGGACTTTGAGGTGGCGATCGAGGAGGGCGCGACGGTGGTGCGCGTCGGGCGGTCGATCTTCGGGGAGAGGAAGTAGGCGGTCTGCGTTTGCGGTCCGGCCGCTGTCGTGGGCTCGCCCCCGGAGCTCGTTCAGCCGTCCGCCGGGCTCGCCCGTGACGGGATGGCGGGCAGGTTCGGCCAGATGTCGGCGACCGCCAGCGCGGCGTCGAGTCGGGCCATGTAGTCGGCGCGCGTCACGTTGAAGGCGCCCAGGCTCCGCAGGTGGGGCGTGTCCTGCTGGCAGTCGACGAGCGTGCCGCCCGCGGCGGTGAGGCGCGCGCACAGGTGCAAGAGCGCGAGCTTGGACGCGTCGGGGCGGTCGGCGAACATGGACTCGCCGAAGAAGGCGCTGCCCATCGACAGGCCGTACAGGCCGCCCACCAGCGCGCCGTCCTCCCAGGTCTCCACCGAGTGGGCGACGCCGGCCGTGTGCAGGGCGCCGTAGCCGTCGAAGATGCCGCCGCGGATCCAGGTGCCACGCTGTCCGCGCCGCTTCTTCCCGGCGCAGGCGCGCATCACGTCGGCGAACGCGGTGTCGTAGCGGACCTCCATCCGACCCTGCTTGTCGAGCTTGCGCAGCGACTTGGAGACGTGGAAGTGCTGCGGCTCCAGGATCAGCCTGGGGTCGGGCGAGTACCAGGGGATCGGCCAGCGACCGTCCCACGGGAAGATGCCCTTTCGGTAGGCCTCGACCAGGGTCTCGGGCGCCAGATCGCCGCCGACCGCGACCAGCCCGTCCTCGCCGGGCGTGATGAGGCTCGCCGGGGGGAACATCGGCCGACGACCGGGCGGGAGCAGCAGCGGGATCAAGACGACTCGGGCACGACCAGCTTCCAGCCCTCACCGAACACCGTCACCAGGTTCACCGGCTTGGGGCCCTGGGGTTCGATCTTCTGACGGAGGCGGCGGATGGCGACCGCGGGCGCGTGGCTGATCACGGACTTGCCTATCCCCCAGACGTCGCGCTCGATCGCCTCGTGGGTGACGACCTGGTTCATGTGGTCGGCCAGGTAGACCAGCAGCTCGCGCTCCTTCGTGGTGAGCGCGAGCGTGTCGTTCCCGCGATGGACCATGCCGCTGGTCAAGTCGGCGCTGCACCCGCGCAGCAGCAGCACGCGAGACTGGGTGCCCGACGCGTTGCGGCGCTTGACCAGGTGCGTCTCGGCGGCCTCCAGCAGGTGGTTCAGCAGCGCCGGGTCCGCCCGCGGGTTTTCCCTGGTCAGGTGGATCGGGTCGATGATCAGCGCGTCATCCGGGGCGCCGAAGGTGGGCATCACGCCGAACACATCCAGGAAAGGGCGGGGGTCGACCGGCTGTTGGCGGAAGGTCACCGCCAGCGGGGTCCAGTGCGTCGCCGACGCCTTCAGGGCGTTGAGGTAGACCGACGCCAGCGACTCCTGACGAAGGTAGTCCAAGCCGCGGTGCTCGTGCAGGAACCGGTGGACGAGGCGCGTCCGTCCCGCTTCACGGAGCACCCGCATCTCCGCCCCAGCCAGGAAGGCCGTGTAGTAGTGCGCCAGCGCGTCGAACGCGGCGTCGAGCGTCGGGTGGTGATCCCAGAGCAGGCCGACCAGGCCATAGTCTGAAGGGGCGACCACCTTGGCCATCGACAGGCCGAGCGCGGGGTCGTGCAAGGCCTCCGCCACGGCGTCGAACAGCGCCATCGCCTTGGCGAGCGGGAAGAGCAGGTCGCGGTTGGCGACCTCGGCCGCGGTGAAGCCGGTGTCTGCGAGCAGCGGGTCTGTGTCCAGACCCCGACTGACCGCGTAGCGCAGCACCCGGTGAATCATTGTGGATTCAACGACGGTGGGGTCGGTCAAGGCGGCTCCACGGGTGGGACCCAGCGCGAGTCGTGTTCGAATTGTTCGAAACGGAGAGCGCGGAGTACCACACTCATGGGGGGGGTGAGGACCGCCACCGTCAAGGAAATGTGACGGAACGCCGGGTAGACCGCTAGAAGGGTGCGGCTGTATCGTTCGGCTGCAGACTGGGAGGGATCGCGGTCAGGTCGACCTCCACCGCGCATACGGCGGCGTGCAGGGAGCCGACCTCGATCGACCCAAACGCCTTGGCCGGGGCGAGCGAGAGCGTGCGCTCCACGTCCGAGGTGTCGTTGCGGGTCTCGGCAAGCGACTCCTCCGCTGCCCACACCCGGACCACGGTGCACGACGGCCCGCACCTGTCGGTCAGCGTGACGCGCGCCCCGGCGCCGGCGCAGCCCGTACCCAGCAGGTCGATCGCGAGCGTCCCCGCGGAGAGGTCGACGCACCCCTGCTCGTCCAGTTGCACGCGGTAGTCCGCGCTCAGGTAGGACGAGGTGCTCCACGTGGCGCCCGTCGATGTCCACGACGAGCCCTGGGCGATCATGCCCGTGGGGGTGTCGGCGAACGAGAGGGTGAGGGAGCCTGCGCATGCAAGGGTGTCGTCTGTGTCACCCACTTCTTGCAGATCCGTGTCGGCAGGTTCGTCCAGGACGAACGCCGCGGGAGGGCGACAAGCGTACAGCAGGCCGAACGTCAGGATCCGCGCGTGGTACAAGGGCAGCGCTCCGTGTGGTCCGGTAGCCGCACACCCGGCGCTCCGTCCACCGTCTACGTCGAAGGATCGCGCGCGACATGCCTCAGAACTCTCGCGACCCCGGCCGCGCCAGCTCGCTCGCCCTGTTCAGCGCCCTCTTCTTCATGGCCGCCGCGGTCTACGCGGTCCTGTTCGTGTTCGACTTCGCGCTGCGGGGCGTCGGCTTCTGGCAGACCCTGATGAGCAAGGACAACGTCGCGGTGCTGATCAACAGCGGCGACATCATGGTCAGCGTGCTCGGCGTGGTCATCACGGTCGTGGCCCTGACATTGGAGCTGGCGGCCACCCGGTACAGTCCTCGCATCCCGACGGTGTTCCTGCAGGACCAGACCAACCAGATCGTGCTGGCGTTCTACGTGGTCTCGTCGGCGCTGGTGGTGTGGTTCAACCTGTCGTTGCACGGCGACCCGCTCCCGCGCGCCATGTTCTTCGCGGACGTCACGCTGATGACGCTCGTGATCCTCTCGGTGCTGCCGTACTTCGCCTACGTCTTCGACTTCGTGTCCCCCACACGGTTTGTGGCGCGCCTGTCGGACCAGGCACGCGAGTCGATCCTGCGGGCGTCGGTGGAATTCAAGCCACAGGCCCGCGTTGACACCCTCGCGGCGGTCGCGCAGCTGGGCGAGATCGCGCGGCAGTCGGTGGAGGCGCGTGACCGGGCGATCGCCGTGGCGGCGATCAGCGCGCTGGTCGACGTCGCCGCGATCAGCGTCGAGCGCAAGGGCGTGCAGAAGCCTGAGTGGTTTGAGACCTACGACCTGCTCCGCGCGGACGAGGACTTCGTCGCGTGGCATCGCGACGTGCTGCGACGCATCGACGAGCGCCGGACCTTCCTGGAGCTCAAGGTGCTCCGCCAGCTCCAGGCGCTCTACGTGGACGTCGTGGGCGAGGACCAGGACATGACGCACCTGTGCGCGATCCAGGTCCGCAGGCTCGCCACCCGCGCGGCCGAGTGTGGTGACGTGGAGGTGACCCGCCTGTGCGTTCGTTTCCTCAACACGTTCTTCCGCTTCGCCGTGAACTCCAAGGACGTTCGGACCGGGTACAACCTGCTCAACGAGTACCGCCTGCTGGCTGAGGCGCTGCTCCACACGCCCGAGCACGCGGTCGCCGTCGAGGTCGCCCAGTTCGTGCAGAGCTACGGGCAGCTGGGCTTCAAGGCGCGCCTCGCGTTCCTTCTGGAGACAGCCGCGTACGACCTCTGCACGCTGCTTGAGGTCGCGCACGCGGCCGACGCGCCCGAGCACGACGCCCTGCTCTCGGTGTTCCTGACCCTCGACCTGGAGCCGGACGCGACCACGGAGCGCGACCCGTCGCTCCGCGGCGTCCGGAAGGCGCAGATCAAGCTGGCCACGTACTACCTGTCCTGCGGCGAAGAGCCCCGCGCGAAGCAGATATGGGCCGACATGGTGGCCGAGGATCCCGCGCGCATCCGCGGCTTGGTCGAGGAGATCGATCGCACGACCCAAGAGGAGTTCTGGGAGATCTCGGATCGCGGCACCAACTTTGATTGGCTGTCCGCGGCGCGCCGCGCGCACCTCAAGACGTTCGCGTCGTGGAGCGGCGCTTGATCAGCGCGGCGCGTTGAGCCAGCGCCCGAGCGACTTGTGCAGGGTCTCCAGGCGCACCGGCTTCTGGATGAAGTCGTCCATGCCGGCCGCGGTGCAGCGCTGCCGGACCTCTTGCGGCGCGTGCGCCGTCATCGCGAGGATCGGCGTACGGCAGCCGTCCTGTCGGATCCGACGCGCCGCATCATAGCCATCGAGCACCGGCATCTCGCAGTCCATCAGGATCAGGTCGTAGCGATGCGTGCGGGTCATGGTGACCGCGATCTCGCCGTCCGCGACGGCGTCGCCGACTAGGCCCAGATGATCCAGCATCGCCAGGGTCACCTTGCGGTTCACGGGGTTGTCCTCGGCGATGAGGATGCGCGCGGCGGGCAGCGGCGGCAGGGCCTCGGCCGCGTCCTCCGCGGTCTCGCTGGTGACGCGCAGCGGCAGCTCGATGTGGAAGGTCGAACCCTCGCCGACGGTGCTGGTCGCTTGGATCACGCCGCCCATCAACTCGACGACGTGCTTGCTGATCGCGAGGCCCAGGCCTGTGCCCGCGGCCCGTCGCTGCACACCCGAGTGCACCTGCGTGAACCGGTCCCACACGCGGTCCAGGTCTTCCGCTGCGATGCCGATGCCGGTGTCGATCACGTCGATCACGAGGCGCACGCGCTCGCCGGTCTCGTCGATGGAGCCGACCCGCACGAGCACCCGGCCGTGGTCGGTGTACTTCACCGCGTTGCCGACCAGGTTGAACAGCACCTGACGCGTTCGTCCGCCGTCGCCGATCACGCGACCGGGCAGGTGGGGCCCCATCTCGACGTCCAGGCGTAAGCCCTTCTCGCGGGCTCGAACGCGCAGCAGATCGGCCACCTGCCGCACGATGGCGACGGGCTCGAAGGGCGCGTCCTCCAAGCGGAGCTGTCCGGCCTCGATGCGGCTGAAGTCGAGGATGTCCTCGACGATGTCGACCAGCGCGCCCGCGCTCTGTCGGATGGTCTCGACGTGGTCGCGCTGGCGCGGATCGAGCGGCGTCTCCAGCAGCAGGCCGGCCATGCCCAACATGCCATTCATCGGGGTGCGGATCTCGTGGCTCATGGCCGCCAGGAAGGCGCTCTTCGCTTCGCTGCCGGCGTCGGCGCGGTCTCGCGCTTCGGACAGCTCCTCGTGCACGCGCGCCATGCGCTCGTTCGCGCGCCGGGACAGCTCGGCCATCTGGCCGATGGTCAGCAAGAAGCCGAAGATCACGTAGCTAAACGCGACGAAGCCGAGGGCGTCGTTGGTCAGGTCCGACTCGACCACGCCGGGCTGCAAGCCCAGGTAGGCCCCGAAGCGCATCATCGGTACGGCGATCAGCGCGACTGTCGTCCAGATGAGCGCCTCCCGAAACCGGCGCAGGGTCGTGGGGATGACTGGCAGGAGCGCGAACGCGAGGATCGCCGGGCTCATCGCGCCGCCGGAGGCCCACGACACGGCTAGCCAGTGCAGGGCGACCGTGGACACGGCGACGTGCAGCGCCAGATCGACCCGGCCTTTGCGAACGACCGGAAGGCCGAGGAGCGGCAGCGCCGACACCAGCAAGGTCCGTCCGGCCACGGAGGGCAGCAGGATGGCCCACACGAGCGTCAGCGCGAACGAGGCCACCACCGACTGCATCAGGACGAACGCGACCACGCGCTCGGCGCGGAGGTCCGCGTAGGACACGTCGTGGTCGGAGACAAACGGATCCGTGACCCGGACCACCAGGTCGGGGAGCACTTCGTCCGTGTCGAGCAGAGGCGCGTCGCTCATCCGGGAAGGAGCCCTTCGACCACGTCGTACCACGGGCCGAAGCTCACTCGGTTCACCTGCTTGCCCATCTTGTGGAGCTCGCGCGCAATGGCGGTGACCACGTGCCGCATGCCGACGGGCTCCTGGCTCCGCGCCGCGTCGACGCACGCCATGATGGCCGCGTTGACGATGGAGCCGCCGGCGAGGTGGAACTGCCGGCCCAAGCCCGCCGTGTCGAGGTCTGCGCCGCGGAGGTCGGGCCGTTCCGGCAGGGCGTGCTCCCACAGGCGCGTGCGCTCTTCGGGCGTGGGGAAGGGGAACTCGACCACTGCGTTGAACCGCCGAAGGAACGCCTCGTCGACGTTCTCCTGAAGGTTGGTCGTGACGATCGCGCAGCCCTCGTAGACCTCCAGCCGCTGCAGCAGGTAGGCGACCTCCTGGTTGGCGTAGCGGTCCTGCGCGGACTTGGACTCACCGCGGCTGCCGAACAGCGCGTCGCCTTCGTCGAACAGCAGCACCGACGTGCCGCCCTCGGCCGCGTCGAAGATCTGGCGCAGGTTCTTCTCGGTCTCGCCGACCCACTTGGACACGACCGACGACAGGTCCACCCGGTACAGGTCGTACCCGAGGGAGCCCGCGATCACCTCGGCGCACATGGTCTTTCCGGTGCCCGGGCCGCCGGTGAACAGCGCCTTGAGGCCGTAGCCGCGGGGGCGCATGCGCTGCATGCCCCAGCCGTGCAGCACCGTCTCTTGCTGGGCGAGCACGTCCTCGAGCTGCTTGAGCTGGCTCACGATCTTTGGCGCCAGGACCAGGTCGTCCCAGGTGAAGCGCGGCACCATGTGCTGCACGAGCCCCGCGATCTCGGGCCGCTGTGCGTCCCGGCAGGCGGCCGCGAAGGTGTCGGTCTGCGGGGCGCCGTTGCCCAGCTCGGCGGCCACGCGCTCGACCACCCGATCCACGCCCGTGCCGACGACGCCCGCGTAGCGGGTGGCCAGTCGCATCGCGTCCACGTCGGTCCAGCCGCGGGCGGAGATCGCGCGGTCCCAGGCGGCGGCCCGGTCCTCGACGGTCACGCGTCCGACCGGGAGGTCCAGGCGCGGGCGATCGCCGCCCAGCATCGTGGCGAGCGCGCGGCGGTCGCGACCGCCCACACACACCGGGTAGGGCAGCGTCGCGAGCGCGGTGCCCAAGTGCATCAGCTTGCCGCGGATCTCGGGGTCTTCCGACAGATCCGGGATGTTCACCACATACGGCACCGCGCCGTCCAGGCGCAGGTCGCGCACCAGGTCCAGCGGCTGGTCCAGGTAGGCGCGGCACCGGCCGAGGTCGACGCGGACCAGGTGCCGGTCGACCGCGCGCGCCGTCGCCACCGCGACCGCTTCGCGCGCGCCATCCGTACCACCGACGATCGCCACGGTGATCGCGGCGTCGCCGCCGGTCCCGAGCCCCTCCAGCCTATGCGCGCAGGATTCAGGGATGAACGGGGCGCGGCGCGTGTCGAGTCGGGTGACGCCGTCGTCGAACGGCAGCAGGCCCTCGCCGATCAGCCAGGGCAGGACGCGCGGCGGGAACATCACCCGACGCGCGGCCTGGTTGGACTTGCCGGCCTCGGGCGTGAGGACGAGCAGGCGCTGGGTGATCAGCGACGCGCCGGGCAGCAGCCGGTCGAGCAGCGCGAGGCGGCGGCGGCGCGTGGTGGCGATCAGCCGTGTCGCGAGGTCGACGCTCAAGAAGTCCTTGTGCACATCGTCGTGCAGGTACGCGAAGATCTTGCCGTAGCCAGCGGCGATCTCGGGCGCGAGCGCGAGAAGGATCAGGTCGACGTCGTCCCCGTCCAGCCCAAACGAGGTCCGAAGCGCCTCGATCCGGCTGCCGGGCTGCGGGGCGTCGCGGGCCGCCTCGCTGCGCGCGATCTCGGTGTCGATGCCGTCCAGGCCCAAGTCGCCGAGCGTGTCGATCTCACCGTGCGCGTGCAGCAGCTCGTCGACCTCATCGTCGCTGATGAACTGGCCCCAGTACTGACCCTTGGCGTGCACGCTCGGCCGCGCGCGCTGCCGGGAGATCGCGCGGAGCAAGAGCAGGTCGACGCGGCGGAGCCGGTCGGCGAGGTCGTCGATGTGGGAGACGGGCGTGTGGTTCATGGCCAGCGCCGCCCTCGAACGCGCCGAAGATCCCGGGTGCGCCGCAGCTCGTCGAGCACGCCACGGGCGAGCTGATCGACGATCTGATCGTGAGGGGTGCCACCTGCCAGGAGCCCTTGGTAGCCGGCCATCGGCCCGTCGGCGCCGCAGGAGCCTGGCGGCGTCGCGGCCATGGGCGCGTCTCCGCCTGTCGCGCGCTCCTCGGTGTCCTGGGCGCGCCGCTGATGCAGCACGAAGGCCTCGACCGCGCGCGCGGCGGCCTCCTCCTCGTCGCCTTCGGCGTGCTCGCCTTCGCCGCCGCTCTCGCCGACGTGGTGCTGCTCATGGGCCAGGAGGGCCTGGTCCTCAGGGTCGGAGGGGTCGAGATCCTCGCGCACGAGGATGGACCGGTCGAGCGTCATGGCGCGCGCGCCGACGGCGTCCAGGGCCTGCTCAGCGAGCGGTCCGGTGAACACCTCCGTGCCGTCCGGCAGCGTGCGACGACGCAGCTGCGAGGCGTCCAGAGGCGGCGGGGCGGTGGCGTCTTCAGGCGGCATGGGTGCCAAGTCTACTTCATGAAGCCGCGCTGTGTTGGCAACGCTCCGCGATTTCCGCTCAGGCTTGCAGGCAGCGCGCGGCGATGACCTGCTCCAGGATGTCGACCGTTCTCTCGATCGCGCCGATCTCCACGTACTCGTCGGCCTTGTGCGCCACGTCGATCGACCCCGGGCCGAACACGAGCGGCGCCATCCCGAGGCGGGCCAGGTTCCCCGCGTCCGTGGCGAACGGGACGCCCACGGGGCCGGGAGTCGCGTGCGGCGTGAGGAGCCGCTCAAGCGCGGTCCCATCGGGGGTGAGCAGGGACGGCACGACCGCGCCGACGTGCGCGTGGACGCGCGCTCTGTCCGGCCCGAGCGCGCGGTCCAGGCGCAGCTGGAGCTCCCGGAAGATCGCGTCGTCCGACATGCCGGGCAGCGGGCGGTAACCCAGGTCGATCCGGCACCGGTCGGGGACCACGTTGATCGCGGTGCCGCCGTGGATGCGCGCCGGGACGAGCGGCACCCAAGGGTTGGGCAGGGGCAGCGTCGGGTCGACGCGCTCGCGGAGATCGGCGGCGAAGGTGCGGACGACCTCCACCACGCGGCCCGCGATCTCGATCGCGTTCACGCCCAGGTCGGGGCGGCTGGTGTGGGCGGCCTCGCCCAGCACGTCGATGTGCACGGCGACGTGGCCAGAGTGCATGCGGGCGATCGTGAGGTCGGTCGGCTCGCCGATCAGGCAGGCGCAGGGGAGCGGGCGCGCCTCCCGGTCCCAGTCGCGGGCCAGGTGCGCGCTGCCCGCGCAGCCGGTCTCCTCGTCGTAGGTCCACATCAGCACCAGCTCGCGGCGGAGCTGACGCCGGTCCAGGCGGGTCAACGCGGCGAGCGTCGCGGCCAGGAAGCCCTTCATGTCCGCCGTGCCGCGGCCCACCAGTCGATCGCCGCGCTGGGTCAGGGTGAACGGGTCGGAGGTCCACGGCTGACCTTCTGTCGG
>CANJMY010000074.1 GCA_947475315.1 Pseudomonadota bacterium | reverse complement strand
GCCTGACGGGGCGCGTTGGCCGCGCGGGTCATGGCGAACCAGCAGGACAGCACGGTCAGCAGGATAGAGATGATCTCAAACGGCGTCAGCGGCATGGTGGTTTCCCCAGCGAATTCCCAGAGTCGCACGATCCAGGCGGATCGCGCAACCTTTCCGCCGAGGATCGCGGTCGCTACGGGATCGGGATGGAGATCTTGGTGCGCACAGCGGCACCCCACCAGGCCGGGTGCTGGCGCGGCGAGATCACCGTGTAGGTCGCCGCGTTCACGTCGATCTTGAGGATGTCGCCGCTCTCGTCGAACCCGTAGATGAAGCCGTCGTCCCAGCCTGCGAGGCCGTACACCCGGTAGTAGTTGCCCGGGCTGTTGAAGCGCAGGATCCAGTCGGTGACGGCGCCCGTGGTCGGATCCAGGCGCGCCAGGTCGGTCACGCCGGTGTTCCCGTTGCGGTACAGCGACGCGTACGTGCCGACCGTGGCGATGCTGAACGCGTCGCCGGTGGTGGACGACCCGTTGCTGTCGAAGCGGCCCAGGATGCTGAACGTGACCCGGCCCGTGCCCGCGGGGATGGTCAGCTTGTACCAGCTGACACCGCCCATCCCGACGAGCTGGTCGTTCACGCCGCCGAGGATGCCTGGGGGCACGAAGGTGAGCCCGTTCCACTGGCTGGGGAGCGACGCGATCCAGCGGCACTTGGCGTTGGCCGCCAGGCAGATGAACAGGTCCGAGAAGGTGACGGCGTACAGCACGCCGTTGGAGTCGATCGCCGCGTCCGTCACGCTGCCGGCGTTCTGATCGAACGAGAAGGACCCGACGCGGGTGAGCGCCTCGGTGGGCACGTAGAACGTCCACAGGTCGCTCGACGTGTGCGGGTAGAGGGTCTCGTTGGACGTGTGGCCGGGCCACGCGAACTCGTCGGGCCAGCGGTCCTCGGTGTTGAGGTAGCCGTCGCCGTCGCGGTCGTCGTCGCACAGGTCGCCGATCCCGTCGTGGTCCATGTCGGCCTGCGGGAAGTTCGGGATGGTGACGCAGTTGTCGCGCGCGTCGGGGATGCCGTCGTTGTCGGTGTCCGGGCCGCCCGAGCCGGTGTCCGTGTCGACCGTGCCGCCGCCGCCGCCGCCACCGCCGCCGCCGCCGGCTGACGTGTCCGTTCCACCGCCACCGCCACCGCCACCGCCGCCGCCACCGCCTCCACCGCCTCCACCGCCGCCGCCGCCACCACCGCCGGTTCCGGCGACGTCGGTGTCGAGCGGGAGGTCAGGCGTGCCGGTGTCGACCTTGATCGGGGTCAGGCCGCCGCAAGCGGCCACGAACACGAGCGGGAGGATGAGGCGCACGTCGACTCCAGGCGAAGGGACGAAGAATGCCACAGTCTGGGGCGATGCGCCCGCACCAAATCGATCGCGGGTGGTGTTTGACATTGGTGTCAACGCGTGTTCCTGGTGGACGGGGGAGCCGCCTTGTCTGACCTCGTGCCCGAGAGTGATGCCCGCGCCGAGCGTCGCCGTCAGATCCTGGACGCCGCGGTGCGCGTGTTCGCGGAGAAGGGCCATGAGGCCATCCGCATCCAAGACGTCGCCGACCAGGCGGGCGTCGCCTACGGGCTGGTCTACCACTACTTCGGCACCAAGGACGCGCTCCTCAAGACGGTGTTCGACGAGAACTGGGCGATCTTCGCCGAGGTCGTGGATCGCATCACGTCATCCGACCGCTCGCCGGAGGACGCCGTCCGCGCGGTGCTCGACTACGCGTTCGGCGCGCTGGACGCGTTCCCGGACCGCATGAAGGTCATCCTGCTGGAGTACGGCCGTCATGCGCGGCTGGGCGGGGCGCTGTCGCATCCGGACGTGGCCCGCGTGGTGGCCTGCCTGGAGCGCACGTTTGTGGCGTCGGCGGAGCAGGGGGCGCTGGTGCCGGACGCCAACCCGCGCGCGCTGGCCGTGCTGTTCCTGGGCGCGCTGGAGGGTGCGATCGTCGCCACGCTGGCCGCGCCGCGCGCCGCCCCCACCGAACCCCCTGATCTGAGCGCGGTGCGCGCCACCGTGCTCGCGTTGTTCCGCGGCGTCACCGCCCGGCCCCCTTCCACCTGAGAGGCTCCGATGGACTTCCGCTTCACCGAAGAGCAGATCGCGCTGTACGAAGGTGCACGCGCGTTTGGCCGCGCCGAGGTGCACCCCGGCGTGCTGGAGCGCGACAAGAACTGCACGTTCTCGCGCGAGATCTGGAAGAAGATGGGCGATCACGGCCTGCTCGGCGCGCCGTACCCCGTCGAGTACGGCGGCACCGGCCTGTCCGCGGTTGAGACCTGCCTGGTGTCCGAAGGCTTCGCGGAGGGCGCTGAGGACGGCGGCACCACGCTCGCCTGGGGTGCCAGCACCATCCTGTGCGGCGTTCCCATCTGGAAGCTTGGCAGCGAGGAGCACAAGCGCCGCTACCTGCCCGCCATGTCGTCGGGCGAGCTGATCGGCGGCTTCTGCCTGTCTGAGCCCGACAGCGGGTCGGACGCCGCGTCCATGAAGACGCGCGCCGTGAAGAAGGGCAACAAGTGGATCCTCAACGGCACCAAGATGTGGATCACCAACGGCCCGGTCGGCGGCGTGTTCGTCGTCACCGCCGTGACGGACCCCACCGCGCGGCCCAAGGCGGCGGGCATCAGCACCTTCCTGGTGGAGAGCAGCTTCCCGGGCTTCAAGGTGGGCCAGCACATCGAGAAGATGGGCATGAAGACGTCGCTGACGTCTGAGCTGGTCTTTGAGGACTGCGAGGTCCCGGAGGAGAACCTGCTCGGCATTGAGAACTACGGCTTCATCATGTCCGTGAAGCTCATCCTGGGCTGGGAGCGCAGCTGCCTGCTCGCGCCGGGCATGGGCGGCATGAAGGCCACCATCGACCGCACGGCCAAGTACCTGCAGGAGCGTCACCAGTTCGGTCGCCCGATCGCCAAGTTCCAGGCGCTGCGCCACATGCTCGCGCAGATGAAGATGGACTACGAGCTGTCGCGCAACCTGATCTACCGCGTGGCCTGGCAGCTGGACCGCGACGGCGATCCGCCCCTGGTGGACGCGGCGATCGCCAAGCTGTTCCTGTCTGAGACCAGCCAGCGCTGCTTCCGCGACGCCATCCAGATGCACGGCGGCAACGGCTTCACCACCGAGTACCACGTGGAGCGCTCTCTCCGAGACTCCATGATCTCGACGATCGGCGGCGGCACCAGCGAAGTGCAGCGCGGGATCATCGCTCGTTCCATCCTCGATCTGGGCTTCTAGGAGGCGCACATGGACTACGGACTCACCCCTGCTCAAGAAGCGTTCGGTCGCGCCTTTGAAGACTTCTGCCAGAAGCAGATCGCGCCGCGCGCGGCCGCGGTCGATCGCGCCGGCGAGCTGTCTCGCGAGAACTGGAAGGACCTCGTGGACATGGGCTTCTTCAAGCTCTACCACCCGGCCAAGTACGGCGGCGTCGGCGAGGACACCGACTTTGTGATGCGCGCCATGGCCGAGGAGTCGCTCGCCAAGGCGTGCGCCGCGACGTTCCTGTCCGCGGGCGCCAGCATCGGCCTGTGCGGCGGCCCCATCCTCCACCACGGGTCTGAGAAGCTCAAGGCCAAGTGGCTGCCGGGGCTGGTGTCGGGCGAGAAGATCGGCTGCTTCGGCCTGACCGAGCCCGACGCCGGCACCGACGCCGCGAACATCCGCACGCGGGCCGAGAAGGTGCCGGGCGGCTGGAAGCTGTACGGCGAGAAGGCCCTGATCACCAACGCCCCCATCGCCGACTTTGGCGTGGTGATGGCGGTGTCCGACGCTGAGGCCAAGCACTTTGGCGTCACCGCGTTTGTGGTCGACCTCCACGGCCCCGGCGTCGAGCGCAGCGCGCCCTACCGCAAGATGGGTTTGCGCGGCTCGCCCACCGGCGGGCTGGTGTTCGATGGCGCGTTCGTGCCCGACGAGGACGTGGTCGGCGAGCCCGGCGCGGGCTTCATCCAGGCCATGCAGACGCTCGAGTTCGGTCGCATCAGCATGTCGCACTTTGGCATCGGCATCGCCGAGGCCGCGTTCGAGGCGGGCTGCAAGTACGCCACCGAGCGCCGCGCGTTCGGCAAGCCGATCGCCACCAAGCAGGCCATCCAGTTCAAGCTGGTCGACTGCAAGGTGGAGATCGACACCGCGCGCCTGATGGCCCGCAAGGTGGCGTGGATGAAGGACGAGGGCATGGCCTGCGCGGACATGGCCAGCATCTCCAAGACCTTCGCCACCGAGATGGCCGTGCGCTGCGCGGACCGCGTGGTGCAGGTGTTCGGCGGCTGGGGCTACACCGAGGACTTCCCCGCCGAGCGCTTCCTGCGCGACGCGCGGCTGGGCCCCATCGGCGAGGGCACCAGCGAGATCCAGCGCGAGCTCATCGCGCGGGCGCTGCTGGGCGACTGAGCCGGCTCGGGGGGCGGGGCGGCCTGTTTGGTCCCCCGCCCGCCGAACCCTCGTGGCGGACGCCGGACCGTTTGCGCGGTGCGAGGCCCGGTTTGGACCCATTGCGGCGTGACTTTTGCGCGTCGCGGCGTTGTGGCGGGGGCCTGCCTGCTGTATGAACCCCCTGCGAGGCCCGCCCAAGGCGCGGGTCGCGAGGCGGGGTTCATGAGCGACTTCAGCGTAGACAGCGGGCGAGCGGACGCGCTCTCGCGCCTGAACGGGCCTGGCATTGGCTTGATCGTGGTGGGCGCGCTGAGCGCCCTCTCGTCGCTCGGCGGGCTGGTCAGCTCGTTCCTCGGGCTGCTCCTGGGCACCACGGGCCCCGGCTTCCCGGACCTCGGGCAGTTTGGGGGCTCGCTGGGTGGCCCCGAGCAGCAGCAGCTCGAGCTCATCACCAACGCGATGGGCGGCACCTTCGGCATGTTCTCGAACCTGATGACGCTGGTCATCGCGCTGGTCATCGTGGCGGGCGGCGTGAAGATGCGCTCGGGCGAGATGTACTCGCTGTGCATCGTGGCCGCCGCGCTGACGCTCATCCCGTGCCTCACGCCGTGCTGCTGCTGCTGCGTGGGCATGCCGGTCGGCATCTGGGCGCTCATCGTGCTGCTCGACCAGAACGTGAAGTCCGCCTTCACGTCCTGACCGTTCGAACCGAAAGGGCGTCGCGACCCGACCCCGCACCTCAAGACACTTCAACCCAGGGGAATCGACATGGATCACATCAGCCGCGCTTGGGGCGTCGTCTCGCGTGACCTCGCCTCGTGGATCATCCTCGTGCTCGTCGCGGGCTGCGCGACGCTGCTGACCTGCGGCATCGCCGGCCTGCTCGTCGGGCCCAACCTGGTGCTCGCGACCAAGCGCGCGATCGATCGCGGCGTGGCGCCGGAGATCGGTGACCTGTTCCAGACCGACCTCATCGCCGAGTACGTCGTGTACTGGGTGATCCTGATCGTGGCGTCGTTCGCCAGCAGCATCCTCCCGCTGATCGGCTCGGTGCTGGTGAGCGTGCTGACCTTCTGGACGCTGCCCCTGATCGTCGACCAGCGCTTCGGCGCGATCGACGCGATCCAGGCGTCCTTCCACCACGCCAAGGGCGCGTTCTTCGACCTGCTCGTGTTCGCGATCATCCTCTACGTGATCGCGTTCCTCGGCACCTGCGCGTGCTTCGTCGGCCTGTTCGTGGCGGTGCCGGTGACGTTGGTCGCCACCTGGCTGTACTACCAGGCCGAGCGCACCCACATCCTGGCCGCCGCGATCAACGCGGGCCTCAAGCCGCTGCCGTAGTGCGCGTGTGCGCGGCGGCGGGCCACCCGTCGCCGCGAGCGCCGTTCAGCGCGGGCCGCGGACCTCGACCGCGAACCCGGCCCCGCGCGCGATCGTCTCCACGGGACGCAGCAGCCCCTCGCCCGGGCCCAGCACGATCACCACGTCGGGTGCGGTGTGCCAGAGCGCGGCGCGCACGGCCAGGTCCAGGTCGTAGGTGTCGACCACCTGCGCGCCGAGCGTGTAGTCGCGCATGGCGACGGGATCGGCCCAGCGCGGGCGCCAGACGGTGCCCTGGCCGTCGATCAGCGGCACGGCGGGGGCGCGGAAGCCCAAGGCACCCAGCTCGTCCAGGGCGCGCGTGGACGTGGCCTGCATGAGCGGCGTGTGGAAGGCGGAGTGCAGCGGCAGGCGCGTGGGGTACTTGCGCGTGCCGCGCGTCTCGGCGGGCAGGCGCGTCAGCAGGAACGCGCAGCCGCCGTCGTCCGCGCCGATCACCGCGTGGCTGCCCAGGCGGATCGACCACCACGCGTGGTGCCCGGCGGCGCGTGCGTCCGCGATCGCCTGATCGACCTCGGCCACGCGCGTGAGGTCGATCGTGCGATCCGCGCCGGTGAGCGGCCACATGATCTGCCCACCGATCACGTGGTCCTGCTGCCAGGCGCCCATGGTGTCGACCAGCTCGATCGCGTCGTCGACCGGCAGCGCGCCGGACGCGGCGAGCGCGGTGTACCAGCCCATGCTGTTGCCGGTGACGGCGACCACCTCGACGTCCTGAAGCGCGACGCGATCGGCGAGCGACACCGCAAACGTCAGCAGGCTCGCGTGCTCGCCCGCGACGTGGCGCGACGGCGCGAACGAGGCGGCGGCGTCGAGCTCGCGCAGGGTGGGCGCGCCGCGATCCGCGCGCCACGCGTCGCACGCGTCGACGATCGCCGCGGCGTCACCAGTCAGGTTGGCGAGCGAGCCCAGCGACTCGCGCCCGTAGCTGCCGCGGCCGGGGCAGACGATCAGCGCGCGGCGGCTCATGGCAGCTCCAGGACGGCGCGGACGGCGGCGGTGATCTCGTCTTCGCTGACGAGCACCAGGTTGGCGGCGGGCCCGAGCGGCACGTAGCTGTCGGGCGCGGTGAGGCGTCGGATGCGCGCGCCGGGCACGCGGTCGCTGATGCCCGCGGCCACCTCGGACGCGATCCCGCTCGACGCGCGGCACTCGTCGACCACCAGCAGGCGGCCCGTGTCGCGCACGTGCTCGGCCAGCGCGTCGAGCGGCAGCGGCACCATCCAGCGCAGGTCGATCACGCGCACGGCGATGCCTTCGTCGGCGAGCCGCTTGGCCACGCGCAGCGACATCCACAGGCCGTTTGCGTAGGTGGCGATCGTCAGGTCCGCGCCGACGCCGTACACGCCGACCTCCCCGATGGGCATGGAGTCGCCGGGGGGCGGGTAGAGCGTCAGCCAGCCGCCGTCGCCGTCCACGTGCAGGTCCTTGGTCATGTAGAGCGCGATCGGCTCGACCGACACACACACGCGACCGCACGCGCGCGCCGCCCCCGCCATGGTGCGCAGCATGCGCGCGGCGTCGTCTCCGCGCGCGGCGATGCCGAACAGCACGCCGGGGATCTCGCGGATGGCGGCGATGCCGTGGTCGTTGTGGAAGTGGCCACCAAAGCCCTTCTGGTAGGCCAGGCCCGCCAGCCGCACGACCATGCCGTTGCTGTACTGGCCGTTGCTGAAGAACTGGAGCGATCCGGCCTCGCCGCGCAGCTGATCGATCGCGTGGATCAGGTAGGCCAGGTACTGGATCTCGGGGAAGGGGAGCAGGCCCGCTTGGGCGGCGCCGATCGCCAGGCCCAGGATGGTCTGCTCGTCGAGCAGCGTGTTGAAGACGCGCCCCACGCCGAACCGCTTGGTGAGCTCGGACGTGACGTTGTACACGCCGCCCTTCCGCGCGACGTCCTCACCGAACAGCACCATCTCCGGCACCGCGGTGAGCAGGTCGGCGAGCGTGCGGTTGATCTGCAGCGCCAGGTGTCGCGGGCGGTCGCTCGCCTCGGCGAGCTCGCCGATCTGGGCCTGGCGCAGGTCGTCGGGCACACGCGGGATGGCGTGGGCCACCGCGTCGGCGTCGTGGAAGAACAGCGGCCGCATCACCTGCTCGCGCGTGGTGAGCTGCGGCCTGCGCATGGCCTCAGCGCCCAGCGCCGCGTGGCGCGCGCGCGTGTCGTCGTAGAGCGCGAGCACCTCGTCGGGCGTCATCCAGCCGTGCTCGACGAGCAGCGTGGCGGTGCTGCGCAGCGGGTCGAGCGCCTCGGTCGCTTGGATCTCGTCGAGCGTGCGGTAGGTCTGCTCCACGTCCGACCCGGCGTGCCCCATCAATCGCACGGTGCGCAGGTGCAGGAACGCGGGGCGGCGGTGCTCGCGCACCCAGTCGGCGGCCTCGGTTGCGGCGTCGTAGGCGTCGGGCAGGTCCAGGCCGTCGCCGTGGAAGTACTTGAGGCCTGCGCGGTGCCCGTAGGCCGCGCCCACCCAGCCCTCGGGCGTGCGCACCGAGATGCCGATGCCGTTGTCCTCACACACGAACAGCACCGGCACCGGCACGTTCTGGTAGGCCGCCCAGCCCGCCGCGTGGATGGCGCCGGCCGCGGTGGAGTGGTTGGACGACGCGTCGCCGAACGACACGATCACGATGCGGTCGTCCTTGATGCCCAAGCGGCGCGCGCGGCGCTCGATCGACATGGCGCAGCCCACCGCCTTGGGCAGCTGCGACGCGATGGTGCTGGTCTGCGGGGGGATGTGCAGCGGCACCGACCCGAACACCTTGTGCCGCCCGCCCGCGATCGGCTCGTCCGCGCTGGCCACCACGCCGAGCGCGATGTCGAGCGGCCCGTGCGCGCCCGGCACCTGCTGCGCGCGCGCCAGGAAGAAGCCGCCGGAGCGGTAGTGCAGGAACGCTGGGTCGGTGGGCCTGCACGCGGCCGCCACGGCGGCGTTGCCTTCATGGCCGGACGACCCGATGGTGTAGAACGACCGGTTGTCCTTCTTCAGATCCCGCGCGAGCAGGTCGGCCGCGCGCGAGTCGAGCTGCGCCTCGAACAGGGCGATCGCCTGGCGCGCCGTCAGCCCCGTGCCTTGCCGGACCGGGGAGTCCAGCTCGTCGCGACGCGCCTGGGGTGACAGCGCGGCCACGTGGGCCTTGAAGCCCTCCTCGACCGACTCGGACCGCGCGACGGCCATGCATCCTCCGCCGCCTGAGGACTGACCGTTGCGGGGCGGCGCGTCAAGAGGCGCGATAGGCCACGCGGCACCTAGAGGTGCGGCATGACCGAGTCCTACGGCGCGTTCACGTGGAATGACCCCTTCTTGTTGGAGGAGCAGCTCACCGACGAGGAGCGCGCGGTGATGTGGACCGCCCGCGACTACGCCCAGGGCAAGCTGATGCCGCGCATCCTGATGGCCAACCGCCACGAGGTCTTCCACCGCGAGATCCTGAACGAGTTCGGCGAGCTGGGCCTTTTGGGCGCCACCATCCAGGGCTACGGCTGCGCCGGCGTCAGCTACGTCGCCTACGGCCTGATCGCCCGTGAGGTGGAGCGCGTGGACTCCGGCTACCGCTCGGCCATGAGCGTGCAGTCCAGCCTGACCATGCACCCCATCGCCACCTTCGGCAGCGAGGCCCAGAAGCAGAAGTACCTGCCCAAGCTCGCCACCGGCGAGTGGGTCGGCTGCTTCGGCTTGACGGAGCCCGACTTTGGCTCAGACCCCGGCGGCATGCGCACCCGCGCCCGCAAGGTCGACGGCGGCTGGGTGATGAACGGCACCAAGATGTGGATCACCAACTCGCCCATCGCCGACGTGTTCGTGGTGTGGGCCAAGGACGACGACGGCACCATCCTGGGCTTTGTGCTCGAGAGGGGCATGAAGGGCCTGTCCGCCCCCAAGATCGAGGGCAAGTTCAGCCTGCGCGCGTCCATCACCGGCGAGATCGTCATGGAGGACGTGTTCGTCCCCGACGAGAACCACCTCCCCGAGGCCCGTGGCCTGGCGGGGCCGTTCTCCTGCCTGAACCGCGCCCGCTACGGCATCTCCTGGGGCGCGCTCGGCGCTGCGGAGTTCTGCTGGCACGCGGCGCGGACCTACACGCTCGACCGGATGCAGTTCGGTCGCCCGCTCGCGGCGACGCAGCTGGTGCAGAAGAAGCTCGCGGACATGCAGACCGAGATCACGCTGGGCCTGCAGGCGTCGCTGCGGGTCGGGCGGCTGATGGACGAGGGCCGGTTCGCGCCGGAGATGGTCAGCCTGGTGAAGCGCAACAACTGCGGGAAGTCGCTGGAGATCGCGCGCGTCGCCCGGGACATGCACGGCGGGAACGGGATCTCCGACGAGTTCCACGTCATCCGGCACGTGATGAACCTGGAGGCGGTGAACACCTACGAGGGGACGCATGACGTGCACGCGTTGATCCTGGGGCGGGCGCAGACGGGGCTGCAGGCGTTTTCGCGGTAGGGGCGAGCCGCGCGGCAGGCGTGCCGGCCGCTAGGAGCCGTCGAGCACCCCGCGCACCGCGGCCGTGAGGTCCGCCGCCGCGAACGGCTTGATCAGCAAGTGGAGGTCTTCGTCCACCATGCCGTGGCGACCCGCCATGTCGGCGGCGTATCCAGACATGAACAGGCACTTGTGCGACGGGATGACCTCCGAGAGCGCCTTGGCGAGGTCCAGGCCGTTCTGACCGGGCATGACCACGTCGGTCAGGAGCATGTCGATCCGATCGCCGTGCTCCTTCGCGAAGCGCACGGCCTCCTCAGGTGTGTTTGCTGCCAGCACGGTGTAGCCGTGTCTTTCGAGCAGCCGCTGGACCACCCGTAGCAGGGGCAGCTCGTCCTCCACCACGAGGATGGTCTCGCCTTCACGGGCGTCGGCCACTGTCCTGGTCGTGACGACCTGCTCCGCTGCGGCCTCTTCGTATCGGGGGAGGCAGATGCGGAAGGTTGTCCCTTCGCCCGGCGCGCTGCGAACGCGGACGACGCCGTGATTCTGCTTCACCTCGCCGTACACCATCGCGAGCCCGAGTCCGGTGCCCTTGCCGACCTGCTTGGTCGTGAAGAACGGCTCAAAGGCGCGCGTCAACGTCTCCTCGTCCATGCCGCAGCCGTCGTCGGTCACGATGAGCGCGACATTGCCGCCGCACCTGCAACGCTCGGCGTCCGCGCAGGGGCAGTCCCCCACGCCAAGGTTTTGGGTCTCGATGGTGATCGTGCCGACATCCGCGATGGCGTCTCGGGCGTTGACGCACAGGTTTGCCAGGATCTGAACCACCTGGGACGGGTCCATCTTCACCGGCCAGAGGTTCGCCCCTGGCTTGAAGGTCAGCCGGATGTCCTCGCCGATGAGCCGTTGGAGCATCTTGACGGTGTCGGTCACGGTCGCGTTGAGGTCGATGACCTTGGGCGTGATCACCTGCTTGCGGGCAAAGGCCAGCAGCTGTCCCGTGATCTGGGCCGACTGACGCGCTGCGGCTTGGATGTCGGTCAGGTCCGTGTGGAGCCCGCTCGTCGGGTCCACGTCGCACAACGCCAGCTCAGTGGTGCCGAGGATGACGGCGAGCATGTTGTTGAAGTCGTGTGCGACGCCACCCGCGAGGCGGCCGATCGATTCGAGCTTCTGTGCGTGAGCGAGCTCGGACTCCAGCAGGGCTTGCTTCGCGTTCGCCGCTTTGCGCTCGCTGATGTCGGACACCACAAGGCGCAGCGAGGGGTGGTCCCCGCTGTCCGCGTCGTCGTCGATCACAGCCCTGGCGTGTGCCCAGAACGGCGCGCCGTCAGCGCGGATCATGTGCAGCTCGCACTCTGCCCCGGACGGGTCGCTGCCCCTGCGGCCCCTGCGGCCCCCGCTGTCCCTGCTGCCCCTGCCCCTGCTGGCTCCGGCCATCGCCCGCTGGCGCAGCAGGTAGAAGAGGTCTTGGTCCTCCCGAAGGATGAAGTTCGAGAGCGGCTGGCCGATCAGCGCGTTGCGCTCGACGCCCAGCAGCGTGGCGAGCGTGAGGTTGGCTTCGAACATCACGCCGGCCTCGTTCACGCTGCAGAACCCAACGGGCGCCAGATCGTAGAGGTCAAGGTAGCGGGCGTGCGTTGCGCCGAGCGCGAGCTGCGTTTGGTGGAGCTCATCGTGCTGCAGCTCGAGCTCGATCTGGTGCACCTGCAGGTCGTGGACGAGCCTGCGCACCGCGTCGGGCGAGGTCGCGACCATCGCCTCCGTGGCGGCGTCGGCCGTCGCCCGCCATGCCGCCTCGGCGCGATCGCGCAGCGCGGCGGGGTCTGGCGCGGGCGTGCGGTCCTGCGGGCTCATGGTGTGCTCCCGAGAGTGGCCCTCTCCGTTGTCGCGATCCCGAAACACATGCCCGCCTCATCGATCAGGGCGGTGGAGATGATCGAAACCTCCACGACAGCCCCCCCCTTGGCCAGCCGCTGCGTTCGGTAGGCCTCCAGCACCGTGGCGCGGCCCAGCGACACGAGCGTGGCCAGCGCGGCCTCGCGGAGCGGCGCGGGGATGCGATCGCGCACGTTCATCCCCAACGCCTCGGCTTCCGTCCAGCCGTAGAGGCGCACCGCGCCCGCGTTCCAGGCGAGGATGCGTCCGTCCAGGTCCTGCACGGTGATGGCGTCGAGCGAATCGCGCACCACCACGGCCAGCCGCGCCGCGTCGTTGGCTTTGCGAAGCGCCTCGCGCGTGGCCTCGATCTCCGTCACGTCCAAGAAGGAGATCACGGCGCCTTCGATCACGTTCTTCTGCGTGCGGTAGGCCTGGATACGCATCAGGTACTTGCTGCCCTCGACCGTCTGCACAAGGACCTCCCTAGGCAGCAGCGTGGCGAGCACCGACTTCAGATCGGGCACAAGGCGGTTGTAGCCGACGAGGTTCGAGACGATGTGCGCCAGGGGGCGGCCCAGGTCGGCCGGGATCAGGTTGATGAGGCTCGTGGCCGCGGGGGTGAAGCGCAGGATGTGCAGCTGGTGATCGACGAACACCGTGGCGATTCCGGTGCCGGAGAGCAGGTTGTTCAAGTCGTCGCTCGCCTCCGACAGCTCAGCCACCTTGGCGTTCAGCTCGGCGTTGACCGTGCCGAGCTCTTCGTTGATCGACTGCATCTCCTCCTTGGAGGTCTCGAGCTCCTCGTTGCTGGACTGCAGCTCCTCGTTGACCGACTGCATCTCCTCTTTCGAGGAGCTGAGCTGCTCGGTGGTGAGCTTGAGCTCCTCCTGGAGGCCCGCCACGTAGTCCTCGGTCGCCCGCAGCGTCCCGTTCAGCGCGGCGATCCGAGCGTTGGCGTCCGGCGACGCGGCGCTCCGCGGCCCGGGCGCGAGGCCTTCCCCGCTCCCTTCGGGGGCGGGCGAGGCGACGGCGGGAGCAGCCACCTCTTGCAAGATGACCAGGTACCACGGCGACTCCGGCGGCGCGCCGGGGCCCGCGGGGACCGCCCGCACCGTGAGGTTGACGGTGGTGAAGTGGCCGTTGGTCTTCACGCGCAGGCCGGGGCAGGCCACGACCTCACCCGTGCTCGCCACCTTGCGCAGGCTGGAGGTGAGCGCGCGGTGCAGCCCCTCGCGGGCCATCTTGAGGATGTTGTTCACGCCCGCTTCGCCGGGGGAAGGCTCGAGGAACATCCCGGTGCGACCATGAAGGTAGAGGATGTCGCCCTCGCGGTTGACCAGCACGCCGGCGGCGATGAGGTGGGACAACAGCGCACCTTCGGTGGCCTCGCGCAGCGACTGTTGGCCGGGGGGAACGGAGCCCTCCTTGAGGTCAATGTGCGTAGACGCATCCCACACCGTCATCTTGGGCAAGCTGCGCCCGAAGTCCTTGCGTCGCTCGCCGTGCGGGGCCGACTCGCGTCGGAACACTTTTGCCTTGCAGTCGAACACCGAGAACCGGCCGTCCAGTCCACCCACATCCTCTGAGGTGCCGAGGAACAGCCAGCCGTCCGTGTTCAGCGCGTAATGAAACAGCGGGTTCAGCTTCCTCTGGAGCTCCACGCCCATGTAGATCAGCAGGTTGCGGCAGCTGATCAGGTCGACCTTGGAGAAGGGGGGATCCCGCACCACGTCCTGCTCCGAGAACACCAGCAGGTCGCGGACGCTCTTGTTGATACGGTAGGACGTGCCGGTGGCGTCGAGCGTGAAGAAGCGGGTGAGTCGCTCCGGCGAGACGTCCGAGGCGATGTTCGTCGGGTATCGGCCGGCGCGGGCGGTGACGATGGCCCGGGGGTCAATGTCGGTGGCGAACACCTGCGCCGTGCAGCGGGCCCCGATCGCCTCCATCCGCTCGATCAGCAGGATGGCGATGGAGTAGGCCTCCTCGCCCGTGGAGCAGCCTGGGACCCAGACCCGGATCACGGAGCCCGGGCCCTTGTCGTCGAACAGCCTGGGAATGACTCGGTCCTCGAGCACCTGAAAGGCGTCTGGGTCCCGGAAGAAGCTGGTGACGCCGATCAGCAGGTCGCGAAACAGCGCGTCGATCTCGGCGGGGTCTCGCTCCAGGTACCTCACATAAGCATTGATCTGCTCGATCCCGTGGACGGCCATGCGCCGCTGGATGCGGCGGCCGATCGTGCTCGGCTTGTAGAGGGAGAAGTCGTGGCCGGTGTGGGCGCGCAGCAGGACGAAGACCTTGTTCAGCGCGCCGTCGACGTCGGGGTCCGACGAGAGGGGCCGCTTGCCGTGGGTGGCGTAGGCGATGAGCTGGGCAGCCATCTCGGCTGGCGGCAGCTCGTAGTCGACCAGACCGGTGGCGAGGACGCTGCGCGGCATGCCATCGAATTCCGCCGAGGCCGGGGCCTGAGCCACCACCAAGCCCCCCTCTCCCTTGATCGCGCGAGCCCCCAGGCTGCCGTCGCTCCCGGTGCCGGACAGCACGACGCAGATGGCGCGCTCGCGGACGTCTTGCGACAGGCAGAGAAAGAAGAAGTCGATCGGCAGGCGATGGCCGCGCGGCTGATGGGGCTCCAGCAGCTGCAGCGCGCCGTGCAGCAACGCGAGGTCATGCCCCGGCGGGATCACGTAGACGCAGTTGATCTGCACCACCATGCCATCTTCGGCTTCGAAGACATGCATGCGGGTCTGGCGGCCGATCAGCTCGACGAGCAGGCTCTTGTGGTCTGGCGCCAGGTGTTGCACGACCACGAACGCCATGCCCGGGTCCACGCCCGCGGGCATGCCAGAGAAGAACGCATCCAAGGCGGCGAGGCCACCCGCGGAGGCGCCGATTCCGACCACCGGGAACCTGGGCGGCGCCGCGGGCGCTTCGTGGCTCGGGGGTAGCTCAGCGGCGGGTGGGACAGGCTTCAACGACGCGGGCTTCCCAGTCATACCGATTCTCCCACGTCCGATTGAGGTGCCCACAGTCGACGGGCATGAGGCCAGTTCCGGAGTGGCACCTTAGACTATCGCATCTGCAGGTTCGAATGGCGACTTTCAAAGGAGTTTCCTGCACATGGATTGGGTGGTGCGCGGTGGGCACGCATCTCGGCGCGCGGATCGCGGCCGGGCACGGTTCGTGGTCGACCACCGGTGCGGGGCAAGGCGAGATGCCTGCGCTCGGAGCTCCACAAGGTTCGGCCTGCCGGGAGACGCAGGGAACGCGCCGCTGGCGACGCGCACGGGGACGACGAGGGCGGTCCCGCGCGCCCTGTCGAATGGCCCTCGTCATCAACCTTGTCGCCTACGTCCGCCACGGGTCCCGAACACCGTGGCGCCAACGGGGCGTGTCCACGTCCCTTGGGGTGATCGGCTCCGGAGACGTCGGCCAAACCCGCCCGCTCGGCGTCGCCAAGAAGGGCCACGCGGTCACCCTCGGCGCGCGCACGCCCGCCAAGCTGGCGGAGTGGGCCGCGGCGCACCCGGAGGTCCGCTCGGGTGACTTCGGCGACGCCGCGGACGCCAAGGACGTGGCGACGGCTCTGCTCGCCGAGGTCGGCTGGGACGCCCAGGACGTGGGCGGCGTGGCGATGGGTGGGCTGATCGAGGCGCTCTGCCAGCGGTGGTGCGCGCCGGGCTCCCTGAAGAACGACGGGTTCCACGCGTTCAAGGTGCTGCGCGAGCCCGCCCATGTGATGGCACGCCTCCGCCCCCACAGCGTCCCACGCGCGCGAGTGGCCCCATGTCGAGGCCTCCTCGCATTCCGCGCGCGCTGATGCTGTCGGCGGTGGTGTGCCTCGCGTTCCTTGCCGGCCGGTGGTCCAGCGCGCCGTCCGCGCCGCCACCTGTGGCGGACGTCCAGCACGGCACGCCGTCGGCGTCGCGGCCGGGTCCGACGCCTTCGGTCGCGCCAGCGAGTTCGCCGGTGTCTCCAGCCGCGAACCCCAGCGCCGGTGGGTCCACCGCCGAGGTGGACGCGCTCAAGGCGCGAAGGGTCGGCGCCTACGTCGTCGGTGGTGCCGCAGACCCGATCGAG
>CANJMY010000073.1 GCA_947475315.1 Pseudomonadota bacterium | reverse complement strand
GCGTCGTTCGGCGTCGATCGCAAGGCGCTGGTCGCCTACGACGTCGACGCCAACGGCTTCGCGTGGTCGGCGGGCCTGACCTTCGACAAGGCGCGCAGCAGCCGCAAGGAGCTCGGCGCGCACGCGGAGCTTCGCTACTGGGACGCCACCGGCCCCGCGTTCGGCAAGGACGGCCTGCAGTTCAGCCACGGCTTCGTCGGCATGAAGGGGCGCTACGTCGGAGGCCTCGTCGCCAACCGCTTCCTCGGCTGGCGTCCGTCCGCGTACGTCGGCACCGACGGCGTGACCGATTCTCCGCAGGAGACCAACCGTCGCAGCGCGACGCGCGTCGTCAGCCTGGACGGCGAGGTGCAGCTGCCGGGCCGGGTCACGGTCGGCGCCGGCTACTGGTTCCTGCAGGACAAGGGAGTCACCTTCCTCGACCCCAAGGCCGTGGACACGATCACACCGCCCTACGGCTACAGCCGCGACGAGTTCCGCGCTGAGAGCCGCTTGGGCAAGGTGCTCGGCCACGAGGTCGACGCGAGCGTCAGCCTGGATCTGGGCGAGCACGTCACGCTGCTGGTCCAGGGCGGCGTGCTGGTGCCTGGCGCGTTCCAGGGCCAGACCATCGAGCGGGCGGCGGGCTCGGCGCTCGGCTCCACCGACCCTGTCGTCGCCTACGACGTCAGCGGCGGCGTCCGGGTCGGGTTCTAGACCATCATGCGAAGCGCGCTCCCGCTGCTGATCCTCGCCGCGTGTGCTGGCCCCGAGCGGCCCGCCGAGGCCGTCGTGTACCGCGACGGCTCCGACGGCGGCGCCACGTCCGGCGAGCGCGGCACGGTGAAGATCACCGAGATCCTCTGGTCCGGCACGGTGCACGCGGACGGCACGCGCGATCGCTCCGACGTGTTCCTGGAGATCCGCAACGAGTCGAGCAAGCCGATCAACGTGTCGGGTTGGCGCCTGGAGATCCACGGCGGCCGCGAGCACGGCTGGAAGCTGCCCACCACCGACAAGGCGCTCCAGGTGGGCGACGTGCTGATCGTCGCCGCCAAGTCCACCGGCTGCTTCCCGGACGCGGACCTCGTGATGCCTGAGCTGTCCTTCCCCGACGGCGACCCGTTCTCGCTCACCTTGCGTGACGCCGACGAGCGCCTGATCGAGGGCGTGGGCAGCGTGGAGCAGCCCCCGTTCGCGGGCGGCTACGACCTGGTGCGCAGCCGCAGCATGGAGCGCGTGCACCTGATGTTCGGCGGCGACGGCGATCGCGATCCGTCCTGGCACTTCTACGCCGGTGAGCCGTGCCTTCCGGGCGTGGTCACGGACGCCGAGGACCCGTCGACGCTGCGCTGCTTTGAGCAGCACCCGAACAACGATCGCGTCGCGCCGGACTGCCGAGTCTACACGCTCGCCAGCCCGGGCCGTCCCAACTCACCCGACTACTCGGGCGCGTACGCCAGCGGGAGCTTCGAATGAGCCGCCTGCTTGGGATCGCCGCGCTCGCCATGGGCGCGTGCTCGCCGCCGGACCTGTCCCGCACCAGCTCGGACCTGTCGGTCGACGTGGTGACGGACGTGGCCGACGTGGACGGCCGCTTCGTGTCGCTGATCGAGGGTGCGGAGACTTCGCTGCACCTGGCGCTGCCGACGATCGAATCACCCGCGATCGCGGACGCGCTGCTCGCGGCGGTGGACCGGGGCGTCGAGGTTGAGGTGTCGACGGACGCGCAGTCCGAACACGCGGTCGGCGTGGAGACGCTGCTCGACGCGGGCCTGGACGTCGCGCTCGACGACGACGCGCTCGCCTACTTCGGGTTTGACGTGAACGCGGATTTGGGCTGGTCGGGCGCGCAGGTGCAGATGTCCCACGCGATGGCGGTCGCCGACGGCGCGCGCTTCGTCACCGCGTCTCGCGCGGGCGAGCTGGCCGACGGACCGATCGCGGTGTTCGAGGGGCGCGGCGAAGATCCGTGCGAGGTGATCGAGGGCGAGCTCCGGCAGATCCACGACGGCATCGACGCCACCGCGCTCGACGCGTACAACGCGGGCAACAAGTCGATCCCCGATCCTCGCACCATCTTCGGCACCTCGTCCGACGAGCGCTTCGAGCTTCACTTCGGGCCGCAGGGGCGCCTGCTCAAGGGCGTGATCGACGCCGTGTACGACGCGCGCAGCAGCGTGCGCATCGTGACGGAAGACCTCACCGACGTTGGGCTGATCCAGGCGCTGCAGAACAAGGCCGCGGACGGCTTTGACGTGCAGGTGATCGTCGGCGCGTCGTTCGGCACCACGTCGTCCGCGCAGTCCAACGTGCTGCGCGACGAGGCGCCCGACGTCGAGAAGCTGCACGTGCTCAGCGGCGCGCGCCTTCCCACGGTGGTCTACGTCGACTTCGATCCGGCTCGTGACGGCCGCTACCACACGCCCACGGTGATGGTGCTGACGCACCCGCTCTACTCGGCGTCGCGCCTGTTCGGATCGTCGCCGGTGGTGACCGACCAGTACATCGACGGCACCATGGTGGTGATGTCGGTGGCCGACGTGCCGCCGAGCCCGCCGCTCCAGGCGCTGGCGGCCATCCACGCGGACGCGATCGCGGACGTGGAGGTGCTGCCATGAGGCGCCTGTGGTTCAGCGTGGTCCTGCTCGCCGGGTGCGCGCCGTCGGCGGACGACGTCGCGGGGACGCGCGGCGGTCGCGTCGACGTGTTCTTCAACGAGCCCGGCACGCGCCCTGACAACCTGTGGGAGCCCGACTCGCTCGCGCTGATGATCCAGTCGGTGCAGCAGGCGCAGGCCTCGATCGACATCGCGGTCATGGGCTTTGATCGCGCGCCGCTGGTGGACGCCGTGGTGGCCGCCTACGACCGCGGCGTGGCCGTGCGCATGGTCGGCGACGCGGCCTACGTGAACGCCTACGGCTACGCGCAGCTGCGCGGCCGTCACATCCCGCTCGTCGCGGGCAACATGCCCCACATCATGCACGACAAGTACATGGTGATCGACGGCCGCTTCGTGTGGGGGACCACCGCGAATTGGACCGACTCCGACCTGCGCCAGAACCTCAACAGCTTCGTGATGATCGACAGCCCCGAGGTCGCGCGCGCGTTCACGTCCGAGTTCGAGGAGATGTTCGACGGCGCGTTCGGCGCGAGCAAGTCGCCGCGCACAGGCCCCAACGTCTGGCAGGTGGGCGACACCAAGATCGAGGTGTGGTTCGCGCCCAAGGACGACTGCATGGGCCGTATGCTCGAGGTGGTCGACGGCGCGCAGGACCGCGTCCGGTTCGGCATCTTCGCGTTCACCAAGGACTCGCTGGGCTCAGCGCTCCTCCGCAAGCAGGCGGAGCTCGCGACCAAGAACGCCGACGAAGGTCTAGACAACGCGGCGGACGTGCACGCGCGGCACGGCGTCGCCGGCGTGATCGACCAGTCGCAGCTGCACAGCAACGGTCAGTTCCACGAGGTCTACCGCCTGCTGGGCGGCGACGTCTCGCTGCGCATGGACGGCAACGACAACTCCGTGATGCCTGGCGACTACCAGGCGGGCGGCGGGCGCCTCCACGGCAAGACGATGATCGTCGATCCGGACGGCGAAGACCCGATGGTCCTCACCGGCTCGTTCAACTGGTCGGCGTCCGCCACGCAGAGCAACGACGAGTACTTGATCGTGATGCACGGCAAGCGGGTCGCCCAGGCCTACGAGGCGTGGTGGGATCGCATCTGGTCCGAGGGCCGGGAGATGGGCGTGGACCTGGTCGGCGACCCGATCGGCGGCGGCCTGTCGCTCTCGCCCGGCGACGTCGTGATCAACGAGCTCATGTGGTACGGCGTGACCGCGCAGGACGCGGACGGCGCCGACGAATTCGTCGAGCTGCGCAACCTGACCGACAAGGGCCTCCGCCTGGACCTGTGGCAGCTCCGCACGGCCCGCGACTTCGTCGTCGGCCTGCCCCCGGGCTCCTACATCCCGCCCCACGGCCTGTTCACCATCCTCGACCACGACCTCGAGCCCTACACCGACGGCGTGCCGCAGGACGACCCCTCCGCCTACGCGAACGGCGACATGGTCGTGAACGCGTGGAACGACAACCGGCAGTCGCGCCTGCGCCTGTCCGACACCGCGCTCGACCTGCGGCTGGTCGACCCGACCGGCGCGGTGATGGACGTCGCGGGCGACGGCGGGCCCCCGTTTGTGGGCGGCCCGGACGCGAGCGACAGCACGATCGCGCGCAGCATGGAGCGCAACGACGCCCCCGCCGACGGCAGCAAGGCCGACGCGTGGCACGCGTGCACGTCCGACCAGGGCGGCGCCAACGTGAACGACACCTTCAAGGCCACGCAGCTCGCGACGCCGGGCGAGTCGAACAGCGCGCGCTAGCCGCACCGAGCGCGCGGGTGGGTCTCGTCGAGCGTGCACGCGGGTGCGGCGGTGGAGCGTCGCGGTTGCGGCTGCGCGCTCGTCACGCGTCGCGTCTACTCGCCGTACAGCGTGATGTCCGCGACCATCGGCAGGTGGTCCGACGCGGCGGTCGTGGCGTCCGATGCGGGTGCGGTGCCGCCCTTGGCGATGCCGTCGAGCGCGTCCTCGGCGCTGTCGTAGACCTCGGCGCGCACGACCGCGTGGCGGGTGACGTCGTTGCCCAGGAAGTAGTCGATGCGGCGTCCGCTGATCGGGCGCGTGGCGCGGTCGGCGTCGCGCTGGGCGGCGTCGAGCGGGCCGAAGCCCGCGGCCTCGAACTCGCCGAACGGGTTGGGCGCCAAGCCTTCGCCCGCGATCCGCGTGGACATGTCCTGGCCGAGGCGGAAGCTGGACGGCAGGTCCGACGGCACGTCGGTCTGGCGCGGCTCGGTGGGGTCGATGTCGAGCACGTCCTCGTTCATGTCGCCCATCAGCAGCAGCGCGTCGTCGCCGGTGGTGTTCGCGGCCTGCACGGCGCGGCGCGCGTCGATCACGCGGCGGAAGCCATCCGACAGCAGCTCGCCGCTCTTGAGGTGGACCGACACCACGCTCACCCGCAGGTTGAGCGTGGGCATGGCGAACGACACCACGCCAGGCAGGCGGGTGACGTCCTGCGCCTGCGAGTCGCCCGACAGATCGGCGGAGGTGGGGAAGGTGATGTCGGGGTCTGCGACCCGCGTGAGCACCGCGTTGCCGATGTCGCCGAACGGCTGCGAGTTCGGCAGCGCCACGACCGGGTAGCCCAGGTCTGCGGCCAGCGCTTCGAGCGACGCCATGTCGGAGGCCGACACCTCGTTGAGGCCGACGACGTCGGCGTCGAGGCGCGCGAGCACGTCCCGCGTCGCGTTCCACTCGTCGCTGCCCTCGGCGCCGAGCGCCTCCACGTTCCAGGTGGCGACGCGCACCGTGGCGCGGGTGACCACCTTGGGCTGAGGTTCGGTCCAGCCGGACCACGCCGTCGTGTCGTCGCCGAGCTCGCTGCGCATGTCGGCGCAGCCGGTCAGCGCAGAGACGATCGCGAGCGCGACGGGGAGGCGCGCGGTCACGGGCCGAAGTCCGCGTTGACGCGCGGCAGGATGCGGCGGCGGTCGAAGCGCCACTGCATCACGCCGGTCACCGGGGTCACACCAACCTGACTGCTCCATGCTCCACCCGTCCACACATCGTCGGAGACGACCACGCCCGCGGCGCCGCCGATCTCCCACAGGCCCGTGTCATGACACGCCGCGTTGTCGGCCGCACAGTCGTAGGTGGTGTCCGTGACCGTTCCGGTGGAGATGGTGACCAGCGTGCCCTCGAACGCCTCGGTCGTGGCGTCGGCGAGCCACTTGCCGATCGGGGCGACGGGCGTCGTGGCGCCCAGGTCGGTGGCGCCGCCTGCGTTCAGCTGGAGCTCCCCGAAGTAGTCGTCGATCGTGCCGCTGACGCGGACGCGGTGGTGGAGCGCGACGGTGGGCACGCTGCCCAGCTCAACCCGGATGCCGGCGTTCGCGCCGGACGCCACGGTCGGGTCCTGCATCCAGAACCCGTAGTCGCCGACGGCGGTGACCACGCCCTCGGTCGTCACCGAGTCGCCCGCCGACAGGGTGGTGCGGATCTGCACGAGGGTCACCAGCGGCGTGGGGCACAGGCCGAGCGGGTTGGCGTCGTCCGGGCACGCGTCGCACTCGTCGCCGCGCTGGTCGGCGTCGGCGTCCGCCTGGGTGGGGTCGGCGATCGTGGGGCACACGTCGTCCTCGTTGACGATGCCGTCGCCGTCGATGTCGGCGGGGAGCGGCGTCGGGTCGCACGCGTCGCCGACGCCGTCGTGGTCCAGGTCCGGCTGCGCGTCGTCGTCCATGGGGCGCGGCGGATCGAAGACGGTCGGGCACTTGTCCGCCGCGTTGGCGATGCCGTCGCCGTCCGAGTCATCCGCGGTGATCTGACCGGTGAACTCGCCGGGGCGCGACGGGACGCAGGTCGGCTCGCCCGCGGGGGCGTCGTCGCAGCTAAACAGCGGGTACGCGCCAGCGACGCTGCTGGTGAGCGTGGCGAGCGGCACGCCGTACTCGCTGCGGGTGCAGGCGGCGCGAGCCTTGCCACACACGTCCAGCGCGTCGCAGGAGTCATCCAGGCCGGTGACCACCGCCTCGTCGCCGAACAGCGGCACGCCGCCGCGCAGCACCAGCAGGACGTCGGTGGCCGACGCATCGAGCACGGCGCGGGCAGCGTCCGCGGGGTCGGTCACGTCGGCGCCGTTGAACACGGCGATGTCGCCCAGCTTGCCGACCTCGAGCGAGCCGAGGCTGGCTTGTGCGCCGATCGCGTGCGCGGCGCCGATCGTGGCCATGTTGAGCAGGTCGCGGTCGGAGAACCAGCCATCGAGCCGCTGGCGGTTCCAGGCGTCGGCGCAGCGCAGCTCGCGCACCATGGACATGGACCCGGAGTAGGTCCAGTCCGTGCCGAGCGCGACGCGCCCGCCGAGCACGTCGAGCAGGCGCACGTTGGCGGTGAAGCCGTACAGCGACACGTTGGAGCGAGGCGACCAGACCAGCGTCGTGTCGCTGTGGGCCACCTCGTTGTAGTCCACGGCGGTCAGCGCGATGTCGTGCACCTGCGCCGTGTTGGGCTCGGTGAAGTCCTGCGCGCCGTCGAGCGACGACGACTGGCAGCGGAACTCTTCGTGCGAGCGGTCGTCCACGCCTTCGGCGACGTGGATGTGGTAGCTCGGCATCGCGGCGACCTGGCCCTCGCTGTCGGCGTAGTCCCAGGTGCAGTTGGGCTGCGTGCTGCGGTCGGAGTCGCCGAGCGGGAAGGTCTGCATGCGCAGGTCGGGCAAGTCCGCGCCGCCGTCGTCGCCCTTGTCCGGGTTGCGAAGCATGCCGGTGGCGAAGCCCGAACCGGCGATCGACACCGTGCCCGACATGGCCTGCCGAAGCTCGACCCAACGCGTGCCGGCGGAGGTGGCGCCGGTGCCAAACTCGTTGGAAGGCGTCGTGAGCGCCGCGCGCCACTCGTGCCGGCCGTTGTAGCGCGTCGAGCTCGCCGCGAGCGGCGCCTGGTCGTCGAACGTGAGGTGGTCGTGCGCGTTGACCAGGCCCGGCGAAACCACGCTGCCGGTGCAGCGAACCACCGGCATGTCGGATGGCGCCGAGTCCGCGCAGTCGCAGCCGACGCAGGTGATCAGCCCGGACGCGTCGAGCTGCACCGCGCCGCCCACGAACGTCTCGTCCGCGCCGAGCACGGTGCCCTGGATCAGCAGGCCGTCACCGGATCCCGGGATCAACTCACAGCCTGCCGCGCCGACGGCCGCGGGGGGCGTGGCGCACACCGTGACCACGGGCTCGTCGGAAGGCACGTCGGTGTCGCTCTGTGCCACATCGGTGTCAGCCGGGGTGTAGGGCTCGGTGCCGCCGTCGTCCCGGAACACGAGCGTGCTGCAGCCGGTCAGAGCGAGGCAGGCGAAGGCGACGGATCGGCGCATGGAACCCTCACAAGCGCCGCCGTCTAACCGGAACTTCGGTGGGCTGGGGTGACGTTCTTCCGTCGGTCGATGCAAGCCCCAACACCGCACGATTGCGCTCGTTCCTGCAACATTGACTTGAGGAAGGCACCGCGGTCGGCTAACCGCGTGCCCCATGGAGGCCGGTATGCGGGCTTGGACCAAGTTTGCGCTGCTCGCGACCACAGGCTGTGCCATGGACTACGGCCTGACCAGCGGCACGAAGGACCCCACCGGGGGCGACGACACCGACCTGGCCTACGCGATCGACACCGACGGCTCCCCCGCCGCGGACACGGACGACTCCGATCCGCCCTCGCCGGACACGCTCCCGGACGACACCGACGTGGTGCCGGCGGCGTCGGCGCCCATCTACGCGCAGACCCGCGACACCCTGTTCACGGTGGATCCGGCGTCCGGCGCCGTGACCGAGGTCGCGAAGTTCTCGTCCGGAGGCAAGGCGATCGACGGCATGGTCGACATCGCGATCGACGCGCAGGGCCGGCTGTTCGGCGGCGACCGCGGCGCCAAGTCCGGCGGCCCGTACACGCTGTACCGGATCGACCCGACCACCGCGGAGTCCTCGCCGGTCTGCACGGTCACGGTTGAGCCGACCGCGCTGACCTTCACGTCGTCCGGCCTGCTGGTCGCGGCGGGCGCGGGCACGCTGACCACCATCGACGTGGACGGCGGCTGCGACATGGAGGTCCTGTTCGAGAAGACCGGCTGGGACACCAGCGGCGACGTGGTCGGCCTGCCCGACGGCCTGCTCTACTGGACCATCCGCGGCACCACCTCGGACGTGCTGGTCACGGTGGATCCGGTCACCAAGGCCGAGAGCGTGAAGGGCGACGTGGGCTTCGAGCGTCTGTTCGGCGTCGGCTACGACCAAGGTCAGGGCCGCCTCTACGGCTTCTCCGCGAGCGGAGAGGTGATCGAGATCAACGCGAGCACGGGCGCGGGATCGCTGCTCACTCAGGACGCCACGCGCGCCTGGTGGGGCGCCACCACCAACCCCGTCGTCTGGACCCCCTGAAGGGCGCTCGCGCAGGCGCCTTGTGAGGACACCATGCCACCACGCCGCCTCGGTGCGTTGACGCTCCTCGCCCTCGCGAGTTGCACCTCCGGACCGCCCATCAAGGACGGCTCGTCCGACACCGACCTGGACGACACGGGCGCGGCCACCATCACGCTGTCCGAGCTGCGGCCCGGTGATCTGCGCGTCGTGGAGTTCATGGCCGATCCGGACGCATGCGTGGACGACGACGGCGAGTACGTCGAGATCCGCTACGCGGGCGCGCTCGCGGCCGACATCGACGGGCTGGTGATCGCGAACGCGGACGCCAGCTTCACGGTCACGGGTCGGCGCGTCCTCTCGCCCGGCGACCGGCTGCTGATCGCGCGCAGCGTGTCGGGCCTGTCGAGCTGCTACGGCGCGACGGCTGAGGTCGGGTCTGGCTTGGCGCTCCCCAACACCGGCGGCACGATCACGCTGTCGGACGGCGGCGTGAAGATCCTCGACCAGATCGACCTCGCCGACTTTGCCGTGACCCCGGGCGTCGCCTGGGAGCAGGCCGACGACGACCTCAGCGCGTGGTGCCTCGCGGACGGCGCGATCGGAACCACTGCCGATTTGGGCAGCCCCGGCCTCGCGAACGGCGGCTGCGGCGTGATCGACGACACGGACCTGCCGTCCAGCGGCACCGTCACCGTGGACCAGCTCGGCGCGGGCGACCTGCAGATCACCGAGTTCCTCGCCGACCCGAACGCCGGCGACGAGACGGTGGCTGAGTACGTGGAGGTGCTCAACACGCGCGCGGACGACGTCGACCTGGGCGGGCTCAAGGTGTCGGACTCCACGTCGTCGAACACGCTCAGCGGAACCCTGATCGTCCGCGCGGGCGCGCGCGTCGTGCTCGCCCGCAACGTGGCGGGCCTGCAGTCGACCTACGGCGTGACCGCCGGGGCTGCGAGCGGCATCACCCTGAACAACGGGGGCGGCGACGTGATCACGCTCGCCAACGCGACCACCACGCTCGACTCGGTCGACTACACCGCGTGGACCGTGACGCCCGGCGTGGCGTGGGAGCGCGACGACAGCAAGCCCGCCGTCTGGTGCGACGCGGACAAGGCCATCGGCATCACGTCGGACCTGGGATCGCCGGGTCTGGCGAACGGAGCGTGCGCGGCGGCGCCCACCGACACCGACACCGGCACGGCGGACACCGACACCGTGGCCGACACGGACGTCGTGGTCGACACGGACGTCGTGGTCGACACGGACGTCGTGGTCGACACCGACACGACGACGACGATCGGCGTGCGCGACCTCTCGGCGGGCCAGCTGACCATCGACGAGTTCATGTCCGACCCGCTGAACTGCAGCGAGCCGGACGGTGAGTGGGTCGAGCTGCGCTACCACGGCACCAACCCCGTCAACCTGCGCGGCCTGGTGCTCACCGATCGCAGCGCCACGTCCGTGACGTTCAACACGTCCAAGGTGCTGACCACCGGGCAGCGGGTGGTGCTGTTCTCCAACGCCGTGTCGCCCAACTGCTTTGGCCTGACGGGCCTGGGCTACTCGGGCGTGTCGCTGAACAACGGCGGCGGTGGCGACCTGATCCGCATCGAGGACGGCACGGGTCGTTTGCTCGACAGCGTCGACTACGACCCGTTCAGCATCTCCGCGGGCGACGCGTGGCAGCGCGACGCAACCGACACCTGGTGCGCGTCGGTCACGCTGCTCGGCGGCACCGACTACGGCACGCCCGGCGCGGCCAACACCCTGTGCGGCGCGACGGACACCGGCGGCGACACCGACGTGCCCACCACGCCGGTCGCGCTGACCTCGGTCCCGCGCCTGGGCCTGCGCGTGGTCGAGGTCATGTCCGATCCGGACCACTGCATGGACCCGTCGGGCGAGTACGTCGAGGTGCTCAACACCACCGCGACCACGGTGGCGCTCGACGGCCTGCGGCTGGTGGACGACGCGGGCATCCTCGCGGGCTTCAACACCAGCCAGACGCTGGCCCCCGGCGCGCGCGTGACGCTGTACCAGGGCACGGCGGGGTCGAGCTGCTACAGCTTGTCGGGCCTGCCGTACACCACGGTGAACCTGAACAACTCAGGCGGCGACACCGTGCACCTCACCGACCGCAACAACCGCGAGCTGGACGCGTACACCTACACAGGCGCCATGTCGTCCGCCGGCGTGTCGCTTGAGCTCGACGACATGGACCTCACGACCTGGTGCGATGCGACGGACGCGATCGGCACCAGCGGCGACAAGGGCACGCCCGGCCGCGCGAACGGGGTCTGCCCCTAGCGCGGACACCGCAGGCGACGCGCCCGACGACGCAGCCGCGTTCGGTGCGGGCGTCGGTCGGTCGGGGAGAGCAGGCGAGGGCGGCGGCGCGCCCCACACAGGGTGGGCGCGCCGCCAGCCGCATCAGCCGGCGATGCTGCGCAGCACGGTCTGGAGGATGCCGCCGTTGCGGTAGTAGACCACCTCGACCGGCGTGTCCAAGCGGCAGTTCACCGTGAAGGTGACGACCGTGCCGTCCGTCTTGGTGGCCGTGACCACCAGGTCCTGGCCGGGCTTCACGTCGTCCGTCACCGGGATGGAGAAGGACTCGGTGCCGTCCAGGCCAAGCTCGTCGGCGCCCTGGCCCGCCTTGAAGGTCAGGGGCAGCACGCCCATGCCGACGAGGTTGGAGCGATGGATGCGCTCGAAGCTCTTGGAGATGACCGCGCGGATGCCGAGCAGGAACGTGCCCTTGGCGGCCCAGTCACGCGAAGAGCCGGTGCCGTACTGCTCGCCGGCCAGGACCACCAGCGGCGTGGCGTTCTTCTGGTACTCGACGCTGGCGTCGTACACGCTGGTGACCTCGCCCGTGGGGAAGTAGGTCGTGAAGCCGCCCTCCGTGCCGGGGGCGACCTGGTTGCGGATGCGCACGTTCGCGAACGTGCCGCGCACCATGACCTCATGGTTGCCGCGACGGCTCCCGAGGCTGTTGTAGTCGGCCTTGGCCACGCCACGACCCGTCAGGTACTTGCCGGCCGGCGACGAGGCGCCGATCGCGCCCGCAGGGCTGATGTGGTCGGTGGTGATGCTGTCGCCGAGCTTGAGCAGCACGCGCGCGCCGGCGATGGGCGAGATCGGGTTGACCGTCTTGGACAGGCCCTGGAAGAACGACGGCTCGCGGATGTAGGTCGAGGCGTCGACCCACGGGAACAGGTCGCCCTGCGCCACGGCGATGGCGTCCCAGCGCGGCTCGGCGAGGACGGTCGCGTACTTCTCCTGGAACATGGCGGGCGTGATGGCGTCGCGCACCGCGGCGGCGACCTCCTCGTCCGACGGCCAGATGTCCTTGAGGAACACCGGCGCGCCGTCCGTGCCCGTGCCGATCGGCTCAGAGCCCAGGTCGATGTTGAGCGTGCCGGCGAGCGTGTAGGCGACGCACAGGGGCGGCGACGCGAGGTACGCGGCCTTCACGTTGGCGTGAACGCGGCCCTCAAAGTTGCGGTTGCCGGAGATCACCGCGCCCGCGACGAGCTTGCCGTCGACGATGGCGGCCTCGATGTTGGTGTCGAGCGGGCCGGAGTTGCCGATGCAGGTGGTGCAGCCGTAGCCGACCACGTTGAAGCCGACCTTGGCCAGGCTGTCGAGCAGGCCCGCCTTCTCGTAGTAGGCGGTGACGACGCGGCTGCCGGGGGCGAGCGACGACTTGACCCACGGCTTGGCGACCAGGCCCTTGTTCGCTGCGTTGCGCGCGAGCAGGCCGGCCGCGATCATGACGCTGGGGTTGGACGTGTTGGTGCAGGACGTGATGGCCGTGATGACCACGTCGCCGTGCTTGAGGCTGTAGTCCGCGCCGGCGACCGGCACCGAGGCGCCGACCTGGTCGGCGGTGAGGCCGTGGCCGGAGTGGCCGACGGGGGCGGTGAGCGAGGCCTGGAAGTGGGCCTTCATGTCCGACAGGTTGACGCGGTCCTGCGGGCGCTTGGGGCCGGCCATCGCGGGCTCGACCGTGGACAGGTCGAGGTGCAGGCTGTCGGTGAACTGCGGCGTCGGCGCGTCGGCGTAGGCCCACATGCCGGCGGCCTTGTAGTAGGCCTCGACGTTGGCGACGTGACCCGCGTCACGGCCCGACAGCGTCAGGTACTCCAGGGTGCGCTCGTCGACGGGGAAGAAGCCGCAGGTCGCGCCGTACTCGGGCGCCATGTTGGCGATGGTGGCGCGGTCGGCCAGGCTGAGCTGCTTCACGCCGGGGCCGTAGAACTCGACGAACTTCTCGACCACGCCCTTCTTGCGCAGCATCTGGACGATGAGCAGGGTCATGTCGGTGGCGGTGACGCCCGCGTTGAGCTTGCCGGTCAGCTCGAAGCCGATGACCTCAGGGGTCAGCATGTAGGTGGGCTGGCCGAGCATGACGGCCTCAGCCTCGATGCCGCCGACGCCCCAGCCGAGCACGCCCAGGCCGTTGATCATGGTGGTGTGCGAGTCGGTGCCGACGACGCTGTCGGGGAAGTAGGTGTTCTCACCCGCGATGGTCTTCTGCATCGCTGCGGTTGCGATCCACTCCAGGTTGATCTGGTGGACGATGCCACGGCCCGGGGGCACCGCGCGGAAGCTCTGCAGGTTGCGCTGGCCCCACTTCAGGAACTCGTAGCGCTCCATGTTGCGCTCGTACTCGATGTCCATGTTCTGCTCGAGCGCGTCGGCGAACTTGCCGGACACGTCGACCTGCACGGAGTGATCGATGACGAGGTCGACCGGGACGAGCGGGTTGACCTTCTTGGGGTCGCCGCCGAGGGAGACCATGGCGTTGCGCATGGCGGCCAGGTCGACGACGCAGGCGACGCCGGTGAAGTCCTGCAGGACGACGCGGGCCGGCAGGAACGGGATCTCGACCGGCTCGACCTTGGGCGACCACTTGGCGATGTTCACGACGTCTTCGTCGCGGACCAGGAAGCCGTCATGGTTGCGGACGGCCGACTCCAGCAGCACGCGGATGCTGTAGGGCAGGCTGGAGAGCTTGCAGAGGCCCGCCTCCTCCAGCGCCGCCAGGCGGTACAGGACCGCGGACTGGCCGTTGGCGAGGGGGAAGGTGCTCTTTGCGCCGAAGTGCTTAGCGGTCACGACCGGCTCCTGGTGGGGCGATACGCCCGGGAAATAGGGGGGCCGGGAGTAATCGCAACGGGGGGGGATCGCCAGCGTGCGCGGCGATCCAACCGTCAGGGCGTCGACGTGTCCAAATACATGCCTGGCCGCCGTGTCTGGCCGCACTGGCCCAGCAGGTACGTCAGCGCGTGGCCCAGGCGCGGATCGAACGTGAACGCACAGCCGACGTCAGGGTCCGCACCCTCCACGATCGACTCGGAGGGGCTGGCGGAGGTCGTGGCGCCGGTGGTCTGGTCGACCAGCATCCACGTCGCGGTCGACGCCGGGTCACAGCCGAGCAGCGTGAACGGGATCTGCAGCTCCACGCCGGGCGCGTCGGTGGTGGGCACCGCGCGCATGTGGGCCGGGAGCGGCTGCGGATGCCACGCGCCCGCGTTCCAGGCCCAGAGCTCCAGCGCGCGGTTGTCGGTGGTCCAGCGGACGGCCCAGGTGGCGGGGACGGCGAGGGCGGGGGTGCGGGTGACACCCGGCAGGCCTTGGGTGCCCGTGGAGGACGAGTCGCCGAGGTAGGCGACCACGGCCAGATCGGCGCGACCCGGGGTCAGGTCGGGGTCTCGCAGGCCCAGGAACAGGTTGCGGGACCGCCAGCCGAGCGTGGAGAACACGCCGCGCTGGTCGGCCGACGTGCGCAGGCGCCCCATCCAGTCTCCGACGGAGCCGTCCGCCGAGAGGTAGGCGTGGATCCCGGTGTCATACCAGGTGGGGCCAGAGTCGTGCGCGGTGTCGGTGGTGTCCTCGCCCGGGCCTTCAAAGCACCAGCCGCGGTGGGGTGGGCGCGCGGTGTCGCTGTCGCTGTCCGCCACGTCCGTGTCGGCCACGTCCGTCTCGTAGGCGTCGGTGTCGGCGGCGTCGGAGTCGACCACGTCGGAGTCGACCCCGTCCGAGTCGGCGGCGTCCGTGTCTGCCGTGTCCTGACCGAGGAGCAGGTCGGTGTCCGCGGTCGAGGCACGGCCATCGCAGGCTGACGCGAACGCCAGCAGCATGAACAAAGTGTGGCGCACGCGCACTCCAGATCGGCCACAGGTTGTCTGCGAAGAGACTGCGCCGCTACGACTATTCTCGCGCGGTCACCACGTGATCTGCCCAGGCCCGAGCAGCTTAGGCGTGGTCAGCGTACACACCGCCTCCAGGTTCTTCGGGATCACGTACGACACCTCAGGCTTCCACGTGTGGCTGCCCGACCCGTCGCGCTTGGGGATGGTCTGCTTGGTGAGGTCCTGGTACGCCTGCGACCAGTCCTCGGGCTTCTCGCCCCACTTGCCCCACGGGATGCCCGCGTTGACCGCCATGGCCTGCATGGCCTTGCTCTTGGCGTCGGACGCGGTGGCACCCTGGAACTCCGTGCCCGTCGCGGCGTTCACGGCCCGGCCCCACGCGCCGATCGACAGGTTGTACGCGTCGACGGTGTCCTGCGCGTGCTCCTCCTCGGCCTGCTTCACGGCGGCCGAGGTCGCGCCGTCGACCAGGTAGGTGATGGTGATCACCCTGCCCAGGATGTCGAGGTCCTGCTCCTCGATCTTGGCGGCGCGGACGTAGTTTCCGGGCGGCGCCGCGTTCGACGGGTAGACCAGATCGGCCGGCGTGGCGTAGGCGGTGGGCTTGACCGTGTAGCCGCCGAAGAAGTTGTGGCTGACGTCCCACAGGATGGGCGGCGGAGACATGGCGCTGCGACCGCCCACGTCGATGTAGCCGAGGCCGCCGTACTGGATGAACGCGGACTGGTCGAACTTCATGCCGACCACGGCCGCGAAGCCGGAGTCGTCGTCCTCGGGCTCGACCTCGGGCGCGTTGTCGATGCCGCGCTGCACGGCGTCCTCCATCGCCTCGGCGACCTCGTCCTCGCTGGGCAGCTCCTCGGCGCCGCGCTCGTTGTCGCCGCCGCTGGCCGCGTAGCCGTAGCTGTTCTCGTTGTCGCCGTAGTCGGAGCCGCCGCCGCCGCCGCCGCCGCCGTACTCGTTGTCGCCGTAGTCGGAGCCGCCGCCGCCGCCGCCGCCGCCGCCGCCGTACTCGTTGTCGCCGTAGTCGGAGTCGCCGCCGCCGCCGCCGCCACCGTCGCTGTCTCCGTCCTCGTTGTCCTCGTCCTCGTCCTCACCCCAGGCGGTGAGCGGGCCCCACACGTCGGGCAGATCAGGCAGGTCGTCCAGCCCGGGCAGGTCGCCCAAGCCGGGGAGGTCGCCCAGGTCGGGCAGATCGCCCAGGTCAGGCAGATCGCCCAGGTCGGGGATGTCGGGGATCAGCGCCTTGAGGGCGGCCACGATCTCGTCGACGATCGACTCCTCGATCCCGG
>CANJMY010000072.1 GCA_947475315.1 Pseudomonadota bacterium | reverse complement strand
TGCACGATGCGGCGGAGCACCAGGCGGTCGACCAGCGTCAGCGAGGCCAGCAGCACCGCCGCGCCCGCGATCATCATGGCGGTCGCGAGCTCCAGCATGCGCTCCAAGATGCGTGCGTGCACCTCAGAGCGGCGGGTGACACGCAGCTGCCAACCCTTGCTCCCCCCCAACTCGAGCGGCGTCGTGTAGGTCTCGAGTGCACGGCCGACCGTCGCGCCCGTGGACGAAGGAGGAAGAACCTCGACCGCGCTCGACGCCATACGCGACACGAGCTCGAGGCGACGCTCGTCGAGCCGCCTGAACGCGATCCACACCATGCCATCGCCGCCGGATCCGTCCGTGCGCAGCACCGGCGTCACGGCGTAGAGCCACGCGACTCCATCGTAGGAGATGAGTCCGATCCCGTCCGTCGCCCGCTGAAGGACCGGCGCGATCGCCGCGAGCGTGTCGATGGACAGCGGCGCGGCGTCGGCGCCATCCACCGGGCGCGAGCGGGCAAAGCGCAGATCACCCGGGCGGCCAATGACGAGCGCGTCCACGTCGAGGCTGGCCCAGCTCCCCGCGTCGAAGTCGTCGATCAGGTAGTTTGGCGCCTCGTCATGGACGAAGCTCCAGGTGTTGTCCCACTTCGCATAGTCCCGGCTCTGGCCAAGCAGCGTCCGCGCGGCGTCCTCCAGCCAGATCGCGGCGGAGTGCGCGCGCTGGGCGTTGTCCCGAAGCTCCTCGCCGCGGACCTCGTCGCTGACGATGTGGGCGTTGTACGAGAAGCCCGCAGAAAGCGCGAGGCTGAGCACGACAAACATCCACGCCAACGTACGTCCACGGATACCCATTCGGTACGCCTCCAGAACCGGACAAGGCCACGTTTCATCCGTCGAACGTCGGCCGCTCGATCTGAAGGGTGGTGCTCAACCTTGCCTCTGGATCGGCGCTTCTGCGATGCGGGCTTTCCCTCATGCACTGCCCGCAAGCGCAGCCCTGGCGCCGACAGTCTGGGGCGAGCTTGAAGGGTCGTGATATGGAAGCGAACTGGAGAACTCCATGCCGCGACTGCTCGTGCTCTTGCTCGTCCTCGCCGCCTGCCACAAGGAGCCGCCGCCCGACAAGCAGGACACCGCGCCGGAGTCGCGCGACGTCTCCATCCAGTTCCGCGCGATGTTCGACAAGATCCCCTTCGAGTGCCGCACGCAGGTGTCGGAGATCGGGCTGTCGGTCACCACCGTGCGGCCCACCGACATGCGGCTGTTCGTGCACGACGTGGCGCTGATCGACGCGAACACCGGCGACGCCGTGCCGGTGGAGCTGGCGCAGGGCTCGCCGTGGTCCGGCGATGGCCTGACGCTGCTCGATTTTGAGTCCGGCGACGGCTTCTGCGAGGGCGGGACGCCGGGCATGAACGACGTGGTCGTGGGCACCGTGCCCGGCGGCGCGTACGACGGCGTCACCTTCAAGATCGGCGTGCCGTTCGCGTTCGATCACCAGACGCTGGAGGCGGCCGCGCCCCCGCTCGACGTCGCCGGCATGTTCGTGAACCCGATCACCGGCTGGCAGCACTTCCAGCTTGGCCTGTCGCCCACGAGCGGCGGCCAGACGACCTGGCCCGTGCAGATCCACGCGGTGAACTGCGTGCATGACGGCAACGGCCCCGTCACGTCGTGCGCGGCCGACAACGTGACAACCTGGAGCTTCAGCCGCTTCGCGCCGGACGACGACACCATCGACATGGATCTGTCGACGCTGCTCAAGACCAGCGACCTGACCCGCAACGCGGTCGTGGCGTCGGGTGGCGGCGGCTACGACACGCCGAAGGGCTGCCAGTCCGATCCCAACGACACCGACTGCCAGCCGGTGTTCAACCAGTTCGGCCTCAACGCGCTCGCCACGCCCACCTTCATCCAGGTGAACTGAGGCGCCAGGCGCTCACTCAGACGACGAGAAGATCTCGACGATCGGGCTGAGGCCCTCGCGTACCAGGATGTCCTGGTTGAGCTTGAGCAGCGTGGTCAGGCGCGACGTGGTGCTGCGCTGACGGCCAACCAGCACGAGCGCCATCTGCAGGACGAGCTTGTAGGCGGCGAGGTTGCCCGCGCGGAGCAGGTCCTGGAACTCGAGCCGCGGGAAGCGCAGCACGCTGACGTCGCCCACGGGCAGCACGGTGGCCGAGCGCGCGGAGCCGTCGAGGATAGACATCTCGCCGAAGCACGCGCGCGGCCCAAGGCGCGCGAGGCGCTCCAGGCCGAGCCCGCTGTCCTTGAGCACGTCGACCTCGCCCTCGTAGACGATGTACCAGGCGTCGCCGGTCTCACCTTCGCTGAACACTTTGTGTCCCTGACGGATGTGCCGGACCTGCAGGATGTGCACGATCTCCGACAGCTCCGTGGGATCGAGATCCCGGAACATGGGCGTGTCCATGAGGAAGGTCAGGATCTGCTCGAGGTTCAACGGCCCAGACAAAGCGACTCCCAGCGCGGGGCGCGACCTTACCACGTCCATCGCACGACACGCGACCCCTGCGTGAAGCGCGTTAGAGATCGCGCCCACACCGCAGTCGAACCCACGAGGGCCTACGCATGGCGAATTATCTTACCTTCCTCGGTGACAAGCAGGTTCTACTGGAGGCGCCCGCGTCCGGCGGCCTCTCCAAGTCGGAGTCCGAGGTCAAGGCAGACCCCCGCAAGGCGATCATGAACGTGCTGGAGACCGTCCGCACGCTCGTGCAGTACATGGGCGACGACATCGGCCCCGCCGTCCGCGCGTCGGGCGCGTCGTTCGAGCTCGCGTTCGCGGTGCGCGCGGATCTCTCCGGCCTCGTGATGATCTCCGAGGACTCCAAGAAGGGCCAGTTCCAGTGCGTCGTGCGCTGGGCCCCGCAGCCCCCGCCCCGTCCGCCCGGCCCGCCCGGCCAGGCTCCCCCCGGCGGCCCTGCGCGCCTCCCCGGGCCCACCTAGGCCCCTGGGAGCGCCCTTGCCCGACGAGGTCCGCACCACCACGCGACCGCCGCCTCCGACACGTCCGGAGGCCACGGCCGACACAGGTCGAAGCGCGCTCGTGGTGGTGAACCCGTCGGTCGTGTCGGGCCTGATGGTCGCGGACCGGCAGCGCGTCGCCGCCGCGTCCGGGCTGCCGGTGAGCGCGCTCGCGCGGCTCGCCGAGTCGGGTGTGCCGGTGGTGATCGACGGCTCGCCCAGCCCGCGCGCGGCGGAGGCGCTGGCCGCGTCACGCTCGACGGCGCTAAGCGTGCCGACGCGCGTGCTCGCCGGCCCAGGGCCGGGGACGCTGCTGACCTCGGTCGGCGCGCTGCTGGCCGCCGCGGCGTCCTTGCTGCTCGTGCCGTTCGTCGGCGCGGGCGCGTGGTTCGCCGCGTCGAGCGTGGGGTGGGCGCTGCTCCCTGCCCTGCTCACCGTGGGCCTCACCGTGGTCGGCGTGCGTGGTCTGCTCGCCGGACTGCGAGAGTCCCAGGCCCCTGGGCTCGCCCGCCGCGAGCATGACGCCGAGGTGGCCCGCCTGCGCGCCGCGCCGGAGGCCTGGGCGGCCCTGTTCGCGCTGCGCGAGGCCTCGCTCGCCTCCGACGTCCCCGTGACCGTGCAGGCGGACCTGTGGACTTCACTGGAGGCCGCCGAGGCCGCCCTGGAGCGCGGCGAGGACGTCGCGGGCTGGACTGCGGCGCTGACCGAAGCGCGCGTCGCGCTGCGCGAGCCCGATCGCGCGCTGAGCGCCGACGCGCGCACGCGTCTGGGCCAGGTGGCGTCCCGCGCGCGCGCGGCGCTCATCGAAGCGGGCCGCGCATGAACCTGGGCCGACGCGACGTGGTGCTTGCCCTGGTGCCCAAAGACCGGGGCTGGATCGTGGACGTGGGCGCCGACCACGCCGAGGTCGCCCGCGCGCTGGGCGCCATCGCCACCGAGCGCGAGCCCCACCGGGCCCGGCGGTCGGGCGTGCCGTGGGTGATCGCGGACGGCCTGAGCTGCTTTCGCGAGGTGCCGGTCGCGGTGATCGCCGGCATGGGCGCGCGGACGATCCTGGCGATCCTCGACGCGGGGCCCAGGCCAGACGTGCTGGTCGCGCACGCGCAGGACGATCCGGAGCTGCTGCGGGTCGGGCTCGCCGCCCGCGGCTGGCGCCTTGAGGCTGAGGCGCTGGCGCCTGAGGCCCAGGGCTTCGCCGCCGTGATGCGCGCCGTGGCCGGAGAGGAGCCCTCCTCAGGCCTGGACCTGGCGTTCGGCCCGCGCCTGCGTGAGCACGGCGATCCACACCTGGTCGCTTCCTTGGGTCAGCAGCGCGCGCGCTGGGCGAAGGTCGCGGACGACACGCGAACCGCGGCGCCCGCCGTGTGTGCGGACGCGACCGCGCGGGTGGCGCACTTGGACGCGTGGCTGGCCGAGGCGCGGTAGTCCTCGGGACGACGCGCGGCGCGAGGCCGCGCCTACCCCCCGCTCTGGTCCAACGCCTTGCGGTGCGCGGGGCCGCCCCAGCCCTCGACGAAGATGCGTGCCTCGGCGTCGTAGTCCGGCGGGACCTGGCTCGCGGCGACCAGCTGACGCTTGGCGGCGCGCACGCCCTCGGGCGGGAGCGACAGCACGGGCTTGAGGAACTCGATCGCGGCCTCGCGGGCGTCGCCGGTGACGACCCGGTCCGCGAAGCCCGCGCCGAGCGCGGTCTTGGCGCCGACCTTGGCGGACGTCGTGAGCCAGCGGGTGGCCGACGGACGACCGACGATGCCGACGAGCCTGCGCCCGCCGCCCCAGCCGGTGCCGATGCCCAGCGCCGCCTGCCGGAACTGGATCCACGCGGCCTCGGTCATGAGGCGGTGATCCGTGGAGGTGGCCAGCTCAGCGCCGCCGCCCACCGCGGGCCCGGTGATCACCGACACGGTGACCTGCGGGAGCTCGTGGATCGCGTCGCAGATGGCGGTCATCGACCGGCTCATCGCCGCGCCCACCGTGGACACGGCGAGCGACTCGCGGACCTCGTCGAGGTGGCCGCCCGAGCAGAAGCCGTCCGGCGTCGAGGCCCGCAGGATCACGACCGTGCCGTCCCACTCACGCAGGCGCTTCACCGCGCGGCCCAGGTCCTCCATCATGCCGAACGTGAGCGCGTGACGGTCCGGAGGGTTGTCGATGACCAGCTCGGCGACCTGACCGCGAAGGTCGAGGGACACACGACCCGGTCGCCGCAGGGACTTGCCTCGCACGCGGACGATCGCGTCCAAGGCTTGGTCGAGCGCAGCGGGGTTCATGGTTGCTCTCCGAGGTACATCCATAGCGCCGTTCCGCCGAACCGTCGTACTCTATCCAGGCTCAACGCCCCGGAGATCTGGGGCAAGCTGGCCTTCGCGTCGGACTCATACACCATCTGCCCGCGCACCAGCGGCCCAAGGCGGGTGAGCACTTCGCCCGCGTCCACCGCGTAGGGCGGGTCGCAGAGCAAGACGTCGTAGCGGCCCAGCGACGGCCCGAGCGTCAGCACGTCCCCCACCTTCACGTCCACCGTCGCCCCCAAGTCCGCGGCCGTGTCGCGGATCGCGCGGGCGATGTGCGGCCGGCGCTCGACGATCACCACGTCCGCGCCGCGCGACCACGCCTCCAACCCGAGCAGCCCGGACCCGCCGAACGCGTCGAGCACCGTGAGCCCCGACAGATCCTGCCCGATCATCGAGAACAGCGCCTCGCGCACGCGCGACGACGTCGGCCGCACGCCGTCGAGGACCGGCTGCCGCACGATCCGTCCCCTCGCCTCACCGCCCGTGATCCGCAGCGACATCGCTCCCCCAGAAAGTGAAGAGGCCCGCGGTCGGACGAACCGAGCGCGGGCCTCACGGGACCATCAGGGCCTAGTGGCCGTGGTGGCCGCCGAAGGCGTGGATGTGCTCGTCCCAGGGGTGGTCGAAGAGGAGCGGGTCAGCGACCGGCACCGCAGGGACCTGGGCCAGACGGCCACCGACGACCAGCACGAACAGGCCGATGAAGCCCGCGAAGATGCCGACGTTGATGATCAGGAACTGGAGCGTGGGGAAGGTGGACTCGAAGTAGACCGACGGCAGGATCAGGAGCGAGCGCTCCAGGAAGAAGCCGGTCAGGGACAGGAGGGCGACGCCCGCGAACGGGTAGCGCATCTTCTTGATCCCGCGGGAGAGCAGGATGGTGAAGGGCGCGATGAAGCAGAGCACCGCCACCGTACGCGACAGCCAGCCCCATTGCGGGAGCATGAGGCGGATCAGCAGGAACGAAGTCTCTTCCGGCACGTTCGTGTAGTAGATCGGCAGGATCTGCGCGTAGAGCGTGTAGGCCCAGAACATGGTGCCGGCGAGCATGAAGCGGCCGAGATCATGCGTGGTCTTGGGCTTGACCCAGCTCTTGAGGCCGAGCCAGTCACGGCCGACGGTCACGAAGACCGCCAGCGTGGAGAAGCCCATCAGCAGCGAGGACATGAACATCCAGCCGCCGAACATGTTCGACACCCACCACGGGTCCAGCGACATGACGAGATCAAACGCGATCAGCGACATGACGATGGCGTAGGTGAAGCCGATGAACGGGACCAGCGTGTAGTTGGACGCGAGGCCCGCCTCACCCGCCGCCTTGCCGTCGGTGCGGCCCGCGATGAAGAAGTTCCACCAGGACGGCGCCGCGTCACCCAGCCGCTGCTTGGCGAGGACGAGGTCGCCGCCGAGCGAGTTGCGGATGAACAGGAAGTCGAGGAGGATCAGGAAGGCGACGGCCAAGGCCGTGCGGACCTGGAAGAACAGCGGGTTGAGCCAGATCTCCTTGGAGGCCGGAGCGTTCGCCATGTGCGGCGCGATCGGCGTCGGGGTGCCCCAGTAGGCGGGGTTCCACGGGTAGATCGGCAGGCCGAAGATCAGGAACGCGACCAGCAGCAGCCAGGCGACCGGCAGGAAGAAGCCGAAGGACTCCGCCACGCGCTTGAGCGGACGGCCCCAGCGAGCCTGCGTGCCCTGCATGATCACGCCGAACGCGACGCCGCCCTGGGCGATGGCGAACGTGTAGACCAGCGCGACCAGGAAGGCGCCCCAGGTCCACTTCTTGTCCCAGGTCAGCCCGTAGCCGAACGCGCCGATGCCCCACACGATCCCCGCGAAGGCGAGCGCCTTCACGGTGCCGGGGAGCTGGCGGCCCTTGACCGCGTCGATGGCGGCATCGATCTGGGCGTTGTTTCGGACGGCGTTCATGGCGTGCCCCCGGTGGTGGCGGCCGGAGCCGTCACGGGCGGAACGTAGGTGGTGCCCTTCAGGACCGTCTCGGAACGAAGGAACGAGATCAACGACCACATCTCAGCGTCGGACAGCGCGAAGCTGTAGCCGGGCATGAGGGTCGAGAGGCTGCCGTTGCGTACGGTGAGGTAGACCCAGCCGTCCGACACCTTGTTGAGGCGACCGGCGTCACCGGCGAGCACGGCGACCGCAGGGTAGCGGCCGGGCTGGCCGACGGGGCCGACGTTCACGCCGTCACCGTGGCAGGGCACGCAGTACGTGTTGTACAGCACGCCGCCCTTGGCGATCTGGCCGGCGTCCTTCATGTCGAAGGCCTCGCCCAGCACCATCTCCGCCGTCAGGTTGTTGACGTCCGGGCCCGTGAGGGTCCAGTTGCGACGGTAGCTGATCGGCGTCAGCAGGTTGGACTGCGACATCACGCCGTCAGGCAGCACGGCCATGGCCTGCTCGTAGGCCTTCACCGAGGCCGAGTCCGCCATGTCGATGTTCCAGGGCAGCGCCCAGGCGGTGCTGGACAGGCCAGTCGCGAGCGCGACCGCGGCCAAGCGCACTGTCTTACGCATTGGGCACCTCATAGATGGTGTCGTCACCGCGGGTGATCTCGATGGCGCCCGTGTCGGACAGGATCGCGGCGATGCGCTCCAGATCCTTGGCCGAGGCACGCAGGAAGGCGATGCCGAACTTGTCATCCGACACGCGCGGGTCCTGCAGCGACTTGTCCAGACCGAAGCCCGGCAGGCCGCAGTGCACGATCAGACCGGCGAGCGTGAACAGCGCGCCGAACAGGATGGTGCACTCGAACATGATGACCGCGTAGGGCGGCAGGGCCACGACGGGCTTGCCGCCCGGGTTGATCATCGGCCACTGCGACGCCGTGAGCGACGTCAGCAGCAGGCCGGTGTTGATGCCCGTGATGCCACCGACCAGCGTCCACCAGCGAACCGGCGAAGGGCGGCCTTCGTACACGGCCTCGAGGATCTCGTGGCGCGGCAGCGGCGAGAGCACCTGGAAGCCAGAGATCCCGGCCTCCTTGAGCTTCTCAATGCCGGCGAGCAGGCAGTCGAGGTGGGCGTAGATGCCCTTGATGCGCGTACCAGACGCGACTTCAGCGTGCGCGGCGCTCACTTGGCCTCCACATGGGCTGCACCGCGCACGGGCGGCGCGATCATTTCCTTGATCTCGGCGATGGCGATGGCAGGAAGGGTCTGCAGGAAGAGCAGGAACCAGAAGCCGAACCAGCCGAACGAGCCGATCATGATGCCGTACTCGATGGGCGAGATGCGGTAGTAGGCGTGCGTCGCCGGGTCGAACTGGTGGGCCAGCGACGAGATGACGATGTTGAAGCGCTCGAACCACATGCCAATGTTCACGAAGATCGAGATGATGAACAAGGCCCAGGGGTTGGTCCGCACCTTGCGGAAGTACCAGGGCAGCGGCGCGACGCAGTTGCAGAACACCATGATCCAGAAGGCCCAGGCGTACTCACCGGTGGCGCGCCACGAGAAGATGCCCCACTCGTACGCGTTCTGGCTGTACCAGCCGATGAAGTACTCCACGCCGTAGGCGTAGGTCAGGATGCCCGACGTCAGCAGGCACATCTTGGCCAGGTGCTCGAAGTGCCACATGTTCACGTACGCGTGCCACTTGAACGCGTACGTCATGGGCAGCAGCAGCGTGATGACCATCGCGCAGCCGGAGAAGATGGCGCCGGCGACGAAGTAGGGCGGGAAGATGGTGCTGTGCCAGCCGGCGGTGACCGCCATGGCGAAGTCCCAAGACACGACCGAGTGGACCGACAGCACCAGCGGCGCGGCCAGGGCGGCGAAGAAGCCGTAGGCGCCCATGTAGTGGTACCACTGACGATCCGTGCCGTGCCAGCCGAGCGCGAGCACCGCGTAGATCTTCTTCACGAGGCCGGTGCTGTGGTCGCGAACGACCGCGAGATCCGGCACCAGACCGATGAAGAAGAACACGGCCGACACGGTGAAGTACGTGCTGATGGCGAACACGTCCCACATCAGCGGCGACTTGAAGTTCACCCACAGGTAGCGCTGGTTCGGGTACGGGAAGAACCAGTACACCTGCCAGGCGCGGCCAAGGTGGAGGACCGGGAAGAGCAGCGCGGTCATGACGGCGAACACCGTCATGCCTTCCGAGGCGCGGTACACGCCCGTGCGCCAGCGGCTGCGGACCAGGAAGAGGATGGCCGAGATCAGCGTGCCTGCGTGGCCGATGCCAACCCAGAACACGAAGGTGACGATGTAGACACCCCACATGATCGGCGGGTTGTAGCCGGCGATGCCCAGACCCCAGGTGAGCTGCTGGAACTCACACCAGAAGCCGTAGAGCATCATCGACGTGGCGATGATGAACAGGACGGCCCAGCCCAGGTTGGGCTTGAGGAGCACGCGGATGATGTCACGGTTGGCGGCCGCGTATGAGTCGGGCCGGTTCGCGTCGATGGATTCGTGCAAAGCCGTGTCCTCTAGTGTGCCGGAACGGGGGCGGCCTCGGCGCCCGTGGGGGCGGCCTCGGTCGGGGGTGCAGACGGAGCCGCGGCGGCGCCTTCGACGGGCGCAACCTCAGCGGGGGCTTCGTGGCCGGCCTCGGCGGGAGCCTCATGGGCGCCGCCCTCGGCCGAGCCCTCCGCGTGCTCCTCGCCGCCGCCATGATGGCCGACGGTGGGGTCCGCGTGGAAGTTCGCCTTGGCGAGGTAGTTCACCGCCGACATGGCGTTGAGGTCCTTGAGCGGCTCGTAGGTACGGGCCGACTTGCGGGCCAGGCTGATCAGGCTCGCCTCATCCTTGAGGTTGCCGAAGGTCATGGCCTGGCTGGGGCAGGCCTCGACACACGCCGGGAGCTTGTTGAGCTCGGCGTCCGGCACCACGGCGGTGAAGCCATGGCGGTCCTTCCAGGCCGACTTGGTCGCGCGGATACGCTGCACGCAGAACGTGCACTTCTCCATCACGCCCATGGTGCGGGCCGACACGTCCGGGTTGAGCTGGAGGTTGAACGGCTCCGGCCAAGTGAACGTGTGGAAGTTGAAGCGACGCACGCTGTAGGGGCAGGCGTTGCTGCAGTAGCGAGTGCCGACGCAGCGGTTGTAGACCATGGCGTTGAGGCCATCGAGGTTGTGATACGTCGCCAACACGGGGCAAACGTTCTCACAGCCGGCGTGGCCGCACTGCTGGCACATCATCGGGACGAAGCGGATGTCGTCCTTGCCGCCGACGTCGTTCTCCCAGAAGCGATCGACGCGGATCCAGGCCATCTCGCGGCCCTTGCTCACCTGATCCGGCCCGACGATGGGCAGGTTGTTCTCGGCGTAGCATGCGATGATGCACGAACCGCAGCCGTTGCAGGAGTTCGTGTCGACCGTCAGGCCAAAGCGGTACGTGGGGTGGTCCGGCAGCTCGTAGAAGTTCGTGAAGCCCTTCTCGGTGAGCCGCGGGTCCATCTCCATCTCGTGGATGCCAGTCAGCGAGCCCGGCTCCTCGGAGACCGCGTCGCCGACGGCGGCGATCTTCTCGGCGCTGACGATCGCGCCGAAGTTGCGGCCGGTGTCGCTCATGCCGAACACGCTCATCGTGTGGGCGACCGTGACCTTCTTGGCGGCCTTCTGCAGCGTGACGCGCTGCGGAGCCCAAGAGAACGAGCCCTTGCCGTCGACCGCGACCTTGAAGGCCTTGGCGACGTTGACGCCGCGGCCGTCCGCGTAGCGACCGTTGGCCGTGTGGCCCTGGCCGAACGCGATCGACACGTTGTTCCCGGTGACACCGGGCAGCGGGTAGACCGGGAGCTCGAAGCTGCCGGACTCCGACGTCACCGTGACCACGTCGTCCATGACGACCTGAAGCTGCGCGGCCTGCTCGGCGCTCATCACCAGGACCGACGTCCAGGTGGTGCCGGTCAGCGCGTCAGGGACTTCCTGCGCCCACGGCTGGTTCGCGTAGCGACCGTCGTGGCGGTGGTGGTGCGGGTGCGCGAGCAGGATCCACTCGCCCGTGCCGCCGATGGCGTCGTCCGTCCACGCGTAGGTGGCGGCGGACAGCGTGGGGTAGGCGTCGAGCTGCGGCTTGACGACCAGGCCCTCGATGACCGACTTCTCCCAAAACGCGGGGACCGGCGTGACGCCGTCCCACAGCTGCGCCTGCCACCAGGACGCGACGTACTCGCGCCAGGTGGGCGGGTTGAAGCCGAGCGTGGTCGTGGCGACCGGGATGATGGCCGTGCCCGGCGCGTAGTCGGCGAGGACGGCCGGCAGGTTGAGGCCCGCGGCGCGACCGACACCCAGCAGGATGTCGCCGAGCGAGCGGGTGTCGTAGACCGGCGTCATCGCCGGCTGGCGGACGATGAACGTGCCGGAGATCGGGGACTCAGCGCCCCAGTCTTCGAACGTGTCCGAGGCCGGCAGCACCAGCGTGGCCAGGCTGGTCGTCTCGTCGGGGTGCGACGACACGGACACCAGCAGGTCGGCCTTCTTCGCGGCGTCGGCGAACTTGGCGTCGTCCGGCAGCGCGTAGACGGGGTTGGCGTCGTCGAGGATGAGGACGCCGACCTTGCCCGCGTCCAGGTCCGCGATCAGCGCGGCGAGGCGAGCCCAGCCGTCGATGGGGCCCTGGAAGCCGCCGAGGTTGAAGCGGTCACCGGCGGCGCCGCCAGCGAGGTTGATCAGGTAGGTCGCGACCGCGAGGTCCGTCGAGCCCGTGGGGCCGCCGGGGATGGCGACGCCCTGACCGGCGACGAAGTTCTCGGCGATGGACTTGAGGTCCTCGACCGTGACGCCCGAAGCGCCGGCGGCCTGGTCGACGCTGACGTCGCCAATGAGGGCCTTGATGGCGTCCGACGCGCCGTTGCGCTCGGCCACCAGCTTGGCGATGGCGCGGGCGACGAGCACCTGCTGGCCAGGAGCCACGGCGAACCAGTCATCGGCGTTGACGCCGGTCTGGTCGCGCAGCGGCGAGAGCAGCGCGAAGCGAGCGACGCGCTTGTCGACGTTGGGGTTGCGGGCGGTGGCGTACCGCTCCTGCAGGCCCGCGTCGCCCCAGGTGCCGCTCAGGAACGGCGCGCCGAAGGACAGGACGTACCCGGCCTTGTCGACGCCGTAGAACGGGACCGAGCCGCGGCCGAACAGGGCCGCCGCCGCGGCGACGTCACCCTCGTAGCCGAGGGGCTCCCAGAACACCGCGTCCGTGGCGAAGTCCTTGAGCAGGTCGACGATCGGGCCGCTCTTGTAGCCGCCGACGAACGCGATCTTCTTGCCGGCGTCGCGGGCGACCTTCACGGCCTCCGCGAGCTTGGCGAGGCCAGCGTCCCAGGCCACCGGCTGACCGGCGTCCGTGGGGCCCTTGATGCGCTCGGGGCTGTAGTGCTTCTGCAGCTCGAGCAGCGCGGCGCTGCCAATGCTGGCACGCGCCCCCGCGTACCGGTTGTGGCTCACGTTGATGACGCGGCCTTCACGGTGGCGGGCCGTCACCGACCGGGCCGAGGGGCCGCGGGTGATGCTGGTCGCGAAGAAGGTGGGGGTACCGGGCATGACCTGATCGGGCTTCACCACATACGGGATGATGTGCTCGACGGGGGTCTTGTACTGGTTGTTGTCGAGACCGCAGGCGGCGAGAGCGCTAGCGCTACCCGTCACACCCAAGGCCTTGAGGAAGTCGCGGCGATTCAGCTTCGGCACGATCGGCTCCCGATTACTTGTGGCAGGTCCAGCAATCCTTCAGCTCTGCACGCCGAAGGTTCGCCTGGTCCCCGTAGTTGGTGTCGATCGACGAGTGGGTCGCGTGACAGTCGAGGCACCAGCCCATCTGGAGGCTGGTCTCGCGAATCATCGGGGACTTGGCGCCGACATGCTCGACCGTGACGCCGTTCGCGTCGGTCTCGTTCCACTTGCTCAGCTGGCCCTGCTGGCCGACCTGGCCGTGGCACTCCGTGCACTGGACACCGGCGTTCACGTGCCGGTTGTGCGCGAAGTACACGTAGTCGGGCAGGTCGTGGACGCGGCTCCACTGCAGAGGCGTGTTCGTGCTGAGGGACGCCCAGATCTTCTGGACCTCGGGCGAGTCCTTCTTCACGTACTTGTGGCAGTTCATGCACGTCGCGGTGGACGGCACGCCAGCGTGAATCGAGCGCCGCGCCGTGACGTGGCAGTACTCGCACTGGATGCCCATGTCCGTCACGTGGCGGGCGTGCGGGAACGCGACGGGCTGGGCCAGCGCCTCACCCGTGGTCACGCCAGTCGCGATCTGCCACGGCGGAGCGCCCTCCTCGTAGGGGGACGGCGCAGGCGGCAGCAGCGAGTGTGCCTCGTGCTGAAACAGCTCATCGCCATGAAAAGCGTCGACGTCTGGACAGCCAGCGGTTCCCAGCACGATGGCTGAGAGGCCGGCGATGGCCCAGGCGTTGGTGATCGGTCGGAGCATCCACCCTCCGGTACATTCAGGCGCAGGGCGCGGCTGGTATGCCGTGCGATCAGCGCCACCAGGGACCCGCAACCACCCGCGGCAGGTGGCGCTCCCCATTCCCAACCGACCGAGACCCCGGGCGGTTGGCGCGCGCCGATAATGGAATTCGTCGCGTCCGGCAAAGGTCTGTCACGCGGGTTTGACGGAACGCTCGCCCGGCCCCTGCCCCAGGACCTCCGTGAGATCGAGGATTGCCGCCATCACCTCGTCGCTGACGTAGGAATTCGCGTCCCCCGCAATTCTATCGAGCGCGGTGTCCAGGTCAGCCCGAAACAAGGCCCGCTCGGCCAGCAGGACGGGCGAGCCGTCGCTCGACGCCCCCCTCCCGGTGATGCGCCGCTCACCGAGCGGAGTCCACACGACGAAGTCCAGTCCACGCTCCCCGCCCCCACCTCGCAGGAACCTGAGGTGGGCCCGGCGCCCGTCCGCCCACACCGCGTCCGCCTCGATGCACGCGCCGTCCACCCGGCCCACGTCCAGCGTCGCGGGCCAGCCGAGCACCTGGGTCAGGCGGTGGAGCCGCGACTCGGCCTGCCACGCATGCGTCGCGCCGTCCGGCCAGGGCGCCCCTGGAGACTCGAACGTCATCGATGCGTCCGTCCACCCCTCCGCCGCGACCCGCTCGGCCAACCAGACCGTCGGCGGGGCCAGGCGGCCGATGTGCTCGACGTGCAGCAGCCTCCCCTTCTCAGCGGCCAGCGCGAGCAGGCGCCGCGCTGCGTCGCCCGTGCGCGCCAGCGGGTACTCGACGATCACGTGGCGCCCCGCGCGCAGCGCCGCCTCCACCCAGACCTCGTGGGTCTCGCTCGGGCTCGCGACGATCACCAGCTCGGCGAGCTTGAGGACCTCGTCGGCGCCCACGACCGGGACGCCCGCGTCCGCGGCGAATCGGCCCCGGTGGACGGCGACCAGGGTGGCGCGCGGGTGGTGGTGCAGCGCCCGCACCCGGGCACGCCCCGCCACGCCCACGCCGATCACGGTGGTCGAGACCGTCATGCGCCGAACTCCACGCCCGTCGCCCTCGCCACCCGAACGAGGTCGCCGTCCGGATCCACGTAGCGGTTGGCCGCCACGGCCTGCTCCAGCGGCACCAGGTCGACCACGCCGTTGTGCAGCCGCACCATCTTGCCCCACTCGCCCGCCGCGACCGCTTCCGCCGCCGCCACGCCAAAGCGCGTGGCCAGCACACGGTCGTAGGCGATCGGCGACCCGCCGCGCTGCAGGTGGCCGAGCACGGTCACGCGCATCTCGGAGTCGACGAAGGGCTTGAGGGCCTCGACCACGATGGCCGACGCGCCCCCTCCCCGCTTGAGCGCCGCGGCGCGATCCGCATGCGACGCACCCACCGGCAGCGCGCCCTCGGCGACGACGATGATCGTGAACGTGCGGCCCATGGCGCGGCGTCGGTGGATCTTGGACGCCACCCGCGCCGGCACGTAGGGGATCTCGGGCAGCAGGATCACGTCGGCGCCACCCGCGATGCCTGCCTCCAGTGCGATGTGGCCGGTGTCGCGGCCCATGACCTCGAGCAGCATCACGCGGTCGTGGGACTCGGCCGTGGTGTGCAGGCGGTCGAGCGCGTCGGTCGCCACGTCCACGGCGGAGCGGAACCCGAACGTGATGTCGGTGGCGGCCAGATCGTTGTCGATCGTCTTGGGGACGCCGATCACCGGGATGCCGCGCTCCCGCATCAGGCGCATGGCGATGCGCTGGCTGCCGTCGCCGCCGATCGACACCAGGCCCTCAATGCCGAGCGCGCGGAGGGTGTCGGCGATGTCGCCGGAGCGGTCCCTCACGGACCCGCCCTTCTGGGGGAACGCGAACGGGTCGCCGTGGTTGGTGGTGCCGAGCACGGTGCCGCCGCGCTGCAGCAGGCCGCGGCAATCCCTGGGCATCAGGTTCCGCACCCCGGGGGGCTTATGGAGCAGGCCCGCGAGCGAGTCTTCGATGCCCACGACCTCCAGTCCGAGCTGACCCACGCCTCGCTTCACGAAGGCGCGGATCACCGCGTTCAACCCTGGGGCGTCGCCGCCCCCTGTCATGATCCCGACTCGCATGCGGACCTCGTTGCACGCGGCGTGCCGTCGATCTGCCGATCGGACGTGGACGCCCTGCCCCTGCATGACGTACACTGCCCGGCCTCATGCTGCCCCTCTACGCCTCCTCCTTGGCGCTCGTGCCGCTCGGCTCTGGGTCCAAGGGCAATGCTACCTACGTCGGTGACGGTCGTCGCGGCGTGCTGATCGACTGCGGGCTGTCGGCCCTGCAGGTGTTCAAGCGCCTGGAGGCCGTGGGCTTGGGCGGGTCGACCATCGACGCCGTGCTCATCACGCACGAGCACACCGATCACGTGGCCGCGGCCGCCATCCTCGACCGCAAGCTCGAGGCCGCGCAGGGCCGGCAGGTGCCGTTCTACATGACGCAGGGCACGTTCGGGCGGCTCTCCGACTCGCACCGCCCCCGTCAAGTCGAGGTGGTGCCGACCGGCGCGCGCATCGCGTGGCAGGGCTGGACGCTGGAGGCGCACGCCATCCCGCACGACACGCCCGAGCCCGTCGCGTGGGCCGTGGAGTCCGACGGCGCCCGCGTGGGCGTCATCACCGACCTGGGCCACGCGCCGCGCCTGATGGAGCAGCTGCTGGCCAGCCTCGACGTCGCGGTCGTCGAGTTCAACCACGACCTGCAGATGCTGATGGACGG
>CANJMY010000071.1 GCA_947475315.1 Pseudomonadota bacterium | reverse complement strand
CGAGGTGATCCTGTTCTGCGGCGTGCACTTCATGGCGGAGACCGCGAAGATCCTCAACCCGGATCGGATCGTGCTCGTGCCGGACATGAAGGCGGGCTGCTCGCTCGCCGACTCATGCCCCGCGGATCAGCTGGCCGCGTACAAGGCGTCGCACCCGGATCACCTGGTCGTGTCGTACATCAACTGCACCGCGGCGACCAAGGCGCTGTCGGACGTGATCTGCACGAGCAGCAACGCGGTGAAGGTGATCGAGGCGATGCCCAAGGATCGCCCCATCCTGTTCGCGCCGGACCGCAACCTGGGCGCGTACCTGATCCGCACCACGGGTCGGCAGATGGACCTGTGGCCGGGCACCTGCATCGTGCACGAGACGTTCAGCGAGCGCGCGCTGCTCGATCTCAAGCTGCGCCACCCGGACGCCAAGGTCGTGGCGCACCCCGAGTGTGAGCCGGAGATCCTGGCCTACGCGGACTTTGTCGGCAGCACATCGGCGCTGCTGACGTACACGCAGACGTCGCCCGCGACCACGTTCATCGTGGCGACCGAGCCCGGCATCATTCACCAGATGGAGAAGGCGCGGCCCGGTGGCGTGTACCTGCCGCTGCCCGGCACCGGCGAGCACTGCGCGTGCAACGAGTGCCCGTTCATGCGCCTCAACACGCTCGAGAAGATCTACCTGGCGTTGCGCGATCTGCAGCCGCGCTTGGAGATGGACGAGGCCACGCGCAAGGCGGCGCTGGTGCCGCTCGAGCGCATGATGGCGATCTCAGCCTGAGTCGGCCTGCGTGGCGACCGGGTAGCCAAGCGCCCGGTAGGCCACCGCGTCGAGCGTGGTCAGCACGCCGTACCAGAGCATGCCGAGGACGGTGAGCAGGAACGCGCTGCCCGCCATCGCGGCGAGGTGCGCGTTGGAGCCGTCGGGGTACGACGACACGATCCCGTACAGGCCGACCGCCACCGGCAGCAGCGCCAGCACCGAGACGATCACGATCGCGTAGGCCAGACTAAGCGGCACCCATGCGTCCGCCGTGGCGCGCAGCACGTTCGTGGTGGCCTCGATCGGGTTGACGTCGTGCTCCACGGCCAGGAACCGGGCCGCGCCCACCCGCGCGACGAACACGCCGCTGAACGCGAGCCCGACCACCCAGCTGCTCGCGTAGATGGGGAGCGCCAGGGCGGGGGTCTGCCAGAGCGGGATGGCGGCGAGCATCCCGGCCAACACGGGGATGCCCAGCGCGACCGCCGGGGCGGCTTGGGTCACGCTGAACCAGATGGACCCGAGCGCCGCGTGCAGCGGGCGCCGAATGGCGACGCGGCCATCGCGGAGCCGCGCGTGGCCGTCGACCGTACCGAGCGACCACGCGGCGAGCGCCCAGCCGCTCAACGTGCCCGCGATCATGCCCGGGATGTAGCAGGCGCAGCTGCCCACGGTGATCAGCACAAACACCACGCCCGACACGCCGAGCAGGAACGGCGCGTGCTGCACGAACGCGATCAGCGATCGGGAGAGCAGCGCCCCCGTGGTGATCGGCGGCACGGCGACACGCTCCGGCGCGGGGCGGAAGAAGGGCTCGGGGAAGACCTGCTTCTGCCAGTCGCTCACGGCGACCAAGGTCCCTTGCGCAGCTCGGGCTGGCCCTGGAGCGCCGTGCCGACGAAGTTGCGGGTCAGATCGCGCGCCTTCTCATCCTCGAAGATGACGAAGTGCGAGCCGATGAACCACTGCGAGAAGCCGGCGGTGATCGGCGCCCCGGACCAGTCGGTGGTGTTGTTCGCCAGCGGGAGGCGGCCGCCCGCTTCGCCGCGCAGCGTGAGCCCGGGCGCAGCGGAGTACTGCGCGCCGGCCCACGGCATGCGCGCGGCCGACGCGAGCGCCTCGGCGGTGCGGCTCGGCGTGTTCTCGTCCTGAAGGCCGCTGGTGAGCAGCACGGGCTCAGGCACGGCGCCGGTGCCGCCGCGGTGGTCGTGGAACCAGTAGGGCGCATAGTTGATCGGGTCGGTGGGTTCGACGATCGACTGTACGAGGCCCAGCACCGGGTGGAGCTCGGTGAGCTCCTCGTCGGGCGCGAACTCCAGCATCGACTTGATCAGCGTCGGGAAGTCGACCGTGGCGGTGCGCTCGACCGCGGTGATCGCCAGCAGGCCGCCAGCGCCAGAGAGCATGGTGCCCTGGGCCATGCCGCCGAGCCACGGCAGCGCGAGGGCGGCCGTGATGCCTCCCTGGCTGTGGCCGATGACCGCCACGTGCGACGTGTCGAGCTTGAGCTCAGAGCCGTCGGGCAGCGTGAAGACCAGCGGGCCGTTGTCGGTGATGCCGTGCAGCAAGTACAGCAAATCCGCGGCGGCCTGACGGTGAATGTGGAGCGCCGAGTCCGGCTGGAGCACGTTGAAGCTGTGCAGGTCGATGAGGGTGTCGGGCGTGCCGCGCGTGCCGTGCAGCGGCAGGTCGATCGACAGGCCGACGACGCCCATCGGGACCATCCAGTCGGCGATCTCCAGCGGGCTGTCGCTGTTGCAGAAGGTGCGGTAGTCGCCGCCCGTGCCGTGCAGGCTGACGAGCACCGGCCAGCCGTCGGGCGGCGGGTTGGACCGGTCCTGCGGCGTCACGACCGACAGGCGCATCGGATCCCAGCCCTGGACCTCGGGGAAGCCGTCGTCGCGCCAGACGAACGCGCCGCCTTCGGCCGCGTACGGCTTGGTGCCGGACATGAACAGCGGCGTCGCGTAGTCGCTGCGGTACACGCTGAAGTCGCCGAGGTTGTAGAGGAAGTCGACGTCGGATCGGAACGTCGGGGGCTCGACGCGCTCGTCGAGGAAGCGCGCGATGCGGTCCATCTCCTCGGTGGGATCGCCGGTGGTGAACGTGGAGGCCACGGCCACGGTGTTGCGGTCCAGGTCGAGGAACGGGGCGGTCTTGTGCAGCGCCTCCAGCGACCCGGCGCCCTCGCCATCGCGATGGTCCCAGGCGTCGAGGAAGGTGTCTGCCGGGGTGGCGACGGCGGTGGTCATCACGAACGCGTACGTGGTGCGCGGCCGGAGCGGCCAGCCGGCGACGGGCGCGACGGACAGGAGGTTGTTGGGCACGTACGCGCCCGCCGCCGGGCGGAACTCCCAGTGGATCGGGACGCGCTTTCCGAAGTCGGGCGAGTCGAGCGTGATGTCGATGAGCTGCACCGCCGCGTCCGACGCCATCGAGCCTTCGGGATCCGGCAGCAGGTCGGTGTCGATCGGGCCGTCGAAGCTCACGTAAATCGGGGCGTTCTCGGCGAAGCCGGGCCGCGCCTCCGCCACCGTCTTGAAGTGGTCGAACAGCACGATGGCGCTGGGGTTGGGGAACGTGCTCCAGTCCGGGTGGCCGTCGTCGGTGCGGCGGGCGTCGGACGGCCACGGCGTGGCGAAGAAGTCGGCGGAGCCTGGCTCGTAGCGGGCGACGGGCCCCACCGCGGGTGGCGAACATGCGACGGCGAGGAGCCAGGGGAGCAGGAACAGGCGCATCGGGGCCTCAGCGTGCTTCGTCGTACCACGGCGACCGAGGGCGCGTGCGTCTGCCGGTCTGGATCCGTCCGCCTGGGGGCGGCGCGCCCGGGCCGCTTCGGATACCCGGCCTGGACGGGAGGGACGGTGCTCGATCTGTCGGACAGCGTCAGCGTGATTGGCGTGTTCGGGCACACGCGCGCCAGTCGCCTGGTGGCGCGCGGTCTGCGCGGTCTCGCGCACCGTGGCGGCGCGGCGGCGGGGATCGTCGCGTTCGATGACGTCGCGCGCGCCCGCCAGTCCGCGACCACGTTGTTCCTGGAGGACGAGGCCGCGCTCGACGCGCTGACCGGTGACGTGGCGCTGGGTCTGCGGCACGCGCACCCGCAGTCGGGTGACGTGCTGTCCGGCGCGGTGGATGTGGCCCGCGAGCCGGCCTGGGGCACGCTGTCGGTCGGGCAGGTAGCGGTGGCCTTCTCGGGCACGGTGGTGGGCGCTGCGTCGCTTCGCCGGGACGTGCTGGCCGGTGGCGCGCTGCTCGACGGCGCGGGGCTGTCCGCGCTGGTGCTCGCGCTCGTGGCGCGGTCCAGCCAGCGCACGCTGGTCAATCGGGTGGTCGACGCCCTGTGGAAGTCGTCGGGCGCGTTCGCGGTGGTGGTCGCGGCGCCCGGCCTGCTCGTCGGCGTGCGTGACCCGCAGGGCCTGCGGCCGCTGGTGCTCGGTCGGGTAGACGGCGCCATCGCGCTCGCGTCCGAGGAGGCCGCGTTTGTCGCGGCGGGCGGCCACCTGCTCCGTGCGGTCGACCCCGGTGAGATGGTGATCGTCGACGAGCGCGGCGTGTCGTCGGTGCGCCCGTTCGCGCGTCGGCCGGTGGCGGTGTGTGGGCAGGAGCTGCTCCAGGTCGCGCTCTCCGGGAGCCACGCCGACGGCCGGTCGGTGTGGGAGGTCCGTCGTCAGCTGGGCGAGGAGCTCGCGCGCGAGGCGCGGCCGTCGGCCGACACGCTGGTGGTCGCGGCGGATGACGCGTCGTGGCCCGCGGCGCGTGGCTTCGCCGCCACGCTGGACGCCACGCTCTGCCCGGCGTGGGTGCCCGGCACGCTGCGCGCGGTGCCCGAGGTAGTGGCCGGCCGAAAGATCGCGCTGGTCGCGCTGTCTGCGGCGGGCGGGCTCAAGGCGCGGGTCGCGGCGCTGCTCATCGCGGGCGCGGCCGAAGTCCACGTGCGCTGCGCGTCGCCGCGGCGGACGCGCGCCTGCCCGTACGGCGTGACGGGGGACGAGCCCGCGGCCGAGACGGCTGAGCTGTGGGCCGCTCGGATGGGCGCCACCACCGCGGTCGCGCTGACCGTGGAGCGCACGCGCAACCTGCTGCGCGTGCCCACCAAGGACGCCGCCGCGCCGTGCCTGGGCTGCGTGGGTGATCCGTGGCCGCTCAAGGATGTGTTCGAGGACGACACGCCCAGCCTGTTCGGCGAGGGCTAGTCCAAGCGCCCAGCCTAGTCGGCGATCTCTAGACCACGCGCCCGGGGCCGATGCCGTTCCAGCCGCAGAGCACGGCCACCAGCCGGTCGACGCCCATGGCGATCCCGGCGGTGGGGGGGATGCGACCGACCGCCTCGATCAGCGACTCGTCCAGCGGGTGAGGCCGCTCGCCGTCGCGGCGCATCGCGTCGATCGCGTGTTCGAACCGGGCGCGCTGGTCGGCCGGGTCGCCCAGCTCCAGGAACGCATTGGCCAGCTCGACGCCGCCGACGAAGGCCTCGAAGCGGCAGGCGACGGGCCAGCGGCGCCAGGCGCGCACTTCGGCGAGCGCGGCCTGGCTGGCGGGCCACTCGTCGATGAAGGTGGGGGCCTTGATCTTGGGCTCGACGTCCGACACCCAGCGGCGGAAGAAGGCGCCGTCCCAGTCGTCAGGGTCCAGCGGGGAGATCTCGGCGGCGGTGGCGTGGGCCAGGTCGACGCCGGTGTGGTCGCGGAACAGCTCGCGCACGGTCTGACGCGACCATCGGCCGGGGCGAGGGCGGTTGAGCGCGTCGGCCGCGGCGTTGACCAGCGACTCGACCTCGTCCATCAGGTCCGGCAGCGACGCGCCGGCGCGGTACCACTCGAGCATCGTGAACTCGCGCCCGTGCCAGCCTCCGTGCTCGCGGTCGCGAAAGCAAGGGCCGATCTCGTAGATGCGCGGCAGGCCGGACGCAAGAACGCGCTTGAGCGCGAACTCGGGCGAGGTACGCAAGAAGCCGCCGTGCGCCGAGACGGCGAACAGGGTGGGCTCCATGGCGGGGGACGGCACCAGGACCGGGGTGGGCACCTCGAGGTACCCGTGATCCGCGAACCAGTTCCTGAGCGCGCGCAGCACCGTGGCGCGCGCGCGCAGTCCGCTGGGGTCGGGTGTCATCCGCACCTACTTCTTGATCATGCGCTCGCAGTATTCGCCGGTGCGCGTGTCGATGCGGACGGTGTCGCCGGTCTCGATGAACAGCGGCACCATGGTGGTCGCGCCAGACTCAAACTCGGCGGTCTTCAGGGCGCCCTGGGACGTGTTGCCCTTGGTGGCCGGCTCCGTGTACTTCACGACGATGTCGATGAAGGTGGGAAGCTCCATGTTGACGGGGCGGCTCTTGTAGAAGAGCACGCGCACCTTCATCTGCTCGAGCAGCCACTGCTTGTCGTCGCCCAGGACGGTGGCTTGGATGGCCACCTGGTCGAACGTTTCGTCGTTCATGAAGGTGTACATCTCGCCATCGTTGTACAAGTACGTCATGTTGTCTTCGGCGACGTCGGCGGGGGTGAGGCGCTCACCCGTGCGCAGCGTGCGCTCGACGACGTTGCCGGTCATGAGGTTCTTGAACTTGGTGCGGGTGAAGGCAGTGCCCTTGCCCGGCTTGACGAACTGGAAGTAGACGACGGTCCACGGGTAGCCGTCCATCTCAACCTTGAGGCCATTCTTGATGTCTGAAGTCTCGTACATGGGAAGCCCGGGTCGGGGGTGATGTTGCGGCGCGCCTTTAATCCCAGGTTGCTTGTTGGTCCAGGCGAGCCCGGCGTGATCGTCGGGCGTTCCGAGATCGTGGGGATCCGTCCGGACCTCGCCGAGGCTTGGGATGCCGTCGCGGACTCGTTCCCCGTGCACGTGACCCGGTCTTTCTGGAGCCGGATCGTGGGCTCGGACCCCGCCGACCCTCTGGCCCGTCAGGTCCTCCCGGACCCCGCTGAGCTGGTGCCGGACCCGGGCGACATGGACGACCCAGTGGGCGACGTCGCTCGCAGCCCGGTGCCGTGGGTGGTGCAGAAGCACCCCGACCGGGTGCTGCTGCTGCTGACCAAGCGCTGCCACGTCTACTGCCGCTACTGCTTCCGGCGGACGCATGACCCCGAGGACGGCGAGGACCCGTCGCCCGAGGCATGGGCGCGCGCCCTCGACTACGCGACGTCTTGCGGGGCGCGCGAGGCCATCTTGTCGGGCGGCGACCCGCTCGCGGTCCGCGACGCTCGCCTGCTCGACACGATCGACCGGCTGCGCGCCGGCGGGATCAAGCGCATTCGCATCCACACCCGCGCGCCGATCGTCCTGCCGGACCGCATCACGGACGGGCTGGTCGAGGCGTTGGCGCGGCGGGCGCCGGTCTGGGTGGTGGTGCACTGCAACCACCCGCGGGAGCTCTCGCCGGAGGTGGACGCGGCGCTCGCCCGGCTGGTCGACGCAGGCATCCCGGTGATGAACCAAGCGGTGCTGCTCGCCGGCGTGAACGACGATCCGGCCGTGCTCGCCGAGCTGTGCGAAGGGATGATCGACCGGCGGGTGAAGCCCTACTACCTGCACCACACGGACCCGGTGACGGGCAACGCCAGCTTCCGCGTGTCCATCGAGCGTGGCTTGCAGATCGTCGCCGAGCTCAAGACGAGGGTCAGCGGCATCGCGATGCCCCGCTACATCATCGATCCCCCCGACGGCAGCGGGAAGATCGACGTCTCGGAGTTTGCAAGACCACGATCGTGAATCCGGATGACGGCCCGGTCCTTGCAAGTTATTTCCAGTTGCCGCCCTGATGAAAGTGATTTTCAATTGACCCAGACCACCCTTGATCTGCTGCTGAGCGGAAACGTCGCGACGGTCCGCCAGGTCGGCGGCGTCGGAGCGTTCCGGCGTCGGCTGATGGAGATCGGGCTGGTGCCGGGCACGCACGTGGAGCGGGTGGGGGACACGTCGTTTGCGGACCCCGTCCGCTTCCGCTGCCGCGACGCCATCGTCGCGCTGCGACGGGTGGACGCGCGGTGTGTTGTCGTGGAGCTCGGATGAGCGCCGCGATCGCCGCGGGTCGCATCCTGCTCGTCGGGCCGCCCAACGCGGGCAAGTCCACCCTGTTCAACCGGCTGACGGGCGCGTCGGCGGACACCGGGAACTACGCCGGCACCACGGTGCACGTCGAGACGTCGACGCTGCGGTCGCTCGACGTCGAGCTGCCCATCCTGGACCTTCCGGGCACCTCGTCGCTCGTTGCGCACGCGGCCGACGAGGAGGTCACGCTCCGCGCGCTGCTCGACGGCGCCGAGTCCTCGCACCTCGCGCTGGTGCTGCTGGTGCTCGACGCGCCCCGCCTGTCGCGCAGCCTGTACTTGGGCGTGCAGGTGGCGGAGCTCGGCCTGCCGATGGTGGTCGCCGTCAACCTGATGGACGAGGCCCGCGAGGCCGGGCGCCCTCCCAACGCCGAGGCCCTGCGCGAGTTCTTTGGCACCGAGGTTGTGCTGGTGTCGGCCCGCCAGGGCGAGGGCCTCGACGCGCTGCGCTCGACGATCGACCGCGCCCTGCGGGATCCGGACGCGTTCGTCCCCAAGGTGGACGTGGGCGTGCCTGAGGCCACCGCGCGCGACGTGGACATGCTCCGCGCGCAGATGCCGGCGTGGGCACGCTTTCCGGAGGCCCCCGAGCGGGAGCGGGCGGTCGCGCGCTGGGCGCTGCTGTCGGCAGGTGGCGCGCACGAGGCCGGTCGTGATCTCCCCTGGGCGCTGATCGAGTCGCTCCACAAGGGCGCCGCCGCGCAGGGCCGCGATCTGGACGCTGAGCTCGTCGGCAGTCGCTACGCGTTCATCGACGCGCGCCTGCCCAGCCTGTTCACGTCCATGCAGGTGGACGACCGGATCCGCCGTCGCACGGACGCGATCGACGGGGTGCTCCTGCACCCGGTGTTCGGCACGCTCGCGTTCCTGGTGACGATGTCGTTGGTGTTCATGGCGCTGTTCTCTTGGTCGGATCCGTTCATCGGCTTGATCGAGGGCCTGTTCGGCTGGCTGGGCGATCAGACGACCGCCGCGTTCGCTGGTGCGATCGCGGGCGGCGCCGGCTCCACGGACTCGCTGGTGATCCTGCGCGACTTCCTCACGCAGGGTCTGCTCAACGGGGTGGGCAGCGTGCTGGTGTTCGTGCCGCAGATCGCGGTGCTCTTCTTCCTGCTCGCGCTGCTGGAGGACTGCGGGTACCTCGCGCGCGCGGCGGCGCTGATGGACCGCGTGCTGCGGCTCGCCGGGCTGCCTGGGCGTGCGTTCGTGCCGCTGCTGTCGGGCTACGCGTGCGCGGTGCCGGCGATCTTGTCGACGCGCAGCATCCCGCGCTTCCGCGACCGCCTGCTCACCATGCTGGTCGTGCCGCTGACCTCGTGCTCGGCGCGTCTGCCGGTCTACACGCTGGTGGTCGGCGCGCTGTTCCCGGCCACGGTCGTCGGTTGGTCGCTTCCGATGCGGCCTGTCGCGCTGATGGTGATGTACCTGTTCAGCACGCTGATCACGCTGCTGGCCGCGGTGGTGTTGGGCAAGCTCGTGGTGCCGGGCGACGCGATCCCGACGGTGCTAGAGATGCCGCCCTACCGTGTCCCGGACCCGCGCAACGTGCTGCGGGCGGTGGTGTCTCGGGTGGGGGACTTCCTGCGAGAGGCGGGCCGCACCATCCTCGTGGCGACCGTGGTGCTTTGGGCGCTGCTCTCCTTCCCCCGGTACACGCCCCAGCAGGTGCTCCCGGCGGAGGTCGTGGCGTCGGCGCAGGCGACGGGCGCGGACCTCGACGCGCTCGCCGCGCCAGAGGCCCTTGAGCGCTCGTACGCCGGGCGGATCGGGCAGGCGATCGAGCCCGCGATCCGGCCGTTGGGCTTCGACTGGAAGATTGGCGTCGGCCTGATCGGCGCGTTCGCGGCGCGCGAGGTGTTCGTCGCGACGCTGGGCGTGGTCTACGGCATCGAGGACGCGGACGAGGCGAACACCGGCCTTCGCGATCGCCTGCGGGCCGAGCGTCGGGCGGACGGCACGCCCCAGTGGACGCCGCGCACCGGCATGAGCGTGATGGTGTTCTTCGCGCTGGCGATGCAGTGCATGTCGACGCTCGCGGTCCTGCGCAAAGAGACCGAGGGCTGGCGGTGGCCCATCTTCGTCACCGTCTACATGAGCGGGCTGGCCTGGGTGCTGTCGATGGTGACCTACCAGGGTCTCGGGCTGCTCGGCGTTCCCTGATCTGCGCGCCAAGTTGCTGCGTGCGTGAACGAAATGTCGGGAGCGCGCACCCCCACGTGTAAGCGGTGTCTGCGGACTCCGTTCGACCGTGGGGTGCGCCCTTGCTGATTGAGCTGCTCGCGACGCTGGCCTGGTCTGGAGACACCATCGTGTCGCTGGATGGCCACGCCTGGAGTGAGCTGCGCACGGCGGCGGACGCGGCCGTGGCGGCGCGGGCGGAGGCGGCGCGGGGCCCTTCGCCGTGGGTGTCGCGTCGGGACGTGCGCGTGACCGAGCAGGGCACCACGCTGCGCGTCGAGGCGACCTGGACCGTGCTCGCGCCCACCGCGGGCCGCTTCGAGGCGCACCTCGCGGACGGGCTGGACGTGGCGTCGGTCGACGTGGACGGGCGGCCGTGGGGCGCGTCGCTCGGCACGGTGCGGGCGCCGATCGAGGACATCAGCGTGATCGTGGCGGGCCGGGCGCAGATCCACTTGGTCGGCACGGTGGAGCGTCAGGGCGGGCTGGACGCGTCGTTCTCGCTCCTGCCGGGTGTGGGCACCATGCACCTCCCGGACGCGCTGGACCTGGCGGACGTGCCCCGCGGCGCGGCGCTCTTCGACGGGCGCTGGTACGCCTCCGGCGCGCCGTTCCACGTCGGGCCGCGTCGCGTCGGGTCGTACGCCAGCGAGGGCGTGCTGATGACCGCGCGGGCCGCGGTCGGCGTGACGGTGGGCGACGCGGAGATCGCGGTGCACGCGCGGGTGAGCTGGGCGCTGCGTCGCGGCCGGGTGTCGACGGTGAGTCTGTCGGCGCCAGGGGCTGGACGCGACCTGATCGTGACGGGAGCCCACGTCGCGTCCATCACGCGCGTGGGCGATCGGATCGACGTGACGCTCACCGAGCCTGCGGAGGCGTCGGTGACGGTGGAGCTGACCTGGACCTCGCCGATCGCGGCGGGGGAGTCGGCGTCGATCGCGCTGCCAGAGGTCACGCCGGCGGGCGCGCTGTCGGTCGAGCGTGTGCTGTCCGTCGCGCGCGACACGGACGTGGAGGTCGTCCCCCGGTTTGAGCGCGGCGAGGCGCTGCCCATCGAGTCCATCCCCGACTGGGCCGACGGCTTGATCACCGGCACGGCGACGGCGACGCGGCGCGGCGACGTGGCAGGCCGGATCGATCTGCTCCGGTTTGTGCCCGCGGATCGTCCGGCGATGGTCGTGGACGTAGCGGAGTGGTTCGTCGCGGCGGAGGGGGACGGTCGGACGATCGCGCAGGGCACGCTGTCGGTGCGCAACGAGCGCGCGTCGTCGCTGCGCATCGGGCTGCGACCCGGGATGAAGCTGCTTGCCGTGCAGGTCGAGGGGCGCCCGGTGGCGGCGGTGTCGGACCCGACCGGCTGGCGCATCCCGCTGCCGCGTTCGGTGGAGACGATGCGCGGCCTGCTCTCCTTCCCGATCGAGCTGACGGTGATCGGCACGGACGACGTCGCGTGGGCGGACGGGGAGGACGCAATCGTCGCGCTGCCGGTGGTTGACGCGGAGGTGGCGGTGCGGCGCGTGACGCTGAACCTGCCGCGGGGCACGCGGGCCTTGGGCGCGGACGGCGACGGCGGGCGGGTCGAGGCCTTCTCAGAGGGCGACGGCTTGGCCTACGGGTTTGCGGAGGGCGTGGACCAGGCGAGGGCGAGCGCGCTCTACCAGGACGCGCTCGGCGCCTGGATGAAGAACGACTTTGGCGAGGCGCAGCAGCGGCTCGATGAGCTCAAAGGCATCGGCGGCGACAACGAGAACGTGACCCGGCTCCAGTCCAACCTCGATCTGGTCGGCGGACAGGTGGAGCCGTCGGGCGACGAGGTGCTCGCGCGTCGCTTGAAGGATCAGGCGCGTGCGCGCTCGCTCGACGAGGAGCAGCGCCAGCAGGACGTGCTGCGCTACGCCGACGAGCAGCTGGCCGCGGGCAACGACCAGGAGGCGGCCGAGGCCTACGCCGCCGCCGCGGAGACGGCCGACAAGCTGGCGCAGCTGGAGCAGAGCGAGTCTGAGTCGCAGCGCGACCGCTCGCGCGAGGCGAAGAAGAAGGAGGCCGAAGCGCAGTCGCGGAACCGTCGGGGTGGTCGGACGCGGAGCGGCTCGGTCGACGCCGTCACCGGTGGCCTCGCCGGCCAGGGGTTTGGTCTTTCCGGGAGCGGCGAGGGCGGAGGTGGCGTCGGGTACGTCGGCTGGGGCGACGGCTTTTACGAGGACGGCCGCGCCAACGATCCGTCCGGCGGCGAGCACGGCGACACCTGGGCGCAGGCCAAGCCGACGCTCATCGTGGTGGAGCCCGGGGTTCCCTCGGCGTCGGAGGACGGGTGGCGCGCGCTCCAGTCCGCGACCTCGCCGCCGATGACGGGCGCTCCCGCAGATGAAGAGCCCGTCGCCTCTGCGACGGCGTCGCTCACGCCCGAGGAGATCGAGGTCTCGCCGCCGCGTGACTACCGCGAGGTGGTCGACTCGGCCGCAGCCGTCGGGCGCTCGGAGGCGACGTCGCAGGTGGTGATCACGTCGCAGTCGACGCGTCGCGTGCCGCGCGGCGCGCCGAGCCAGGCCGCTCGCGGCACGGGGGCCGCCGCGCAGGTGTCCCAGGGCGGCGGGACCTACAAGGCGCACGCGGCGGTCGCGGAATTCGACTTCGAGTCCGACGACGTCCAGGGCGAGATCGTCATGCAGTCTGGCTCGGTCGCCTCGCCCGCGTCCCGCGGGCCTGCGCCCTTCGCGGAGCCCAAGCCGGTCGACGCGTTTGAGCCGCTGGAGGTCACCGCGACCTCCGCGGCGGTCGTTGTGCCCGCGCTCGGCGAGACCGTTCGCTTCCAGCAGCTCTTGCTTCCCCCGGGCGCAGACGTGCCCGTCACCATCCGCGTCGATCTACCCAGGAGGTTCCGATGAGCCGCATGTTTCACGCCGCCCTCGCCACGCTCGGCCTCGCCGTCGTAGCGCACGCGGAGGAGCCTGATCACGTCACCATGACGCTGCAGCAGTTCCTCGGGATGTACGAGCAGGCCAAGGCGCGGCCGACCGGGCCCACGGCGCCGCGAGACGCCACGCTGTCTGACGTGTCGCTGCGCGGTGAGGTGATCCGCGGCGCGGACGGGACGCCGACCTCGGCGGTGATCCGCGGCCGTTTGCACGTCGACGTACACGCGACCGATCGCTGGGTGCGCCTGCCGGTGCTCTCGTCGGAGGTCGCGCTGATGTCGGCGACGATCGCGGGCAAGCCCGCGCCGCTGGTGCTCGACGGCGAGTGGTACACGCTCGTGACCAACCGTCCCGGCCCCGTCGATCTGGACGTGCAGTTCGCCGCGCACGTGGCGACGGAGGCGGGCGCGTCGGCCTTCTCGTTCCCGCTGGCCCCGGCGGGCGCGAGCACGGCGTTCCTGGACATCCCGACCACCGAGCCCGTCGAGATCGTCGTCGCCGGCGCGCGCATGCAGCGCGAGACCGTGCGGCCCGATCGCGTGACGGTCGAGGCGAGCGTGCCGTCGAGCGCGCGGATGTCGGTGCGCTGGCAGCGCGCGGCGCGTGACGCGGCCGTGGCGCCGGAGGCGCGCGTCTACAGCGAGGTCCACAGCCTGGTGTCGGTCGGCGACGGCCTGGTCCGCACGACCGCGACCATCGACCACACCATCCTGTTCGCGGGCGTCGACTCGTTCAAGTACGACATCCCCGACGGCGCGACCGTGCTCGACGTGCGCGCTTCGGGCCTGCGCGACTGGACGGTGTCGGGCGAGGGTGTGCTGACCGTGCACCTCAACTACGCCGCGGAAGCCGCGACCACGGTGGCGATGGACCTGGAGCAGATCCTGGGCGAGGGGAGTCGCACGGTGCAGGCACCGCTCGTGACGCCGCTCGGCGTGGAGCGCAGCAAGGGCTGGATCGGGGTGACCGCGAGCGGCAACCTGGAGGTGGCCGCGGGTGAGGTCGTCGACGCGAGCCCGGTCGACGTCCGCACGCTGCCCGGTCGCATCCTGGGCATCACCAACCAGCCGGTGCTGCTCGGGTACAAGTACCTGGGCACGACCGCCAAGATCCCGCTGGTGGTGACGGCGCACGACGAGGTCGACGTGCTCGTCACGCTGCTCGATCAGGCGAGCGCGACGACCATGTTCACCGTGGATGGCCGCCGCCTGACGCAGGTGCAGTGGCAGGTGCGCAACAATCGGCGTCAGTACCTGCGGCTGGGTTTGCCGGAGGGGGCGCAGCTTTGGAGTGCAGCGGTCGCGGGTCGCGCGGTGCAGCCGGCCAAGTCGGGCGACGGCGCCGTGCTGGTGCCGCTGATCCGCTCGTCGAGCAGCGGCGGGACGCTGACCAGCTTCGTCGTCGAGGTGGTCTACGTGGAGACCATGGACGCGCCGTCGTCGTCGGGCGCGGGCCACTTTGAGGCGCAGCTTCCGCGCACCGACGTCCCGACCACCTACGTGAGCTGGACGATCTACGCCCCGGATGGCGCCAAGGTCGACGGCAAGCACGCGGTCGGCAATGTCCGCTTCGTGCCGTACCTGAGCCAGCCCCTGGGCGCGATGCAGGCGATGGTCGTCGACAACTCCGTCGCCCAGACCGCCTACGACTCCAACGCCCAGGTCGACGCGGGCGCGTTGGGTGCGGGCGCGGCCCCGGTGCGGGTGGCGCTGCCCCTGGAAGGCGTCGCGGTGCAGTTCGAGAAGCTGCTGGCCCTCGACGAGAAGCTCTGGGTCGGCTTTGACTACCGCGGCGTGAGATAGGTTCTGGTCGGGGAGGGGTGGACGGACCGCACCGCTCGGTTACCCGGGCGGCCCTGACTGGAGCCGACCATGGCGCGCATCCTCACCACCCCCTTCCTGCGTGGACTCGTCGTCGAGTCGCCCCACCGCTCGCTGCGTGAGCACCTGGAGCCTTACGGCATCGAGACCACCTGGGCGGACGCCGTCCCGAGCACGGACGCGCTGATCGAGGCGCTGCAAGCCAGCCGGGCCCACGTGCTGTTCAAGCGCAGCCGCATCACCGTGTCGCGCCGCGTGCTGGAGGCCTGCCCCGACCTGCACGCCGTCCAACTCTGCTGCATCGGCGACGACAGCGTGGACAAGGAAGCCGCGGCCGAGCACGGCGTCATGGTATTCAACGACCCGGTCTCCAACGCCCGCAGCGTAGTGGAGTTGGCCATCGGCCACCTGATCTCGCTGTCGCGCCGACTCTACGAGACGAACGCGGCCACGCATCTGCACGGCTTCGACAAGTCCGACGCCGAACGCTTTGAGGTCGAGGGCAAGATCCTCGGCGTGCTGGGCCTGGGCAACATCGGCCGGCAGACGGCCCGCGCGGCCGAGGCGCTCGGCATGCGCATCCGCTTCTACGACTCGCGCCCGGTGGCGATGGAGGTCGGCCAGGAGATGGGCTGGAAGCGTTGCGAGAGTATGGTCGACCTGTTCCGGTCGTCCGACTACATCACGTGCCACACCAGCGCGAAGGACGCGTGGGGCAAGGACAACGAGGGCCTGCTCGACGAGGTGCTGTCGCAGCTCGGCGCCGACCGCCCCAAGGAGTCCCCGCGCATCTTCCTGAACCTGGCGCGAGGCAACCTCCACAGCTCCGACGCGCTGAACGAGGCCGTCACCTCCGGCGCCATCCGCCGCGCCGCGGTCGACGTCTACCCGGACGAGCCCCGCCCCGGCTCCAAGTGGGAGAACCCCTACGCCGCCCAGGAGCGCATCGTGTGCACCCCGCACATCGGCGCCGCCACGCAGGAGGCCCAGCCCCGCATCGCGGCGCGCGTCGCCCGCACGCTCGGCCAGTTCTCCCGTTTCGGCACCCTGCGCGACTGCGTCTACGCCCCCCGCGCCGTCATGGCCGCCGCCCCCCCGCAGCCCGGCAACGCCGTCCTCGCGGTCGTGCACAGCACCCAGCGCGGCACCAAGAAGGCCGTCTCCGACGCCATCTACGAGGCCGGCGCCAGCACGCTCGCGTCCATGCACGAGGACTTCCCCAACGGGTTGGCCTACGACCTGTCGGTCCTCGATCGTCCGCTGTCGGCCGATGAGCTGAACGGGCTCGTGACGCACGCGACGGACACCGCCGGGGATCGCAATGCCATCCGGGCCGTTCGGCAGATTGTGATTGAGTCGGGCTGGTAAGTTCCGCTCGCGTCGTGTGGGTGCTCGGTGGGTGCGTCCCACTTCGCGCCCTTGCAGGGCGGGGCGGCTTTTTGCAGACCCGGCCTGCGGCGCGTCGCTCGCCGCTGGGGCCGGTCACCCGGGACAGCGGGCCCTTTGGCGCTCCCCTCGGGGAATTGCGGCGACGTCCGGCTCCGGCAGGCCTGATCGCAGGGATCTGCCTCCGCGGACCTGGAAACGGTCCGCTGCGACAGATCCCTGCGCGGCCAGCCTGCGCCTGACAGCGCTGCGAAGGGCGCGCCAACGGGCCCTCATCGCGGGTCCGTGGGGTTTGTTTTCGGGCCCATCGCTGGGTGTTGGCTGCGCGGCGGCCCGGGTGCGGCGCGGGCACCGCGCCTAGGCCCGCGGCGCTAGGCATCGCCATCCCCCGCGTCGCCCGTCCCGCTGACACCCGCCACACGCCCAAAACCCCACGGACCCTCCGAAAGGGCCCGCTGGCGCGCCGCCCCTTTGACGACGTCAGGCGCAGACTGGCCGCGGCGGGGTGCGCGCGTGCGGACCGTTAAAGGTCCGTGCGCGCGCAGCCCCGACGATCAGGCCAAGTCGGAGCCGGGCGCCGCCGATGACTCAAGGCGCGCCACCGGGCCCGTTCTAGGG
>CANJMY010000070.1 GCA_947475315.1 Pseudomonadota bacterium | reverse complement strand
TCACCTCGACGCCAGCCTGACGGAACACCCAGGTGGGCGGCTGTCCGATGCGGGCGTACGGGCCGAGCAGGCCCAGGGCGGTCTCGGTGCGGGGGTCTTCGACCTGCAGACCGGCGATCTGGCCTAGGGTGTCGATGGAGATCGACGCGGGCGGGGGCAGCGCCTTCTGGCCGTACTCAAGGACGGCGAGTCGGCCGCGACAGTCCGCGCGTGCGCCGGTGCCGTAGGGCTGGATGACCGCGGTCACGCCGAGCGCCGGGTAGATCAGCGCCTGGAAGTCGTTGGAGTACCAGAGGCAGACGGCGTCGTCGCCGAGCGCGGCGACCACGTCCTGGGTGGGCGCGCCCCACGACAGCCCGGACGGCATGGAGCCGGTCCAGGTGGCGGAGAGCTCGGACATGTAGCTGGGCGCCTCCAGCGTGTAGCCGTTCACCCGGGTGTCCACGACGCGTCCGTACTCGCGGACCCGGTCGAGGATGCCCTCGCGGGTGACGACGATCGCGACGCCCGCGCTGGGGTAGCGACGCTCGTAGGTCTCGCCGAAGGTGGCGGCCTGCGGCGGGCCCAGCGCCGCCAGGGCCGCGACCACGTCCGGGTTGGACGCGGAGACGGGCAGGCGGGAGATCAGCGTGTCGACGGCGGCCTGATGGGCGGGGCTCATCACGGGGCCGGAGCGCGTGGGCGCGGCGGCGCTGGCCATCAGCCCAGTGGCCTTGGAGTCGGCCCACGTCCACACGATCACGCGGGCGTTGGTGCGGTCGTCCGGGTCGATCGGCTCGGCTTCACCGCGGCCAAAGGCGGCGGCGCTGGTCTCGGCGACGCCGCCTTGGCGCAGGGCCGTCAGCACGGCCCAGGCGCGGGCGCGCGAGAGCGTCAGGTTCTGGGCGGCGTCGCCCCGAGTCGACGTGTGGACCTCGACGCAGAGGTGGGCGCCGGCGACGCCCTGCTCGATCATCGAGTCGATCGCCGGGTGAGCGATGGGGTCGAGGCGGTCGGACGCGTAGTCGAACACGATCGCGGCGCGGGCGGGCGTGGCGGTGCGAGGCATGACGTCGCCGCACCGACCGAGAGGCCGAGCCGGGTCTTCTTGCGCATGGGCCACGCTGCCCACGCCCAAGGCAAGCGCCAGTCCTGGCAGTCCCAAGAACATCCATCAACCCCCAGCCGTGGGTAGGCTACCACGGCATCCGTTTCAAACCCCCCCGCCGTGTGATTACTCCACGCTCACAACACACCGTTTGCGCGTCCCAGGGCGACCACCCTGTCGAAGTGCACCTGGGAGACGGGGTGGACCGACAAGCGCGAGCCGCGGCGGGTGACCTCCATGCCCTCCAGGGCGGGGTCCGCCTTGAGCTGGGCGAGCGTGACGGGGACGCGCCAGGCCTCGACGAAGGCCAGGTCCACCGTCACCCAGCGCGGCGCGTCGGGCGGGCTGGTCGGGTCGGCGTAGTCGCTCTTCGGGTCGAACTGGGTGGGGTCCGGGTAGGCGGCGCGGGCCACACGCGCGAGCCCGGCCACGCCCGAGGGCTCCGCGTTGGAGTGGTAGAACAGCACCATGTCGCCGACCTTCGCGTCGTCGCGCAGGGAGTTGCGGGCCTGGTAGTTGCGGACGCCCTCCCAGGGGGTCGTCTGGTCGCGCATCAGGTCGGACAGTCCGTACACGTTGGGTTCGGACTTCATCAGCCATGCGGTCATTGGGCGGGCCTCGTGCGTCAGGGGCGGTCGCCGACGTCTACCACGCAGCCGCGGCCAGGGTGAGCGGGTCGCGCTTGGCCTTGTAGGTGTTGGCGCGGCAGACCACCGCCATCCAGACCTCGCTGGCGCCGGTGCCGAGCAGCTCGCGCACGCAGGTGTCGGCGGTGGCGCCGGTGGTGAGCACGTCGTCGACCAGGAGCACCCGACCGGAGAGCGGCACGTCGGCGCGCACGCGGTGCGCCAGGTTGGCGAGCCGACCTGCGCGGTCGAGCCCCACCTGCCGCGCGCCGTGACGGCGGGTCAGCGCGTGGTTCACCGGGACGGACGTCGTCGCGCTCAAGGCCTCGGCCAGGACGGCGGCCAGGCTGAAGCCGCGCTTGAAGCGACTCCACGGCGTGCTCGGCGCCGGGATGATCGCACTAAACCCGGCCTCGATCACGGTGGTCGCCGCGCGGATGGCGAACAGCGACGCCACCTCTTGGCCCAAGCCTGCGTCACCGCGGGCCTTGGCCTGCTTGAGTGCTTCGCCCAGGCCGCTGTCGTACGGCGCGAGCACCCAGCACCCGCGAAGGCCCTGCACGGCGATCGGCAGGCGCGTCAGGTCACGACGGCGACAGGCGCCGCAGAGCCGACCCGCGCCGTGCACCCCGCAACCTCCACACACCGACGGCCAGAGCGCGTCCATGGCGCCTCCTGCGCGGCACCGTCACCGCGCAGCAGGCGCCCGGCGAGGAAGCCACGGCGCCCTGGTCCACCTTACCAGGCGAAGACGTCGTGCTGGACGGTCCACGCCTTGGCGGCGGTCGCGACCTTGGGCTTGGCCGCGTCGGCCTGCGTCTTCTGGAAGATCGCCACACCTTCGGCGTTGAGCGGCTCGACCGACGTGGTGACGGTCAGGGTCTCGGTGCCCTTGCACTTGGCGGCGCCGTCGAAGGTCCAGGCGGTCGGCAGGCGAGCGGCGGCCTTGGCGGCGAGCTGGTCGGGCCACTGGGCGCCGGCCTCGGTGAACGAGCCGAGGTGCACGGCCAGGCGCGCGTCGCCGTTCTTGCAGGTGATCTCCTCGATCGCCGCGACGCCGTAGGTGTAGACGCCGTTGGTCAGGCGGTCGCGCCAGCGATGGACGGCGAGGGCGTCCGACGCGGCCTGATCGTCGAGCGAGACGAGCAGCCCGCGCGCGCGCACCAGCGCCTGCGGCCCGAGCTTGGGCGACGCGGCGACGATGGCGGCCACGGCGGCCTTGGCGGTCTCGACGTTGGTGCCGGCGGCGCCGCCGATGTTGGAGGCCTCGCCGAACGCGCCGAGCATCAGCGACGCCTCTTCGTCGTCGCGGGCGGTGGACAGGTACTCGGTGAGCTTGGGCAGCGCCTCAGCGCCCAGGTTGCGCGCGTACACGTCGAGGATGGACGCGAACTGCGTGCGGTTGCGCGTGCCGCGGCCCACGGTGGGGGAGGAGAGCGCGTCGGTGAGGAGCGCGCGGACCTCGGGCGTGCGGCACTTGTCGATGCCGCGGTGCCAGCGCTGGTCGAAGAAGTCGTCGCCCAGGTCGGTGCGCAGCTTGGCGAAGAACACGCCGACGGCGGGCTCCTGGTCGCACATGCCGCCGAGCTTGGACGCCACGCGGCTGCGGCCTTCCGGCTCGAGCGTGCTGATCCAGGTGCGGACGGCGTCGGTGGCGCCCAGGTGGAGCGCTGCGGCTGCGGCGGGGGCGGCGTTGGTGTCGCTGCCGACGATGCGGCGCAGCGCGGAGCCTGCGTCCTTCAGGCCACGGACCGGGTCGCAGGCGACCAGCGCCAGGTATGCGTCCGCGCTGGCGGCGGGGGCGGCCTGAAGCAGGGCCTTCTCAAGGGCGGCGCCGTCACACGCCTGGGCGTGAGCGGCGGGGATCCACACGGACAGCAGGAAGGACGCGAGCATGGGGACTCCAGCAGGGGACCTCTCCTATTACCCCGCCGCCGCGCGCTTTCATCCCCCGATGGTGACGACGAGCGGCGGCAGGTCCAGCACGCGGCCGACCAGCGTCTGCCCAGGCACCACCGCGCCCACGCCCGCGGGCGTGCCGGTGAAGATCAGGTCGCCCGGACGCAGCGCGCCCCAGCGCGACAGGTGCATCACGATCTCGGCGACCGACCAGATCATCTCGTCGAGGTCGCCCTTCTGGCGGGGCGTGCCGTCCACGTCGAGGGTGATCGACCCGGACGTGGGGTGACCCATGACGGCGGCGTCGCGGAGGGGGCCGACGACCGCGCTCGCGTCAAAGTCCTTCGACGAGGTCCAAGGACGACCGGCCTTCTTGGCCGCGTCCTGCACGTCGCGCCGGGTCATGTCGAGCCCGGCCGCGTAGCCGTAGACCAGCTCCAGCGCGTGCTCGGCGGAGACGTTCGTGCCGCCTGCGCCCAGCGCGACCACCAGCTCGATCTCGTGGTGCAGGTCCTGGGTCAGCGGCGGGTACGGCAGGACGACCGGGCCGTCGGCGGGCAGCATCGCGTCGGGCGACTTGCTGAAGTGGAACGGCGGCTCGCGGCCGTCCGAGCCCATCTCACGGGCGTGGGCCGCGTAGTTGCGGCCGATGCACAGGATGCGGCGGACGGCGAAGCGGTCTGTGCGGCCCTCGATGGCGAGCGAGGGCAGGCGGGGCGGGGCGGGCGGCGCGCGCATGGCAACTCCAGGTGCGCGACCTACCCGCTCAGACCGGGCGACGTCGACGCAGCACGACCAACAACGGCGTCAGCCAGAGCGGCGACAGCGCGCCCCCGTCCGACGCGCAGCCGCAGCTGCCGCTCGAGCCGCTGGCGCCGCCACAGCCCGCGCAGCCGCCGGCGGCGCCCTCGTAGGGCACCTTGCCGATGGCGGCGAACACGCCGAGCAGGTCGCCGTCCGGGCCGGCCTGCGACGCGAGCAGGTCCGTCAGGCCCAGGCCGGACAGCGCGGGCAGCGGGAAGGACAGCGAGCTGCCGAGGCTGCCCAGCAGCGGGCTGACGATCGTTCCCACCAGCCCGCCCAGGCCGTCGGTGATGGCCTGGTTGGCGTCCGGGCGCATGTCGTTGAACACCATCTGGAAGGTGAACGCGTCGGTCGGCACGTCGAGCAGCACGGACAGGTTGCCGGTCGTGCCGTCGAACGCGAGGTCGGCGCCCACGTCGGCGCCCACGCCCAGGCCGGCCATGCGTGCGTAGCGGCCGTCCAGCTCGGCGTAGATGTCCAGGCCCAGCTCTCGGACCTTGATGTTGATCGGGTTGTTCCCGCCGAACGTCGCGACCGGCGGACGGCGCGGCGCGGTGACGATCTGGATGGGCTGCGCGGTGGGGAACAGGTCGTCGTAGGCGCCGCCGGACAGCAGGCCGAGCAGGCTGGTGTCGAGCGGGATGGGCAGGTCGATCGGCAGGCCGCCCGCGGACGACACGTTCAGGCAGAGCAGGCCCTCGTACCAGGCCGCGAACAGGCCCTCGTTGACAAAGTCGTCGTCGACGTACGCAGCCACGTGCGGCGTGACACCCTGCGGCGCCTCGCCGATGCCGGGCAGGTTGCCGCCGGTCGCCTTGGAGCCGGTGATGCCGTACTTGGACACGCACGGGTCGGGGTTGCCGGAGCCGGCGATCGACCCCGCGAGCGTGGCGCGCAGGCCGTCGTCGGTGATGTTGAGGTCGCTGGCCTGGATCGAGACGTCGAGCTGCTTGCCCAGCACGTCGATGGTCTGCTCGACGTTGAGCGAGTTGAACACGGCCTGCAGCTGCTGCTGCAGATTTCCCAGCACGCCCTGGAGCGCGTCGTTGATGATCGGCGTGATCAGGCCGGTCAGCGTGTCGTAGATGTCGAAGCCGAACACGCCGCCGAGGAAGCCGTTCACCGCGTCGACGAAGTTCAGGATGTCCTGGAGGATGCAGTTGCGGATCTGGAGGCCGTGCAGGTCCAGGTCGATCTGCAGCGGGGCGACGTCCACCAGCACCGTGGGCGGCTGACCCGCGCCCTGGGGCGTGACGGTCAGCGTGATCGTGGTGTGCGCGGTGATCGGCGTGGGGTCGAGCCACATGTCGCACTGTTCGTTGATGTCGATGACCGTGAACTGGATGCCGAAGAAGTTCACGTCGGCGGCCTGCGCCAGGAAGTCGAGGTTGCCCGGCGTGGCCGAGTCGTTCACGTTCAGCGTGACGACGGCGTCGAACACGAGCTGGTCGGTGTGCGGGACGATCGACAGGTCGGTCAGCTCCACGCCGACGTCAAACCCGTTGAGGTCGTACCCGTAGCGCCACGGCGTCCAGCAGATGTCGTCGAAGATCAGGTTGATGCATTGCTCGTTCGCTTGATCACCGGCGGCGATGCGCGGGAGCGTGATGTCCTGCGGGATCAGGCCCTCGGCCAGCAGCTTGAGCTGATCAAAGCCCTCGGGCGTGACGTCCACCATCACGGCGGGGTCGATTCGCTCCCCGGGCGCGCGCTCGGTGGCGTTCGCGGCAAGAGGCATCATCAGCAAGAACAGGGCGAGGCGAACCATGGGCAGCTCCGATCCCGGCGAGCATAGCCCAGGTGTTCAGGATCCCCGCGCGGGAATTCCCCGACATCCCGTCAGACGGTGCACGAACCGGGCGCGTCACGACCCCACGCGGGGGGCGCGGCGCGCGCGCGGGCCGATCTCACCGCCCGGTCGAGCTGGCCAGCAACCGCGGGCTCGGGGCGTTGATCGCCTCCTCGAACCGCTGGCGCTGCTCGGCGTCCAGCTCGGGGTCCACCACGTCGACGAAGCAACGAATGGCGTTGGGCCCTTCGGTGGCGATGCCGCGCGCGACGACCTGCGCGTGACGCGCGCAGCCCATGGGCAGCAGCGGCACGTTCATCTGGAACTCCGTCAGACCGTAGCCGTCAGACGTGCCGAGCAGCATCTCGATGTGCTCGGTCGCGTAGGCGGCCGTCCACGGCGAGATGTTCTGGTCGCCTTGCACGTCGGCGATCCAGAGTTGGACCTGCGTGCGGGGGACGCTGCCGACCACGCGCAGGCAGATCCTCTCGCCCTGGGGGACCAGGCCGATCGCCATGGTGACGGGAACGGTGGGGAGGGCGTCGTACGAATCCATGGGGTTCGGCGACGAGGAGGGCGCGTTCTTGGTGAACGGCGGCGTCGAGAACGGGGTGGTCAAGGCAGGCTCCGTGGCTGAGTACAGATTCGCGCTTTCAGACCCGGCGTTGGAGATCGAATCGACCCTGGATCGCGTACGGGGATCCACGCACCGCGGATTGTTGCAGGGTCGATCACGCGGTCGAGGCGAACCAAGACCCGCTGCTGTCGCGCACCTGGTTCACCGCCGCGTCCACGCGCGTGATCGACAAGGGCATGGTGGACGGACTTAGAAGCGCGGCGACCTCGTCGATCGGCGTCTTGGGGTCGAGCCACGCGGCCCAGTCGTCCTGGCGCAAGATCAGCGGTTGCCGATCGTGCACGGCGGTCATCGGTCCGATCGCGTCGGTGGTGACGATCGAGGTCGAGCGGAGCGCCTGGCCGCGATGGGTGGCCGTCTCCCAGATCGCGGCCATGGCGAACAGGCCGCCGTCCGGCACGCCGATCGCGTGGGGCAGCTTGAGCTTGCCCTCGGTGGTCCACTCGTAGAAGCCTGACGCCACCACCAGCGCGCGCCGCGCCTTGAACGCGCCGCGGAACGACGGCTTCTCGGCGATCGACTCTGCGCGCGCGTTGACGAACACGGGGAGCTTGTCGTCGCGCCACCAGGGCGGAACCAGGCCCCAGCGCAGCGCGCGGAGCTGACGGCCAGCGGGTGTCTGCACGACCGTCAGCACGTCCTGGGTGGGCGCGATGTTCCAGCGCGGCAAGGAGACGTCGAGCCCCTCCTCCGCCGTCGCGCCGAGGAACTCGAGGATCTCGTCGACGCTAGGGCGGAGGTAGAAGCGGGCGCACATAGGGGCTTATGGCGTGACGCACGCCGCCTGGACGGGGACGTGCAGACCCCAGCCTTGGGCGCAGGTCTCGTTGCACAGCTTGAGCATCGTGTCGTCACACTGCTCGCCGAGGCCGGGGAAGGCGGCCTCGCCGTTGAGCGTGAAGTTGGCGATGTCTTCGGCCGAGCAGTCGCAGCCCGGCTCGTGGGTCACGGTCCGACCGCCGGTGACGAGGAAGCGCGAGGTCAGGTTCACCGCGTACGCGTCCGCGTCGAACACGCGGAAGGACTGCGCGTTGTAGATGCCGTGCTGACCCTTGGGGCGCAGCAGCGGCAGCGCGAATGCGTCGACGAAGCCGTTTCCGCGGTCGTGCGTGGCGCGCAGCTCGTCGCCAGGCGCCGGGTGCGGCACCGGGAAGAAGACCTCCTGCCCGATGAACTCGCTGGGGCAGCCGGACTCGCCGCCCGTCGCGCTCCAGTCGGAGGGACCGCAGGAGAACTCGGCCGTGCCGTCCGAGTAGTTGTCCGGGTCGTAGACGGTGTTGGGGTTGAACGAGGTGTCCGCGTAGCGCTGCAGGCGGCCGTCGGCCTCGACGACGTGGCGGTCGATCAGCCACTCCTCCTTGCTCTCGCCGTAGCGCGGGTCGTCCACCCACAGCTGACGCCAGCCAGACTCAGGGCCGTACAGGTCCGGCTCGCGCTTCCACGACCCGAACAGGCCCGCGGTGAGGCCGAGCGCGACGCCGGTGTTGGCGGGCACGGTCGAGTCGCCGGCGGTGGGCATGTAGAGCGCGCGCGTGGGCTCGGCGCGGGCGAACGGGTCGTAGGACGACACGTCGGTCGGGTACATGAACACGTGCTGCGACCACACGGCGGGGTCCGCCGACGCGATCGCGTGCTGCGCGAAGCCGATCAGACGGCGGATGTCGGGGTCGTTTCGGCGGTAGCCAAAGCCCTGCTGCAGCGCGATCAGCGGCTTGCCCGCGTCGATCTGCGCGCCCTGGTAGGTGATCTGGTAGCCGAACGTGTCGATCTTCCCGACCAGCTTGTCGCCGCGGAGCACGCGCACCCGCAGCGCGTCGCCGATCTCGGTGGGGTCGTCGACGGGGAACGGACCGGGCGCGTCGCCCCAGTCGAGCGCCTTGCGCTTCTCGATCGGGTCGAGCGCGTCGGCGGCGATCCCCAGGCGGGCCCAGCCGCGCGCGTTGATCGTCGCGCGGGCCTGCTCACCGGTGGCCAGGTTCGTCAGCTCGATCGTGTCGCCGGGCATGACGCCCTCGACCGCGCCGATCTCGTTGCGCACGAGCGAGGCGACGTCCTCGTTGAGCATCGCGAAGCGCAGCGTGCCGCCCTTCCACGACGCGCTGCCGGCGCCGTTCCCACGCCAGCAGTCGTCGCCGCCCGCGGCGTCGACGGCGAGCGCGTTGTCGTGCCCGTCGGTGGGCAGACAGGCGCCGATGAGCTGACCGATCATCGGCAGCACCACGGCCTCCGCCAGGCCCGGCTGCGTGGACCGCACCGCCACGTCCGTCAGCCCCGCGCCGGCGGCGTTTGGAGACACGGCGTCGAACGTGGGCTCGGCGCCCGCGACCACGCCGCTGACGATGCCGCCCAAGCTGATGCCCCAGTGGCCCAGGTTGTTCTTCGGGCCGCCCAGGTCCACCACGCCGTCGCCGTCCACGTCGCCGAGCAGGCGGCCGTCGTCGGCCTTGTGGGTGCCGTCCATCGACCGAAGCATGCGCGCGAACTGCATGACCTCCAGCGAAGACTGCCGAACCATGTCGCGGGTGTGGAAGATGTCGGCGCTCCACTGGTCGGCGCCGGACTCGGGCAGGCCGTCGTTGTTCAGGTCGCGGTCGCGGCCGAGCACGAGCAGGGCCGCTACTTCGGGCGTGCCGTACTTGATGAACTTGGGCAGGAAGGTGGCGAACGCGGCGCCGGCGAGCGGGTCGACGACGGCGCGCTGAAAGCCGTGGCCGTACGAGTCGATCGCGCACGCGGCCATGCCCATCTGCGTGTGCCGACCCATGTGGTAAACGAGTTCCGCGCGGTAGGACCCGTAGCCGTGCGCGTACACGGCCACCGGGAACGGCTTGCAGAACGGCGTGCCCTCGGGGTTGCCGGGCGAGCAGGTGACGGTGGGGTCCTCGACCGGGAGCGCGCAGAAGAAGGTGGGGTCGGTGCCGCCGTAGGTGGCCTCGCCCGTCACCATGTCCAGGTCGAAGACCTCGTTGTTGTCGCCCGGGTACTTGTCCGTGGCGTCGCCGTCCTTGTCGACGAGCAGGTTGGGGGCGTGGAAGGTGCCGCCAAACCACGCGCCGACCGACGACAGATCGGCCTCGACCGCGCACATGTTCGGGCCCCACTCACCGTAGCCCTCGTGCACGAACGTCGCGATGGCGGCGCTGGCACAGGCGCCCGGCAGGTAGGTGTCGTTCTCCAGCGTGGGTTCGACCGTGCCGCCGAACGTCTCGGCCAGCAGCTTGCGCGTCCAAAGGTGCAAGCCCGACACCGGGAACTCGTCGGCGAGGCGCGCGAACACGCCGCTGCCGTACAAGCCCTCGCGGAGCGCGAGCAGGTCCTTGGTCTGGGTGCCGGTGGTGAACGTCCAGGCGAACGCGATGTCGCCCAGGCCCAGGCCGTAGCGCCCGATCAGGTCGCCGATGGGCTGCAGGTCGCTCGTCTGGTCTCGGTGGTTCACGAACGGGAACGGCGACACGACCGCCTGGCCGTCCTCACCCTTGAGCCGCTTGCTCAACACCACGGCGTACGTGCACTGCTCCTCCAGCGGCCACAGCGGGCGCAGGCTGAGCGTGTTCGTCTGGCGCTCGTAGAAGGTGAGCAGGTTGTCTGCGACGCAGCGGTCGTGCTCGACGGTGTCCACCGCCAGGCCGTCGCACGCGCGCGGGTCGCGGAAGTTGGCGACGTCGAGCACGCCGTCGTCGTCCACATCCTCGCCTGCGTCGAGCGCGCCGTTGTGGTTGACGTCCTCGTTGGTCTCGCTGACCAGGAAGTTGTTGTCGGTGGCGTGGGTGTCGAACTCGAACAGCGAGTTCCCCCACGTGTCGACCCGCTGACCGCCGGGCGCCGCGTCGTCCGTGGTGGTGTGCGCGTGGCCGTACTGCGTGATCGGGAAGCGACCGCGGCCCATGTCCACGGCGACCTCTTCGCCGTAGCGCGCGCAGTCCTTGTCCACGTTCAGCAGGAACACCGCGTCATCGCGGAAGTCGTTGTTGTCGTTGTGCCGAGCCTGCAGGTCGACCAGATCGAGGGGCTTGTCGAACGCGACGGTGATCGGGCTGTACGTGCCAAAGCCGTCCATCTTGTCGAACTTGGCGCGCATCTCGCGCTGGATGTTCGTCGACGAGACCTGGCTGATGTTGAGCCTGCGACCGGTGGGCGAGCCGGGATCGAGCCGGGTCGCGACGTTGTTCGGCAGCGGGATCTCAGGCAGCGGCACCGCGTCCACGTCGTAGCGGATCAGCGGACCTCCGGTGTTCTCGGTGAGCGCGAGGCCTTCGCCACGCGGGCCGTTGGCGCACGCGGCGAGCGTGGCGGTGAGCGACAGGAGCAGGGTGGTGCGGGGGGTCATTCGGTTCACCACGTGAAGCTTGCGCGGCCGCGGCCGAGCCACTGGGTTCCAAGACGATCTCCGCCCACGCCGTCAAAGGCGGCGCCGGGCAGGAAGGAGGCGCACTCGGCGCCGAAGGTCAGCGCGGTCGCGCCGGGGAGGTGCACCGTGTAGCGCAGACCCAGGTCCAGCTCGTGGCCGAGCGCGTGGCTGCCGCCCGACACGCCGCCGGCGGTGACGTTGTACCCGCCCGACACGCCGGTCTGGTACGTGTCCGCGAAGTCGCCCGCCGACCAAGCCGTCAGCCAACCGAACCGCAGGTCCAGGTCCGGCAGGGGGCGGTAGCGCAGCACGGGGTTCACGTAGACCGCGTTGCTGATGGCGCCCTGGTTCACGGTGTAGCGGGCGCCCGGCGGAGGCGTGTCGACCAGCGCCGGATCCGCGGCGCGGTCGACCGAGCGCGCCGTCATCAGCGGCAGCACCTCGTCGAACAGCAGCATGCCGGCGTTGGTGTCGGTGTGGAACGAGAACGCGCGGACCACGTCGTCGCGGCTGTCGTTGTCGCCGGACGCAAAACCGACCTCCACCTTGGCGGTGACGCGGAGCTTGTCGTTGTCGTAGCGGAGCCGGACCAACGCGCCCAGGCTGGCGACGCGCGCGCCGTTGGCGGCGGTGGCGTCGAGGTAGCTGCGGTTGGTGTGGCCATGCACGGTGGCGAGCTCGCCCTCGAGCAGCACGCGCTCGTTGGCACCGGCGGGGGTCAGGACGAACCGACCGTAGGCGTCGAACGGGAAGGCGGTGGTGATCGCGCGGTCGGGGCGCGGGTCGTTCGGGTCGACGCGGTCGCGCTGCCAGCGGCCGACGAACAGCGCGCCCAGCTCGACGCGCGGCGTCTGCAGGCGCAGGCCCGCCACGCCGGCCCCGGCCAGATCGCCCTCGAACAGCGAGGCGTTGTCGTCACGGAGCACCAGGTCACCGGCGACAAAGAAGCCCAGGCCGCGCGCGGCGCCGACCTTCTTCTGGGACGCGCGCCAGGGCGTCAGCACCAACGCGCCGCGCGCGACCACGCTGCCCGTGTTCGCATCGCCAAAGTCGGGGTCGCCGGCGCCGTCGTTCGCCAGCATGCCCGTGCCCCAGGTGAAGGTCTGCGCGCCCACCCGGACGCTGCCCCACTTGGCGGCGTAGGCGACGTCCAGCTTTCGGGGGAGGATCACCTTCATGTCGCGGTAGTCGGCGCGGCGGACCTTGAGGGTGTCGTCGCCGAGCACGGTGCCCACCGACGTGCGGTCGCCCGCGAACATGCCGTTGAGGGCCTCGAGCTCAAGCTCCACCGTCGTGTGCTCGCCCTGCTTCCAGTCCGCGCCCGCGATCAGCCGCGAAGAACCCCAGACGTGGCGACCCGACGGGGTGCCAAGGTCATCCAACGCCGGGTCCGTGCCGCCTACGACGCGGCCGCGGAGGTCACCCCAGGTGTCCCACGTGGGGTCGCGGCGTTCGCGCTTGGGGGCGTCGGCGCCGTGCGCGCCCTGCAGGGGCTTGAGCGGGTCGACCGGCGTCGCGGGCGAGTCCTTGAGCTCCTTGAGGTGTTCGACGAGCTCGGCCTGGTGCGGGTCCAGCGTCTCGGGGATCACCGGGTGGATCTCGGGCTCCGCGGACGGTTGGGCGGGCTCCGCGGTGATGGGCGGTTGGGCGGAGTCGGCGGGCGTGGGCTCGTCGGCGCGCGCGGTCGAGCCCGCGAGGGCCAGCGCGAGGCTCGCCGACAGCGTGGTGGTCTTCATGGGTCGGGTTCCCGATGGAAAGTGGGTCGCCACTACCATGCCCGAACGTGCTCGCGCACCCCGAGACAATCTTGTGACTGACGTTTTATCCGCCTCTTTACCGCTGGTCAGCGCAACGTTCGCTCGCCGAGTTTCGGCGGCGACGCGGCGCGAGGGTCGCCGCGGTTACGGTGCTCGCAGCGGGAGGTTGGGTGCGTCGGAGGTTGCGTGGGGCGGCGCTGCTGCTGGGGTCGGTGATCGCGTCGTCGATCGCCCTGGCGGCGCCGTTCGACGGCCCGACAGCCGGGATCACGGCCATCCAGACGTCGTCGACCGACCGCGAGCAGCGTTGGACGGTGGGAAACGTGGTCGTGCGGCTGTCGCGGTCGCCGGGGCCAGATCAAGCGGCGACCGATCCGACCTGCGCGGGGAACGGCACCGACCTGTTCGTCGAGGGCGCGCCGGACGCGCCCACCGCGGCGGCGATCGATCGCGCGTGCCACCGCCTGACGTTTGACGCGCCGTCGTTCGCGGACGCGACGCCGCGAGAGCACATCCCGGCCGCGTCGGCGTCGACCATGGTCGCGCTGCACGGACTGGCGATCGCGTGGGTCTTGTCGCTGCTTTGGGCGCTGCCGCGACGCCGTGAGCCGTGGGCTTGGGCGCTTGGGGCGTTGGCGCTGCGGGCTTGGGTGGCACCCGCGCACGTGCTGATGGGCGTGGCCTACCCCTACGACTACTTGCTGACCTACGCAGGACTACGGTCGCCGAACCTTCGCTATGGGGCGGGGTGGCCCGCGCTGATGGACGTGCTCCGGCCGCTCGCGGGCGCGGCGCCGGAGCGCCTGCACGACGTGAACCTGGCGCTGTCTGCCCTGACGGTGGTGTGCGTGTGGCAGGCGGTGGAGCGATGGACGCGCGACGACGTGGCGGCGAGGCTGTCCGCGTTGACGATGGCGCTGCTGCCGCTGCCGTTCGCGCTGGCCACCACTGAGACCTCGTTCGTGCTGGTGGCGCTGCTGGGCGCGGCGTCGGTCGCGGGGTTGGCGCGCGCCGACCGCGCGGGGGCGTGGAGCGCAGGGCTGTCTGCCGCGCTCCTCGCGCACACGCGCCCGGACGCGATCCCGGTGGCGGTGGTGGTGGCGCTCGCGCTGGTGGCGTCGCGTCGGGTGGGTCCGTCGTTCCTGGCGGTCGCGGCGATTGGCGCGCGCGTCGCGTTCCTCGCCACTGCAGACTTTGACGCGCCGCCGCCCGGCCTGACCATGCTCGAGCGCATCGCGGGGACGATCGTAGGCCGCCACAGCGCCACGGTGGTGCTCGACCCCACCGTCACGCCGTTCTGGCTGGTGCCTGCGGGCCTGTTCGGCGCGTGGTGCGCGTGGCGTCGCGGGCAGCGGGGCGCGGTGGCGCTGCTGGCGTTGCTGGTGCTCGCCGCGACCGGGCCCTATTTGATCTACGAGCGGGTCACGGACCTGGCGCGCTTTGGCCTGTCGGCCCAGTCGCTGTGGGTGGTGCTCGCAGGTCTGGGTGCGGCGGACCTGGGGCGGGGTGGCGTGGGTCGCCGCGCGGTCTGGTTGGCGGTGATGGTCGCCGGGCTGTGGGTCGCTCGAGCGCCGCTGGGCGGACCGATGGTGCATCGGGTCGAGCACGCGTTCGCCCGGGTGACGCTGTGCGCGCAGCCGCCGGGCACCCGGATCCGCTACGACGCCGCGCGCGATCCAGACGCAGGCATGGCTAGGTTCTTCCAGGTGGTCTGCGGGGTCGCCCTCCGCGCGATCCCGGCGGATGGCGTGATGTCCCCGGGCGAGCTGGTCTGGCGCGGGGTGGGGGACCGTTGGCCGGGCGCTCACCCGCCGGAACGCTGCACGGTGGATCCGGTGGCGGCGCGAACGACTCCGGCTTGGGATGGCGGGCTGGAGCCCATCGGCGACGGGCCTGTGAGCGTCGGCCTTTTCAGGGTGAGGGACTGTCGGTAGGCGGCGCCAGCGGACGCCAAAGTCCGTTGTCGCCCGACACGAACTTTTCCCCTTGCCGTATCCAACGATCATGAACGGTATTTGGCTGCTTTTGCCGTCGCACGGGCCTCCCCGGGGTGCATATTCACGCCGGGGGTTGCAAAATGCGCCGCGCTCGCACGATTCTAGGGTGCGGAGGCGCGTTGCTCGTTCGAGCCCAACATCGAATCGTCCAGGCGCTCTGGATCACGTTCGTCGCGTGCACCGCGATCTTCGCGTTGGTGTGCCCGGCCGGGCCCGCGTTCGCCCAGTCGACTGGCGGCTTCATCAGCCCTGGCGAGCTGGCGGCGGATCACCAGGATCTGTCTGGCATCACTGGCTGCCTGTCCTGCCACAGCGTCGGATCCGGCGTGTCGGCGGACAAGTGCATGGCCTGCCACGACACGGTTCGAAAGCAGGTCGCCACCCACGCGGGCTTCCACGCGGACAAGGGCAAGGACTGCGCGTCCTGCCACCCGGACCACCGCGGCGTCGACTTCCCGCTGATCCGCATGGACTCGCAGAAATTCGACCATGACACCACGGGCTTCAAGCTCGAGGGCGCGCACGAAAAGGCCGAGTGCAAGGACTGCCATAAGAAGCCCGGCGAATGGACCGGCCTGAAGACCACCTGCTCAAGCTGCCACGACACGCCCCACGGCGTGGACGAGATCCGCCCGCAGCTGGCCGACTGCGCCCGTTGCCACAGCGTCAGCAAGTGGGACGCCATCCCGCTCGCCCTGTCGATCTTCGACCACCAGGACCCCAAGCAGGCCGACTACGCGCTGCGCGGTCAGCACGCCAAGGTCGACTGCGAAAAGTGCCACGCCAAGTTCAAGTTCACGCCGATCAAGTTCGGCAACTGCGTCGACTGCCACAAGGACGAGCACTTCGGCCAGTTTGGCTCGCGCACCTGCGACGACTGCCACACGGTCGAGCGCGCGGACTTCGCGCTGCGTGACTTCGACCACCGCAAGACCGACTACCCGCTCGTCGGCCCGCACAAGCGGGTGCCTTGCGAGGGCTGCCACGGCAACGGCACCAAGGCGCGCTACGTCGACCTGCCCCACGACCGCTGCGAGACCTGCCACGCCGACCCGCACCGCGGCCAGTTCAAGCCACGCGACTGCGACGCTTGCCACTCGCCCTTGGCTGACAAGTTCAGCCGCGGCGCGGTGGACCATGACGCCACGGCCTTCCCGCTGCGCCTGGCGCACGCGGACGTGGCCTGCAGCGAGTGCCACGGCGAAGGCCGCAAGGCGGTGTTCAAGGGGCTGAAGTTCGAGGACTGCGCCGCCTGCCACGACGACGCGCACGACGCGCGCTTCGGCGCGGTGACCTGCAACAGCTGCCACACCGACGGCAAGTGGGAGGTCGAGAACTTCGACCACGCGCGGACCTCGTTCCTGCTCACCGGCAAGCACGTCCAGGTCGCCTGCAAGGACTGCCACGGCGAAGGCGACAAGCGCGTCCTGTTCCCGCTGAAGTACGGCGAGTGCGCCGACTGCCATGCGTCGGACGACCCCCACAAGAGCGAGTCCACCACCGTCTGCACCGACTGCCACAGCACGGTGGACTGGACCGCGGTGACCTTCGCCCACGGCGACATCACCCAGTTCCCGCTGGTCGGGAAGCACGCCCAGATCCCGTGCTCGGACTGCCACAAGGAACGCGCCATGGTCAAGCTCGACATGACCTGCGCGTCCTGCCACGAGGAGGATCGCCCCGATCCCCACTTTGAGGGCGAGTGCGGATCGTGCCACTTGGCGGACGGCTGGATGCCCGCGACGCTCGGCATCGAGCAGCACGCGGGCACGGGCTTCGCGCTGCACGGCTCGCACCTGAACGTGACCTGCGCGGCCTGCCATGAGGGCGCGACCACCGCCTCGCCCTTCTGCGCGGACTGCCACGCGGATGACGAGCCCCACCGCAACGAGCTCGGGAACGCTTGTGGCGACTGCCATACGACGACCGACTGGTTCTTTGTCCGCTTCAACCACGCGACCACCGGCTGGCCGCTGCGCGGCGTGCACCAGATCGCCGCGTGCGTGGACTGCCACGCCACCGGCTACGTCGGCACGCCCACTGCCTGCCGCCGCTGCCACGAGTCGGACCATCCGAACGACAGCCTGCACAGCGATCCGCTCGCGGCGGACTGTGAGCTTTGCCATCGCCCGTACGCCTGGGAGCCTGCGCGCTCCCCCCATGGGAGTGACTGATGACCACCCACCGCAACGCCCTCCAGGCCATGCTCGTCGCGTTCTTCGCGGCCGTTGCCTTGAGCGCCTGCACCGTGCCCGGCATGGAGGAGGCGCCTCACTTCCCGCTGGATGGCGCGCACAAGCAGCTGGGCTGCAGCGCGTGCCACGGGCAGTCGGTGGTCGCGG
>CANJMY010000069.1 GCA_947475315.1 Pseudomonadota bacterium | reverse complement strand
GCGCTGGTGCTCCAGGACGAACCTTGCCCGAACTGAACCCGCCCTGCCTTGGAGGCGCCGATGCGTAGCCGCATGCTCTGGACCCTGGTGATGATGTCGTGCGCCACGGGCGGGACCAAGTCCGACGACGCCGACGTGTCCGGCGCCGACGACACGGACGTGTCGGGCGTGGACGACACGGACGCGGCTACGACGGCGACGTGCGACGACCCCGGCACGCCCACCACGCCCACGCCCACGGCGATCGACGACGTGGCGGCGATGAACGTCACGGCGCTCGACTGCACGCGCACCGCGGTGGCGCTCGCGTGCGAGCTGGGCGTGGAGCACGCGTACAAGGAGTCGGTGAGCGGCGGCACGCGCACCATCACCGCCAACGGCGTCGTGAACCACGACGTGGGCGCGTTCCCCAACCCGGGCAACCCCAACACCATCTCCGTGCAGGCCTACAGCTACGAGGTGCCGGTGACGCCGTCGGGCCAGGGGAGCGTGCTGCAGATGGGGCCGTTCGGCGTGCTGTTCACCGGCTCCGTGCTCGACCCGAGCACCGCCGAGACCTGGAACGACGACGCGGGCTGGCGCTACGAGGCGCTCCGCTACGGCACGTCGGGCGACTACTTCGGCACCGACAGCAACAACCACCCGAGCGCGCTGGGCGTGGACTGCAACCTGGCGCACGTGCAGCCCACGGGCGCGTACCACTACCACGGCGTGCCGACGTCCCTGGTGCCGTCGAGCCCTGCGGTGAAGCAGGTCGGCTGGGCGGCGGACGGCTACCCGATCGTGATCCTGTACGGGCACGACGACCCCTCCGACGCGAGCAGCGAGGTGCGCACCCTCAAGTCGAGCTACCGCCTGAAGTCGGGCACGCGACCGGGCGGGTCACCGGGCGGAACCTACGACGGCACCTTCGTCGCCGACTGGGAGTTCGTCGACGGCCTGGGCGACCTGGACGCGTGCAACGGCCGCGAGGACACCGTGTCGATCGGCGGCAAGGCCACCCAGACCTACGTGTACGTGCTCACTGAGACCTTCCCGTTCATCCCCCGCTGCACGATCGCCCAGCGCGACGCGTCTTTCGCGCAGATCGGTGGGGGTGGTGGCGGAGGGGGTGGCGGCGGTGGTGGGGGAGCGCCCGCGGACTGCGCGCCTGGGCAGACCTTCGGCTGCTGCGGTGACGGCACCTGCGACGGGCCGGAGACGCAGGCGAACTGTCCGGACGACTGCCCGTAGGGGTGACGCTCCCTGGGTGCGGCGCCACCGCCGCGTCGCGTAGCGCCTCGGCGCGTCCCACGGGCGCCGCACCGCGCGCTGTCTTGAGGTTCGCTACCCGACGGGGCTGCGTCGACGCCGCAGCGCGATCAAGCCGATCACCGCCGGGAGCCAGGGCGACCGCGAGCTGGTGTCACATCCGCAGCGCTGCTCGAGGAACACCGTGCCGTTCGAGAACGGGTCGGTGTCCCTGTTGTTCGTCGCGAGGTCGGTGTCCGCCTGCGGGATCGGGTCGGTGTCGACGACCGGCTGAACGTCATCCGTGTCGCGCGTCGTGTCGGTGTCCGGCGCATCGTCCGTGTCGGGGGTCGACGAGGTTTCGACGACGGGGCCGGTGTCCGGGGCGACGTCGGTGTCGACCGCGACGTCCGTGTCCCCGCCGCCGGTGTCGCCGGTGTCGACGGGGAGCGGGCCGCCGTTCCAGTCGACCTGGATGGTGTCCAACGACACCCAGCACGGCGCGGGCGTGCCGGGGACGCCGCTGACCAGGCGCAGGCGATCGAAGCGCACCCCGGAGACCTCGAGCATGTCGTGGGTGACGCCGCCCCACGAGTTGAGGTCCACGCTGTCGGTGGCGACTACGGCCCCCAGCCGGATGGCCTCCAGGCGGAGCGTGTTGCCGCCGTTGCCCAGGTGGAAGATCTCCACGCGGCCGTGGTTGTTGGGGCCGGTGCCGCGGACGGTCAGGCCGCCGAACTGCCCGAACGCGACGCCGGTGCCGGGCACGTAGCCGCCAAAGCCGAGCACGACGTTGGGCGTGAAGCCCGGCATGCCGGCCAGGTTGCCGTCCGCGCGCTCCGACACCATCACGCCGGGCGGCGGGTCGACGAGGTTGGTCATGTCGGAGACGGTGACGCCGTCCTCCGTGTAGCTGCGGAAGACGTCGCCCTCGGGGAGCGCGTCGAAGGTGGCGACCCCGGCGTGGGCGATCGACGACCACAGCAGCCCGACCAACCCCAGCGCGCGCATGCGATCTCCGAGAAGTCCCCAGATCGTACGCGCGCTCGGAGGTGACCAGAAGAGGCTGAAGGGGGTTCTCATGGAGATTTCATGCCCCGAGGTGGGCGCGGCAGACGTTCGGGGTCGCCCCGCGGGCGTGGCCGGGCGGGGAGCCGCCACCTCGGTCTTGGCCCTTGGGAGGGCGTGGATCGGCGCCGCGATCTCGCACCCGCGCGCGTGGCGCCAGAAAATTCGATCGATCGCGAATCCTTTTCGCGGGGTCGATCGTCCTCGGGCTGAGACCCCATCCTCCGCGGGGCTCAGGAGCCCGCCATGCGCAGCGTAATGGTCCGCTACACGACCACGTCCACGCACGCCGAGGCCAACGTGTCGATCGTCCACGCGGTGTTCGACGCACTTCGCGCGAGCGCGCCGGAGTCGTTCTCCTACGCCACGTTTCGCCTGCCGGACGGCGACTCGTTCATGCACGTGGCGACCATGCTGAGCGCGACGGCCAACCCGCTGACCTCGCTGCCTGAGTTCGACGCGTTCCAGCGCGAGTTGAAGGGACGCTGCGTCGCCCCGCCTGTCGTCACAGAGCTCAACCTCGTCGACAGCTACGTCGCCTCCACGCACACGCCACCTGAACTGGGGATCGAATGACCACCGACGCGCCCAAGGCCACCAAGACCACGAGCACCTTCAAGAGGGCGTGCGCCATCCGTACGACGATCGACGCCACGCCTGAGCGTGTGTGGTCTCTGCTCACGGACGCGAACGGCTTCCCGCAGTGGAATTCGACCGTCACCCGCATCGAGGGGAAGATCGCCGAGGGGGAAACGCTCAAGCTCACGTCTCAGAGCGGCGGAAGCAGGGTCTTCACGCCCACGGTGTCGGACGTCACGCCGAGCCGGGCGATGACCTGGAGCGATGGCATGGCGCCGATGTTCCGAGGCGTCCGCACCTTCTCGTTGGCTCCCACCGCCGATGGGGGGACCGAGTTCGAGATGCGCGAGGAGTTCGCGGGGGTCCTCCTGCCGATGATCAAGCGCTCGCTGCCCGACTTTGGGCCGGTGTTCGAGGCCTATGCGGCCGATCTGAAGCGCGCCGCCGAAGCGGCTACATGAGCGGGCCATGACCCAGCCGCTCACCACCTTCGCCGACGCCCGCGAGCAATTCCTCGCGCTGGTCGCGGACGTGCGACCGGAGTTGCACCGCTACTGCGCGCGGCTCACCGGCTCCGTGATCGACGGCGAGGACATCGTCCAGGACGCGCTCGCGAAGGCGTTCTTCGCGCTGAGTCAGGCCGTGGAGATGCCGCCGCTGCGCCCCTGGCTGTTCCGCATCGCGCACAACGCCGCGATCGACTTCCTGCGCAGCCACGGTCGCAAGCTCACGGACCCGACCCCCGACCTCGACGACACGGTCGCGTTCGACGAGCGGCCCGACCCGGCGATCGTGCGCGCGGCGCTCGTGCGCTTCGTCGCGCTCCCCGTGACGCAACGCAGCGCGGTCATCCTCAAGGACGTCCTCGGGCACTCGCTCGAGGAGACGGCCGACACCATGGGGACCACGATCATGGCGGTGAAGTCAGCCCTCGTTCGGGGGCGCGCCCGGCTGCTGGACCAAGCCGCCGAGCCCGCCGCAGTCGCGGCGACCACCCGCGCCGATCTGGACCGCTACGCCCGCGTGTTCAACGCGCGCGACTGGGACGGCGTGCGGGCAATGGTCCGCGACGACTGCCAGCTGGACCTGGTGTCCAAGTCGCAGCGGCGCGGTCCGCAGGTCGGCATGTACTTCCATCGCTACGAGCAGGAGCGTGTGACGCTGCGCGTGGTGAAGCTTGATGGGCGCCAAGTGTTCGCGGCCTTCGTCGGTGACGCCACCTCGCCCGCCTACTTCATCCTCCTGGACTTCTGCGACGGCGGCGTGTTGTCCATCCGCGACTTCCGCTACGTGCCCTACATCGCGGCCGAGGCTGAGTTCGAGGTCGTCTAGGCGACGCGCCCGCGCGTACCCATGCGCGCGGGCGTGGCCACCGACCTACTTCGGCTTGCTCGTGTTCAGCCCGCGGTACTCAAGCAGCGGCGCCACCTGCGGCTCGCCGCCGTAGAAGTTCGCGAACAGGACGCTCGGCTCCTGCGTGCGGCCGCGCGACAGGATGTCGGCGCGGAACTTGTCGCCCGCGGTGCGCGTCAGGCCGCCGTGCGCGTGGAACCAAGCGCCGGAGTCGCGCGCGAGGACCTCGCTCCAGATGTAGGCGTAGTAGCCGGACTCGTAGCCGCCAGCGAAGACGTGCGCGAAGTACGGCGAGTGGTAGCGCGGCGGCACGGGCGCGAACGCCATCCCCGCCTCCTTGAGCGCCGCGGCCTCGAACGCGGCGACGTCGGCGGTGGCGGCGGCGATCTTGTCGGCGGGGAGCTGGTGCCACGCCTGGTCGATCTTGGCGGCCTCCAGGTACTCGAGCGCGGCGTAGCCGCCGTCGAACGTGGACGCGGCGATCACCTTGTCGAACAGGGCCTTGGGCATGGCCTCGCCGGTCTGGAAGTGCTTGGCGTAGTTGGCCAGGACCGCGGGTTCACGCGCCCACATCTCGTTGAACTGCGACGGGTACTCGACGAAGTCGGGCGGCGTCGCGGTGCCTGCGAGCAGGGGGTAGTTGCAGTTGGAGAACAGGCCGTGCAGGCCGTGGCCGAACTCGTGGAACATCGTGGTCACGTCGTCGAAGCTGAGCAGCACGGGCTGACCGGCGGCGGGCTTGGGGACGTTGAGGTTGTTCACGATGACCGGGTTCTGGCCGAGCAGGCGGGTCTGGCCGACGTAGGCGTTCATCCACGCGCCGCCCTGCTTGTTGTCGCGCTGGAAGAAGTCGAGGAGGATGATGCCGAACGACGTGCCGTCGGCCTCCTTCACCTCAAACACGCGCACGTCGGGGTTGTAGACCGGCAGGTCCTTGCGCTCGGTGAACGTGATGCCGTACAGCTGCGTGGCGGCGAAGAACACGCCGTCCTGCAGCACGTGGTCGAGCTCGAAGTAGGGCTTGACCTGGCTCTCGTCGAAGTCGTAGCGCGCCTTGCGGACCTTCTCCTGGTAGAACGCCCAGTCCCACGGCTCAAGCGTGAACTTGGGGGTCTTGGAGGCCTTGGCCTCCTGGTCGATCACGCGCTGGATGTCGGCGGCCTCGACCTTGGCCTTGGCGAGGGCGGCGGGGCCCAGCTGCGCGAGGATCTTGTTCACGTTGTCGGGCGTGGACGCGGTGCCGTCCTCGAGCGCGTAGGCGGCGAAGTTGGCGTAGCCGAGGAGCGCTGCCTTCTGCGAGCGCAAGGTGACGAGCTTGGCGATGAGCGCGGTGTTGTCGCCCTCGCCGCCGTTGGCGCGGTCCGACGACGCGCGAAACACGCGCTCGCGCAGCGCGCGGTTGGTGAGCTGGCCCAACGCCGGCTGGATGGTGGTGTTCTGCAGCGTGATCACCCACTTGCCCTCGAGCCCGCGCTCCTTGGCGGCCTCGGCGGCGGCGGAGATCTGCTCGTCGGAGAAGCCGGCGAGCTCAGCCGCGGAGTCGACGACCACGCCGCCGTTCTTCATGGCGGCGCGCACGTTCTGGCCGAACGCGGTCTGCAGGGACGAGATGTCCTCGTTGATCTTGGCGAGCGTGGCCTTGTCGGCGTCATTCAGGCCCGCGCCCGCGCGCACGAACTGCTTGTGGTAGCGCGCCAGCAGCTGGGCGGACTCGGCGTCCAGGCCCAGGGTAGCCTGCTGCTTGTGGAGCGTGTCGATGCGCGCGAACAGCGCGCTGTCGAGCGAGATGGCGTCCATGTGCGCGGACAGCTTGGGCGCGATCTCCGCCTCAAGCGCCTGCAGCGCGTCGTTGGTGTTCGACGAGTTCAGGTTGAAGAACGCGTTGGCCACGCGGTTGAGCAAGGCACCCGTGCGCTCGAGCGCGACGATGGTGTTGTCGAACGTGGGCGGCTCGGTGTTCCCCGCGATCGCGTCGACCTCGGCGCGCTGCGCGGCCATGCCGGCCTCGAAGCCGGGGCGGTAGTCGGCGTCGGTGATCTGGTCGAAGGGCGGGTACTGGAACTGGAGCGTGCTGGGCACGGTCAGCGGGTTCACGCGCACGGGCGCCTCCACGACGGCGGCGACGGGGGCGGGGGCGGGCGTGGCGGTGTGCTGGCACGACGCCGCCAGGAAGCCGGAGAGCGCCAGGGTCACGACAGAGAACCTCATTGGATGTGCCTCTTCAACGGGGGGGATTGGGGGGCCCGCGTAACCCGGGCGGGAATCCAGACCCGTCACAACGGGTTGGAGGTGCTGCACGGGAATGGCGCGGGGAACCGAGACAAGGCAGTTTGTCGGGCGGAGGACGCGGGATGACGCAACGGACTTGGGGAGGCGGCGCTTGATCGGGGCGCTCCTGGTGGTCGGCGCGCTGTCCTCTGCGGTGGCGGCCGAGCCCAAGTTTGTGCTGGAGAAAGGCCCGCTCTCGCCTGTGGGCACCGACCGCGAGCGCTTCGTCCCGCCTCCGGACACACCCAACCTTCAGTACCCGCTGGTGGTGTACCGGGGTGCGGCGCAGATGGGCATGTCGCGCGCGTTCGTCGGCCACGTCCGCGACGGCCTGGACATGCTGTACCACCGCCACTACCGCGACATGCGCACGCTGTTCGGGGAGCTGGAGGCGGCCTACCCGGACACCGGCGTCATGGCGGTCAGCGACTCGCTCATGTGGCAGTCGATGATGTTTGAGAACTACGACTTCCGCTACGACGCCAGCTACACCGCGTCGTCCGCGCTCGCGCGCAAGCGGTTGGGCGACGCGCTCGCCAAGCCCGGCAACGACGCCTGGGAGCACCTGATGTTGGGCGTGGTGGCGGGCATTGAGGCCATCCACGCGGCGCGTCAGGATCACTACTTGCCCGCGCTGACGCTCGCGTTCGAGGCGGTGGACAACATCGAGGCGACGCGGCGGTCCGCGCCGAACTTCGTCGACCTCGCGCTGGCTGACGGCCTCTACAACTACTGGCGCACGGCGATCACGCTGCACAACAAGGCGCTCCCCGACTTTGGCGACAAGCGCGCCGAGGGGATCACCCAGATGCAGACGGTGATCGACAAGGGTGTGTTCCTGACGGCGCCCGCGCGCCTGTCGCTCGCCTACAGCTACCTGGACGGCGGCAAGTACATGGACGCGGCGGCGCTCCTGCAGGAGAACGCCAAGCTCTACCCGGACAACGTGATCAACCAGATGCTGCTGGGCACCACGTTCCTGTACGCGCGCAAGTACCCGGACGCCCTGACCGCGTTCGACCGCGTGCTGGCGATCGACCCGACCAACCGCCGGGTGATCTACTACCGCGGGATCGCGCTGCACCGGCTCGGTCGCTTGGAGGAGGCGCTGACCTACTTCAAGACCTACCTGGCCTCGCCGGACCTGGAGACCTACCAGCGGTCGGCGACGCAGTGGCGCATGGGCGAGGTGCTGTTTCAGCTCAAGCGTTACGACGAGGCCGAGGTCGAATGGACGGCGTCGGCCAAGCTCGGCGACGACAACGCCAAGGCCTCGCTCGAGCGCCTGCACAAGGCGCGCAAAGAGGGGACGCTGAAATGAGGCTCGCGCGGATTGGGTGTCTGTCGCTGGTGGTGGTGTCGTGCGCGGCCAAGCCCAAGCCCCCGGTGAACACGGTCGATCCGGCCACGCCGGTCGCGGTGGAGCCGGGCATGGTCCCGCCTCCGCCCGACCTCCGGCAGCCGCCGTCGGACGCGGTGCACCTCAACAGCGGGCTCGTGATCCGCTTCCTGAGCCACGGCACTGGCACCATCCACCCGACGGCCAAGGCTACGGTGAAGGTGGACTACACGGGCTGGACGCAGGACGGCCGGATGTTCGACACGTCGCAGGGCCGCGGCGCCACCGACCTGCCGCTCGACGGCGTGATCGAGGGCTGGACCCAAGGCATCCAGCTGATGTCGGTGGGCGACTCAGCGCGGCTGTGGATCCCGGCGGCGCTCGCCTACCGTGGCGCCCAAGGCGCCCCGGGCGGCCTGCTCGTGTTCGACGTGACGCTGATCTCCTTCGTGGAGCCGGTCCCGCCGCCGCCCACCCCGTGGGACGTGGCCGCGCCGCCGCCCTCCGCCACGCACCTGCCGTCGGGCCTGGCGCTGCGCGTGCTGACCGAGGGCACCGGCGCCGTGCACCCCGTCGCCACCGACCGCGTGAAGGTCAGCTACTCGATGTGGACGTCGGACGGCCGCCTGGTCGACAGCTCCGTGGTCCGCGGCGCGCCGGACGTGTTCCCGCTCAACGCGGTGGTGCCCGGCTTCAGCGAGGGCGTCACGCAGATGGTGACCGGCGAGAAGGTGCGGCTGTGGGTGCCGCCGACGCTCGGGTACGGCAACGGCTCGGGCAACCTGGTGTTCGACGTGGAGCTGCTGGAGATCAACCCGTAGGGCCTACCTGAAGCGTGGAGGGGCCCGACGGCCCCCCCTGTTCAGAGCGACCGCACGAACCCGGCGATCACCTCGATGTCCTCAGCGGAGATCGCGATGTCGCTCTGCGTGTGGCGGGTGATCGCCTCCTCCACGGTGAGCGCAGAGCCGTCGTGCAGGTAGGGGCCCGTGGCCCACGCGCCGAGCAGGGTGGGTGTGTCGAACCCGTCGAGCGCGCCGTGCAGGCGCTGCCCCGCCGCGGTGTCGATGGTGCCGATGTCGTGGCGCACGTCGAGCGCGCTGTCCGTGTAGGCCTCGCCGCTGTGGCAGGTGGCGCAGCCCTTGGCGGCGAAGCGCGCGGCGCCGTCGGCGGGCGCGGCGAACGGCGAGGGGGGCGTGGTCGTCAGGCTGTCGACGTACGCCGCGAGCGCGTCCAGGTCTTCGTTCAGGCCGGCCTTGGCGGCGCCGAGCGTGTCCGAGGTGTCGGCGAACTGCGCGTCGGTCAGCAGGCCGTGCCCGCCCTGCCCGTTGCGGATGTCGTTCTCGAAGTCCTGGATCTCGTCGAAGTTGCCGGTCCAGTGCACGGGGCCCATGGCGGTGCCGCCGCGCCCCTCCAGGCTGATCGTGTTGCGCAGGCCCTCGCCGCGGCTGGTGAAGTCCCAGGTGATGCCGTCGTCGCGGCCGTCGGGGTGGCACACCGCGCATGTCGCGTAGCCGTCGCGGGCCATCCGCGGGTCGTAGGCGTCATAGAACAGCTTCTTGCCTGCGAGCACGTTCGCCGGGAGCGGCTCTGCGGACACGGTCGGCGCCGTCCAGAGCAAGGGCGGCGACGGCACCGACGGGTCGGAGATGTCGTAGGCGCGTAGCTCCCGATCGAGCCACGCGTGCACGAGCAGCGTGCGTCCGTCCGGCGTCACCGCGAGACCGCTGAGCCCGTGACCTGCGTCGAGGATGGTGGCGGCGGAGCGCAGCGTGTAGGCGTCCACGCGCGCGATGGTCTGCGTGGCGCCGTGGCCGACGTACAGCCAGTTCCCGCGAGGCGCGAGCGCGAGCGCCGTCACCTGGCCGTGGTTGTCGAACTGCTTGCGCGCGTCGAAGTCCTCCAGTCCGGAGGCGAGGTCAATCACGCGCAGCGTAGCGCGCACCGCGGTCTCGAAGGTCAGCGCCTCGCCGTCGCGGAACGCGCCGCGGGCGGTGTTGGCGAGGGTGGCGCCGATGTAGAGCGTCCCGCCGTCCGGGCTCGCGACCATGGCGTGCAGTGAGGTGGGCACGCCGCGCTGGGTCGTGTCGGAGTCGGGGCCCGGGTCCACGTCGAGGGCGATCGGCGCGCCGATCGTGAGCACCTCGCCGTGGTCGTCGGTGGAGCGGAACCGGCTGGCGTACGCCGCGCCGTCTGCGCCCACCACGAGCGCGCGCGCGTCCGCGCCGAGCGGCGCAGAGTCCACCACGGCGTGCTCGTCCATGGTCAACAGCGCGCCGGTGCCTTGCGCGCTCACGAACCACGCGCCGTCCTGACCCACGACGCCATACGGGCGTGACCCTCGATCCAGCGCGACGAGGCCAACGCGCTCGAACGTCGCCGCGTCGAACACCGCCACGGCATCGGACTCGCAGGCGATCGCGACCCGGTCCCCATCCACCGCGACGGTGCGCGGGTGCTCGCAGGTGGTGACGTGGTCCACGTGTTGATCGACGAGGTCGATCACGGCGGCCTCCGCGGTCTCGGGCAGGACGACCCACACCCGCTGATGCACGGCGTCGACCGCGATCGTGGACGACGCGACCGGCGGCACGGGCGCGGCGGGTCTGTACACGGTCACGCGGGTCGTGTCGGAGGCGCGGCGCCCTCCGGGCGAGACCACCGTCAGCACCACCACGTAGTTCCCGGGTGTGGACCACGCGTGGGTGATCGCCGCACCCGTCTCCTTGGCGCCGTCGCCCAGATCCCAGGTGGCGTCGCCGCCGGTGACCGTGCTGGTGAGCTCAAGCGACACGCCGACCGGCACCTCCAGGTCGGCGCCCGCCTCGGCGGTGGGTGCGACGCTCGCGACGCCGTCGTCCGTGTCCGGGCAGTCCGTGTCGCACACGTCGGTCGTGCCGACACACCCTGAGATCGCGAGCACCGAGATCAGCGCGTGTCGCATCACTCGGCCGTGGTGAAGGTGACGGAGACAGTCTCGGAGACCGTGTTGCCGTTGATGTCCGCGACGCCGCCTGCGACGACCTGCAGCGTGTAGGTCGTTCCAGGCGCCAGCGGCTCCTTGGTTACGTAGGACGCGATCGCCTCCTGCGCAGTGGTCCAGCCGGCGATCTCCGTGCCGTCCTCGGCGCGCAGGGTGAGCGTGCCCATGGTCGCGCTCGTCGGCTCTACGAATTCATCGAAGCCAATGCCGAGCTTGCCGCTGGTGCTGACACCGGTCTGGCCGTCGTGCGGCTCGGTGTGCAGCACCGATGGGCCTTTGACGTCCGGGTCCTTGGTCCACGGCACAACCATGCTGCCGTGCACCTCCGGCTGCGTGTAGTCGGGCTCGTCGACCGACAGGATGGCCACGTTCCCGTAGGGCGTGAAGGTGTCGAGATCGCCCGGCAGATCGGCGGTGCCGACCTCCACCAGGTTGGTGATGTCGCGCGCGTCGATGACGTGGGCGATGTCGCTGTCGCCGGTGAAGAGGAAGCCCTCGTCGTAGTAGACGTAGCCGCCGTTCCCGACCAACGGCAGGTCGCTGACGAAGGTCGGCGCGAGCGGGTCGGAGATGTCCATCACGATCGGACCGCCGCCGCCCTCCTTGCGGGCGAACAGGGCCCACGGGCCGACGCGGTTCGCGTGGTAGGCCTCGCGCAGCTCGCCGTCCCGGTTCACCACCCCGAACGGGCTGCCCAAGAGCATCGGCGTGGTGGGGTCGGTCACGTCGAGGATGCCCGCCTGCTCGCCCTCAGCGCTCGACACCAGCAAAGTGTCGCCCATCGCGAACACGCCGCCGGCGCGCAGCCCGTCCGGGAACAGGTAGTGGCCGACGACCACAGGCGCCGTCGGATCGGTCGCGTCCACCACGAACACGCCATTGTCGGCCGCGGCGACGTAGACCCACGGGTACTGCCAGTACACGGAGAGCGAGATCTTGGTGTAGCTGTCCGGGTAGCGCACGCCGGGGAGCGGCAGGTCGGTCACCGCCACGGGCGCCGCGACGTCCGAGATGTCCCAGAACTGGATGCCGGACTCATTGACGTAGCCGTCCATGTTGGTGACGGCCCAGTCACCCGCGTGCGGCTCACCCTCGGGCAGGTGCATGAAGCCGATCGCGTGCGTCTCGCGCATGGTCACGGCGAGGCCCTCGCCGACGACCGTCGGGTTGCAGGGATCGTGCATGTCGAAGAAGGTCAGGCCCCCGCGGCCCCACTCGGGCGCCCACGGCATCACGAGGTGGCCTCGGTAGGGCATCACCTCGTTGTGGTGCTTGAAGGTGTCGGTCGTCCCGGCATCCAGCGGCGCGCAGTTCACCAGGAGCTGCTCGTCTGTGAAGGTGGTCGTCGGACCGCCGGCGCCGCGCAGGGCGGGCATCACGTCGTCGAAGATCGTGGGGACGTCGGTGTCGTCAGGTGTGCCCGGGTCGGGCGTGCACGCGGCGAGGACGAGGAGCAGGGCGGGGAGGTGTTGCATGCGCGTACGCTACCGCGGGTGGGTGACCCGGCGCGTCGCGGATTCGTCACGACTTGCAGGCGATGATGCGTCCCCGTGGAAGACGACCTGGGTCGTCGCGGCGATCACCCGGATGAAAGCGCAGGGGCCGCGCCCGCGCTCCGCGCTTCGCGGATCCGCGTCCGCAGCGACGGGCCTAGCGCCAACATGCCCCCTGCGCCGAGCAGGCCCACCGCCAGGCACCCGGCCCACAGCACCTCGCCGCGCAGGTTGGACATGACCAGCGCGCCGACGATCGGGGCGGTCCCGCCCGCCACGGCCCAGGACATCACCATCATCCCCTGGTAGCGACCGCGGGCGTGCGCGGGGGCCAGCTCGGCGACGACGGCGGAGTTGATGGGGGTGGCGAGGATCTCGCCGGCGGTCCACACACACAGGGCGGTGGCGTGCCAGGCCAGCGTGGTCCCGAGCCCGTGCATCGCGAAGCCGACGCCTTGCAGCAGGATGGCGGTGGCGTAGGCGCGGGCGGGGTCGAGTCGGCCGACGCGGTCGGCGATCCAGGGCTGGATCAGCACGATGAGCGCGCCGTTGAGCGCCAGCACCCCACCGTACGCGGCGGCGTCATGCCCCTGTGACTTCATCCACGCGGCCAGCGGCACCATGCCCTGGAACGCGAGCAGCGCCGACACCGTCACCAGGCCCAGGAAGCGCACGTAGACGCCGTCGGCCAGGGCGGTCCGAAAGCCGGCGGAGGGCGCGTCGTCGTCGCGGGCCTCGGGCTTGGTCTCCCGCAGGGCCACCGCGACGAACAGGGTGTAGGCGACCAGGATCCCGGCGCTCACGTGGATCAGCACGTCGTAGCCGATGCGGGCGAGCTGTCCGCCCACCACCGGCGCCATCGAGAACGCCAGGTTCACCGCCACGTAGAGCAGCGCGTAGGCCCGCGCGCGGTCGAGCGGCGGGACCACGTCGGCCACCATGGCGAACACGGCGGGGCGCTGCAGGTCCTGGAGCGCCGCCAGCAGGAACGCGAGCGCGCCGACCGCCAAGCCCGTCCGCGCCTGCCCGAACGCGAGCAGCGCGCAGGTCGCGCCCACGGACGACATCAAGATCGTGCGCTTTCGCCCGAAGCGATCGGTCAGCGCCCCGCCGATCAACGCGCCCAGCACGGCGCCCACGCCCCACACCGACACCACCCGCGCCGCCTCGGCGAGCGACATCCCGAGCGGCCCGGTCAGGTAGTAGGTCAGCAGCGGCTGGAGGAAGGCGCCCGACCGGTTCAGCAGCATGCCGAACGCGAGCGCCCAGAAGGCCGTAGGCAGCCCGCCGAAGCGGGCGCGGAGCAGGTCGCGGAGGTCGGACATGCGGCCTCCACCCGGCGCGCCGCCGGGGGGAGACGCGCCAGCGCCTGACTAGGGCTGGTCGACGGGCGGGATGCGGATGCTGCCGCCGACGTGCAGGTTGCCCTTGGGGCCAAGCTCGGGGTTGGCGGCCAGGATCTTGTCGTGGAGCGCGGCGGAGCCGTAGTACTCGACCGCGATCTTGGAGAGCGTGTCGCCCGACGCGACCACGTGCGTGGCGCCGTCGCGCATGGCCAGGTTCATCACGCTGTCCGCGCTGACCTTGTCCACGCCGGCCGTGCCCTGGACGGCGCGGAGCGCGGTCTGGAGCTGCTTGTTGTTCTTGGCGCTGCCGGTGATGGTGGCGCTGGTGCCGCGCACGACGACCTTGAGGCCGTCGGCCGCGCCCGCCGCGGCGAGCGCGTCGTTGGCGACCTTGGCCAGGTCCTGGTTGCGGATGCTGCCGAGCGACCCGGCGGGCTTGGCGGCGGCGGGCGCCTCGGGCGCTGCGACCACGCTGGCCTCTGAGCCGCCGACCGCGGCGGCCGGAGCCGTGGGGACCGGGGTGGGCTGCGCGTCCGCGCCGCCGATCAGCAGGCGACCGACGATGAACAGGCTGGCGACGATGCTGGTGCCGGCGGCGACCCACGCCCAGCGGGCCGACTCCTTCTCGGTGACGCGCGCGTTGCTGCTGAGCAGCGTGTTCTCGGAGCGGAGACGACGCAGCTCGCTGCGGAGCTTCTTGAGCTCGCCGTTCTCGCGGTCCTCCCTGGCGGAGTGGTTCTCGTGCCAGGAGGATTCCGCCTGGACGGCGCGCTCGACGGTCGCCTTGAGCTGCTCAGGGACGACCGTGCCCGACGCCGCGGCCGCATGGATGTCCATCATGGCCAGGCGCCACTCCGCGGACGCCGTGTGGACGCGGGCCAGGAGCAGGTGGGCGTCGCCGTCCGAAGGGTACAGGCCGAGCAGCACCTGGAGGTGCCGACGCGCGCCGACGTGGTCGGAGATGTTCGCCAGGTCCAACGCCTCATTGTACAGCTCGGAGCTGACGTCGAGGTTGCTGGTCTCGCTGAGCTTGATCAGCGTCTTGATCATCGAACCGTCGGACGTCAGGGACGTCACGGGCCGCGGGGCGGACTCGTCGGACTGGGGATCGCGCATGGCGGCACCGGGAGGGGCGGAGGGCGTTTTGGGGAGGGGCGGCAGGGGCGGGTGCGCGTCGCGCGGGCGCGTGACGCAGCAGGGGCAAGTGCAGGGTAGCGCACCGATCCCGCCGCATCAAGAATGTTCGTGATGACCTTTCAACGGTGCGTCCGGGCGGGCCTTAGCAGCCCACGGCGGGCGTGGATCGGCCGTGTGCGCTATGGGCAACCGCCGCGCGCGCGACCGTGTGTGGCGGGACCTACGACGTCGCATGCCGAACGTCGGCGGAGGACGCCATGAGCCGGGACATCGTCATCACCCCGCGGAGCTGGTCACCGCGCGGCGAGGCGGAGGTGTCCGTCCGCGGGCGCTCTCTGCGCATGTGGTCGGGGATCGTGGGCGAGAGCGCGCTGGCGCGCATCGTCGAGGTAGGCCAGCACAGCGACTACGCCGTGTTCAAGGACTCCACCACGCCGTCGCCCTACCGGGTGAAGGCGCCGTGCGACCGCTACCACGTGTGCGGCGGCTGCCCGTTCATGCACATGAACGACGAGGGCCAGGCCGTGGCGCGTCGTCAGCTGGTGCTGGACGCCTTGGCCGAGGAGCACGTCGAGGGCGTGCAGGTCGGCCAGCTGGTGCCGTCGCCGGACGGCCCGCGCGGCTACCGCCATGTGGTCAAGCTGGGCGTCGGCTGGTCGGATCTGGGCCGCCTGCGGATCGGCGCCTGGGGCCGTCACTCGCGCAGCATCGTGCCCATCCCGGAGTGCCCGGTCGCCGCACCCGTGCTCCGCAAGGTGATGAACTCGCTCGCGCACCACGTGATCGACATGCGCATCCCGCCCTATGACTCCGAGTCCGACCGGGGCGTGCTCCGCTCGTTCGTGCTCCGGTCCAGCCGGGCCAGCGGCGAGGTCCTCCTGACCGTGATCGCCGGCCAGCGGCACCGCTCGCTCCAGGATCTGGCCACGGCCGTCATGCGCGACGTGTCCGAGGTGGTGGGCGTGGCGCTGCACTACAACGACGACATCGGGAACGCGATGTTCATGCGGGACGCCGAAGGCGCCATCCCCTACCAGATGCTCGACGGCCGCAGCTACGTGGACGAGACGCTCAACGACGTGGTCTACCGCGTCGGCGTGGGCGACTTCTTCCAGACCAACCCCGGCATGGCCGAGATCCTCTACCGCGAGACGCTCACGCGCCTGCGGCTCGACAGCCAGGTGCCGCTGATCGACCTGTACTGTGGTGTGGGCGGCCTCGCGCTGGCCGCGGCCAAGGTCTCGCCGCACGTGGTGGGCGTGGAAGAGGTGGTCGGCGCGGTCGAGGCGGCCCGCGAGGGCGCGCGTCGAAACGGCGTGCGCGCCGAGTTCATCGCGTCCAAGGTCGAGGAGGCCCTGCCCGCGCTTGTCCGGCGCTACGCCGAGATCGGCCCGTTGGTCACGGTCAATCCGGCGCGGCGGGGGCTTGAGCCCGGCGTGATTGAGGGAATCCTTGCACTCAAGCCGCGTCGAGTCGCCTATATTTCCTGCAACCCTCGGGCCCTCGCCCGGGATCTGGCCGCCTTCCAGGCCGCAGGCATGCAGGTGGCCCCCCTCGAGATCTACGACATGTTCCCGAACACCCCCCACGTCGAGACCGTCGCCATCCTGACGCCGAGCGGGCCCGAGGCGCCGACGCGCCGCGCGCCGCGGCGTACGGCGGTGGGTCGTGGGGACCGGAGCGCCAATTCATGATCGCCTTGATTCGTGCCGTGCGTGCGTGGTCGTTGCTGGTCGCGGGGCTCCTGTTCGTGACCCAGGCGGCGAACGCGCAGGATGACTTGTCGGACCAACCCGGGGCTGAGCCCACCGAGCCCGCGTCGGGCGGGATGAGCTTCGACCTGAATTCCGTCCTGGTCGCCACGTTTGAGGCCAGCCAGCCCTTCCTCGACACCGAGGCGGAGCGTGTCCGCCACTTGGTGGAGGACGCGCTCGCCCAGGGCTACGTCGTCGTGAAGATGGACGAGGTGCCGCCGTTCACGGACTACTCGGCGGACATCTACCTGCGCAGCTGCCCCCAGGGTCAGTACATCGGGTGTGTGTTCGTGGTCGGCGGTCGCGCCCAGACGGACTGGACCATCGGCGGCAAGGTGACCGCGGTCGAGGGCGGCTACCAGGTCTTCCTGTCGTTCATCCGCGTCGGTGAGGCCAAGCTCAAGCTCGAGTTCGACGTGGTGCTGGACGGCAGCAACGACGCCGAGTTCCAGGAAGGCGTCATCAAGACCATGGACGCCCTGGTCAACGACAACGTCAAGGACCTGGACCTGCGCGACGACCCGGAAGCCGCCCGCGCCCAGGCCGCCGAGGCCGCCAAGCGCGAGCAGATGTCGCGCGACTTCTCCAGCGGCAACGAGTTCCAGCAGGACGACCAGCGCGGCGACGTCGGCGTGGACGCCTACGTCGACGGCGAGCGCGACCGCGGCGCGGCCCGCGACCGCTCCAGCGAAGAGGACCTCGAGGAGGACTCCAGCCCCGCTCCCCGCGAGTCGGGCCACGTCACCTCGCGCGACCTGTCCGACATGCAGGAGCGCGGCGGCATGACGCCGTGGGAGCGCGCCGGCCTGACCAAGGGCCAGTACCGCCTGTACCGCAACTCCAACATCAAGCTGCGCGACTTCAAGGCCAAGCTCCAG
>CANJMY010000068.1 GCA_947475315.1 Pseudomonadota bacterium | reverse complement strand
TCGAAGGGCAAGATCTCCGTCACCAAGATCGTCGACGGTGACGGCGAGAAGTTTGTCCTGCGCCAGCAGGGGATCCGCAACGGCCACTTCATGTTCACGTACTTCGTCCCGTCGACCGAATACGTGGTCACCTACGAGGTCACGTCGATCGCGGGCGACACCGCGCAGGTGGCGTGGACCAACGACCACGACGCGTCGGGCACCGACGAGATGACGAAGTAGTCCGCCCCAACGTCGATCCCTGCGACGATGTTGTGCGACGCCGCGCCGGACCCGTGCTAGGATCCTGACGCTCCGCTGCGGTGGATCCACTCCCCGCGCCCCCGCCACCATGACCCCCCGCGACCCCATCGAATCGCCCACCTCAGGGTGGGATCCGCTGTCGCCTGTGTCCGCCGCGCCGTTGGCGCCGGAGGATGACACCGACGTGGCCGGTCGTGGTTGGGGCGCGCTGACGGTGCGCGTGGCCTGGACGCTGACCACGCACGGCGTCGCGGTGAAGCCTGAGGTGCTGCGCGACGCGCGCGAGCACGTGCTCCACCACCTGGACCCGTCGATCTCCATCCGCGAGGCGGAGGACCTGGCCGAGCCGCTGACCGCCATGTTCGTGGCGCGCGCGCGCGGTCGCGGCTGGGCCGACCCGTTCGCCGACGACCGCGAGATCCCGCTGTCTCCGCGCTGGCGCGCCCGCCTGCACCGCGGCCTGTCGCGCAACGCCGCGTTTGTGCTCCGCATGCACCACGCCGACGGCCACTCGCTGGAGGCCGTCGCCAAGCGCCTGGGTGAAGACCCTCTGGCGGTCGAGGCGGCGCGCGAGGGCCTGCGCGAGGTGCTCCGCCGCGTGGCCGCCGCCGACGAGGTGTCGCTGGATGGCTGGCCGGACGCCCGCGTGGACGCGCTGCTCCACCGTCTGGCCACCATGGCGCCGGACAAGGGCCCGGAGCTGCTGGAGGTCGTGGACGGCCTCCACCCGGACCACCTGGCCGCCTGCCCCCGCAGCGCGCGCGCCCACCACCTGGTGCGCACCCAGACGCTCCGCCGCCAGGACTTGGTGTCGCCAGAAGGCACCGCGCGCCCGATCGACCGCGTTCGGGTGCTGGCGCTGCACTTCCACCCGGACGGCAAACGCCACCGGGCCGCGCTCGCCAAGGAGCTGACGGTTGCGCGCTTCCCGGTGGGCGACGACCTGTTGCTGGTCGACCTGCGCAGCGAAGACGACGCCCGTCGGGTGATCGATCTGGCCTGCGAGCTCGGCCGCCCCATGCGCGACCACCTGCGCGGCGCGCTGCTCGAAGGCCCCGGTCGCTGGTCCCGCCACGGCCTGCTCGGCCCGCTGGTGGATGAAGCCGCCAGCGCCGTGCGCGCGGTGCCGTGGGGCACGCTGGACGGCGTGGGTGAGCTGCCCGCGGCGCTGCCGCCGCCGCCCTCGGCGCGCCGTGTGTGGGCCGCCGTCGCGGTCGCGTCGATGGTCGCGTCGCTGGTGATGAACTTCGCGCTCCGTCCGGACGACGCGCACGTGGACCACCCGCTGACGGTGACGTCGGTGTCGGCGCGTCAGGGCGTGTGGCTCGACTTCGACGTGGACGACATGGCCTACGTGGCGCTGCTGCGCGTCCAGGGCAGCCAGATCGACGTGCTGCTCGACGGCACCAACGTGTACGACAAGGCGCGCTACGCCACGGGTGACGGCGGCTTCCGTCTGCACGCGGTGGGCGACGGCCTGGTGGTGGCGTCGGCGTCCGAGCCCATCGCCAACCTGCCGACGATCGTCGCGTCCGCGCACGGCCGCACGGATCCGCTCGCCGCGCTCGAAGAGAAGCTGCGCGAGGTCAGCGACACCATCGACGTGGACGTGGTGCGCGCCGACCGCACGGTCGCATCGCGCTAGCGTTCGCCGTGGGTCGGGGGCAGCGTCGCCCGCGCGGCACGCCACGGCGCCGCGCGCGATGCGGACGCGCCTAGAAGTTGATCTGGTACATCGAGAACAGGCGGACCATCACGGGCTGGAAGGCGCCGGTGGCGTCGTCGTAGATGTTCGCGACCACCACGGGCTTGTAGGACGCCCCTGCCGTCGTCTGCACGATGGTGAGGTTCAAGTTGGCGTCGGCCTCGGCGGCGAACCCGTAGGCCTCCATGTTCCGGAGCGGGTTGGTGCCGAAGTAGCCCGCGGGCACCTGGAAGTAGCCGCCGAGCGCGGTCGTCGGGTCCCAGCCCGGGCCGTAGAACGTGGCGAGGCCGCCGTTCGCGTCGATGATCGTCTGCACGGCCGCGGGCATGCCGTTGTCGACGCCAAAGTCCCACTCGCCGGCCAGGAAGGTGGCGTGCGGGTCGGCGCCCCAGCGCGCGGGGGTGAACGTGCAGGCAGGCGGGACCGGCGCGTACAGGCCTGCGCTGAGCGCCATGCCGATGTAGAGCTGCTGCGTGCCGAGCCAGCTGTTGAACGTGGCGGGCGGCGTGGTGCCGTTGTTCAGCCAGATGTTGAACCGCGTCGTGTCCAGGTCGTACTCGAGCACGCAGGTGACGCCGTTGACGTCGACCGCCTGCACGATGAAGCGCGGCGGGTAGGTGAAGCCCGAGTCGTTGAAGTTCGAGATCTCGCCGTTCGTGTTCACGCCGAACTCGACGTACATCGTGGCGGCGATCGGCAGGAAGGTCCCGTTCGCGGTGTCCGCGGTCTCGCCGCCGCCGCTGTCCGTGTCGACCGGCACCACGTCCGTCTCGAGCGGGGGCGCGGTGTCGGTGGACGTGTCCAGGCCGTCGGTGCCGCCGCCGTCGTCGGTGTTGACCTGCGGCGAGTCGGTGTCACCGGTGTCCAGGCCCTTGAGGGGCTCCGGCGTGCAGGCGGCCAGCGCGAAGAGCGGCAGGAGTCCGAACAGCGACACAGACTTCATGAACAACCCCGATGAACCGTCATTGTAGGCGACGGAACGCGGGGTTGCAAATGCGTAGCGTACCCGATGCCCACGAATGCGCGACCGAGTACGCCGGGGACGAGGTGCAACGTCCCTAGTTGTCGATCGCGGCGAGGCCGCGGATCGCCACGCCCTCGCGCAGCTTGGGCTCGAACCACGTGGACTTGGGCGGCATCACGTGGCCCGCGTCGGCCACAGAGAAGAGCTGGTCCAAGCCGGTGGGGAACAGGTGGAAGGCGACGGCGGCGCGGCCCTGGTCGACCGGGGCGCTCAGGGCGTCGGACCCGCGGATGCCGCCGACGAACGAGATGCGGTCGGAGCGGCGCGGGTCGGCGATGCCCAGGATGGGGGCCAGCAGGTGGTCCTGCAGCATGCTCGCGTCGAGCGAGGCGACCGGGTCGGTCGGATCCACCAGGCCCGGGCGGGGGCGCAGGCGGTACCAGGCGCCGTCCAGGTACATGGAGAACACGCCGCGCTGGTCGGGGACCGGCTCGCCTGGATCGATCTGGAAGTCCTGGCGGACGGCCTGCAGGAACTCGGCCTCACTGTGGCCGTTCAGGTCGTGCACCACGCGGTTGTAGGCCATGACCTGGAGCGCGTTGTCCGGGAACAGGCCGACGATGAACGTGGACGAGGCGTCGTCGCGGCGGTGCGCGAACACGCGGCTGGCGGCGGCGGACCGGTGGTGGCCGTCTGCGACGTAGAGCGCGGGCAGCTCGGCGAAGGCCTGGCGGATCGGCTCGACCAGCGCCTGCGGGCAGACCCACAGCTTGTGCTCCACGCCGTCGTCGGTGGTGACGTGCCACGCGGCGGGCGCCTTGGTGGCGTCGGCGACGATGGCGGCGAGGCCCGCGTGCGCGCGGTGCGCCAGGAACACCAGGCCGACCTGGGCGTCCAGACACTCCATGTGCTTGGTGCGGTCGTCCTCCTTGTCGGGGCGCGTGAACTCGTGCTTCTTGATGATCCCGCGGTCGTACTCGTCGACCGAGCAGGCGGCGAGCACGCCCACCTGGCGGTGCTCCCCCATCACCTGGCCGTAGAGGTAGTAGGTGGGCTGCTGATCCAGGATCATCCGGCCATTGGCGCGCCACGCGTCCAGGTTCTCCCGGGCCTTCGCGTAGCAGACGTCGCCGTGCGCGTCGGTGCCCAGGGGCAGGTCGACCTCGGCGCGGGTGATGTGGATGAAGCTGTCGGGACGGACGGCCTCAGCGCGCGCTTCGGCGTCGGACAGGACGTCGTACGGAGGCGCGATGATGTCGCCGGCGAGGTCATCACGAGGGCGCAGGGCACGGAACGGGCGGACGTCTGCCATGAGGGCTCCAGGCGGTGGCCACGCGTTCTATCCGCGCGCAGCCGCTACCGGGACGTTCCTTGCTGCACCGATCGTGTGTCTGCGGTAAGGATCGGCGTCGAGACGGCCCGAGCCCGTCCGACGACCTTCTGGGAGGGACTTGCGCATGGCGGCGTTTGACTGGATCAACAACCTGTTCCAGGGCTCGGAGCAGATGCGCGGGCTGTCCGGCGGCGCCGGCAACGCGGTCGCTCTCGACAACTCCAACTCCTTCTACAACTTCCGCTTGCGCCGCCACTACACGGACGGCGACGTGGTCGCGACGCCGGCCCGCCTGTGGTTCACGAACGACGACCCGCTGGCGCGCACGGGCCTGGGCCCGCACATCGCCGAGGTCCTCTCGGAGGGCCAGCGCTTCTCCGACGTGCTCGTGGTGCTGTCCGAGGACGACTACGACCGCGCCTTCGCCGAAGATCGCGCCTTCGATCGCACGCTCACCCGCGTGCTCGGTGACGCGTTCGACGAGTTCCTCAACCGCAGCGGCATCTCACACACCACGCGCCGGCTGGGCGTGTGGGTCGCCCGCGACGGCGCCGACGAGATTGGCAACACCAACTTCGGCATGGTGGACGGCGAGTTCATCACCGGCCTGGTGCCCAACCTGTACCGCACGCCCGGCCCGGACTCGCGCCCGGTCGTGGCGCTCCACGTCAACGCGCCCGGCTACTGGGAGGGCTACCGCGAGGTGGGCCGCCTGTACGACGACCAGGTGCTCTACACGCTCGGCAACCACTGGCTCGACAACTTCGCGCATCCGAACCTGCGCGAGTCGGCGCTGTACCGCTTGCAGCGTGACGACGAAGGCCAGTTCTTCCACATCATCAACCCCGACCTGCAGGACCGCTACCAGGTCATCTCGACCGACCAGGACGGCACCTCGGTCGTGACCATCGCCACCCGCGACGGCGAGCCGCTCGCGTACGTGGTGCTGGCGGTGCTCGACGCGTCGGACGCGCTGCCGTCCGGTGAGACCGCGGCGCCCGTGGCCAGTGTCTCCAAGCCCCAGTCCGTGGCCGAGGCCCGCTCCGTCACGCGCCCGCCCGCGGACGCCCCCCGCGCCCTGACCGCGTCGGACGCCCCCGCGCTCGACCGCGCCGCGTCCAACAGCCTGCGCGCCAAGCAGAGCAAGACCATCATCCCGGAGGCGCACAACGAGCGCATCTTCACGCTTCAGGAGCGCGGCGCGCTGCTGCAGCGTGTGCACTTCGGCGCGTTCATGCTCGGCTACGACGTCTACCTGGGCACCCGCGGTGAGCTGGGCACGGTCGTCGACTCGCCCGCGGCCACGTTCGAGGTCCGCAAGAAGACCGTGTCGCTGCTCGCCAACGCGGACGGCGTCTCACTCGACGGCGAGTCGATCCCCAAGGGTGACTCCCGCCTGATCGAAGGCGACGCGATCATTCAGGTGGGCAACCAGCGCCTGGAGTACCGCGACCTCCGCTCCATCGCGCTCGAAGGCTGGCCCTACGTCGGCGAGATCCGCCGCCCGGCGTCGTCCACCTACATGCTGTGGGGCAAGGACTACGGCATCGGCCGCAGCCGCGACTGCCGCGTGGTCCTGCCGGACCAGCCCCGCAACGACAACATCGTCTGGAAGCCCAAGGTGGTGGAAGGCGCGGTCATCAAGTCCAAGACCGGCGACATCCCCAAGGCGCGCTTCTACACCGACTCGATCATGGTCGCGTCCGAGCACGGCTCGATCGACCTGTCGTCCGACACGGCCTTCTTCGAGTGCCGCGCGCGTCACTGCTACAGCTACGTCCGCCGCGATGGCGAGATCCTGCCGCTGTACCCGACCGAGAACGCGGACGGCATGCACCGTACGCGCCTGGAGTCCGGCGACGAGGTGCTCGTCGGCAACTGCTTGTTCCACGTCGGCTTCACCAACGCCGGTGACGTCGCGGTCGCGCCCGCCCCCGCGCCCAAGATCAGCGCCAACTCGCTCGTCGACTCCGTGTCGGTGGTCGAGCCTGAGGAGCAGTACGAGGAGGTCGAGCCGGAGGAGCTGTCGGTGGTCGAGCCGTTCTCGATGGTCCCGCGCCGCGGGGCCTCTCCGCTGTCCAACCTGCCGCCGAGCTTTGACGACGAGGACGCGCCGCCCCCGCCGCGCGTCGATCCCAAGGCCGAGGCGATTCTGCGCGCCCGCTCGCGCAGCATCCCGGACGACCCCATGTTCGCCCTGGACGAGGACCTCTCGCCTCCGCGCACGTCGGACGCGCCGCGTCGCTTTGACCTGGAGCCCGAGCTGGTCGAGATCCCCATGATGGATCTCGAGGCCGAGCCCGTGTTCGACGTGCCCACGGCCGCGGCGCCCCCGCGCCCGGTCACGCAGCCGGACGCTTCGGTGGATGCGCCGCCGCCTGCGGCGTTCACGCCGACGCCCGCGCCCGCGCCCGCGCCCGCGCCGACGCCCGCGCCGACGCCCGCGCCGACGCCCGCGCCCGCTCCGTCGCCTGCCCCGTCCGTCGCCGCGACGTCGTCGCGCACCGGCTCGTCCGAGGCCCGCGTCGACGGCGTGGTGGTCTACGTGGACGACGCCGACGCCAAGTTCGAGCTCGGTCGCCCCGCGCGTCTGGTGCAGGTCGGCTGGGCCGTGAACGGTTCGGTCACCGCGGGCAACCACACCGGCGCAGACCTGGTGATCCCCGAGAACCGCGTGGACGAGGACCAGAGCTTCGCGCCGGCCACCTACTTCCACCTCAAGGTTCGTGGGAAGCGCGGCTCGCTCGACGCCGTGCACGCGTCCGAGGTCCGGGTCGACGGCAACCCGCCCGCCTCCAGCTACGACAGCGTGGATGGCAAGGTGATCTCGGTCATCCGCCGCGATGACGCGGGCGACGAGGACTTCACGGTCGACCTGCGCGTGATCGAGGACTCGGCCCTGCCGGACCCGCGCGCCCGCTTGGTGGCGATCGACACGGCCGAGCCGCTCGCGGTGGCGCTCGCCACCCGTGGGTTCCCCCGCAAGACCGCGCGCTCGCTGGAGATCGGCGGCCTCGCGGTCACCGGCACCTTCGACGGCGACGCGCTCGTCCTGTCGGACTACCTGGACAGCTACCAGCGTGGCGGCGAGTTCCTGTCGTTCTTCGTGCAGAACGCGGGCGGTCGCTTCCAGACGGCGCCTGAGGACGGCGCGCCGATCACCCTGTCGCCCGGAGACAGGCTGGTGATCGGCACGACGGTCTGGCGCTTCGACCGCTCGTGATCACGCCGCGCGTCGGCGTTGTCTGTCGCGGGGACTCCCGGCGCGGTGCCGCAGCACCGGTCGCCGAGAGCTACCTCGTGGCTAAGGACGGTCGGGCCACCTGGCTCGACGGCGACGCCGAGCAGCGCGAGGTGCTCGAGGGCCGAGGCGTGCTCGCGGTCGTCGCCGACGGCGAGGGCGAGGACCAGGAGATCGCGCGGGTCGCCGCCACCTCTTCCGTGCGCTCGCTCATCAAGATCTGGCCCGCGGGCGTGTCGGACGAGCCCGGGCGGCTCGCGGAGTTCCTCTCCACCGCCCACACGCGCATGTACTGGCACGCGCGCGACCGGAAAGCGCGCATGGGCGCGTCGCTGGCGGTCGCGTGGGTGGACGGCACACGCCTGGGCTGGGCCGAGGTGGGCTCGGCGCGCGTGTGGCTGTGGCGCGATGGTCGTCTGACCCGCCTCGGGCACGACCGCGACAAGCTCTCCGAGCAGCGCTTCGTCGGCGGGTCGCAGGGCCTGGGCGACGACAGCGCGGTCCACATGTGCCCCGGCGTGAACGTCGGCGTCGCGGTCCTCCAAGAGGGCGACCAGGTGCTGCTCGCCACCGACGGCCTGTGGCGCTGGGTCGACGAGCCGAGCGCGGCCCAGGTGCTCACCCACACCGACGACCCGCAGGCCTCCGCCGTGACCTGCATGGAGCGGGCGGTGGCGCGGGGGGGCACGGACCACGTCACGGTCGCCGTGATCGACCTGCGCCCGCCCCGCGTGGCGCGTCGGGACGCGGGCGCCGTCCCGGAGCCCCGCGCGCTGCGCAAGGACGCGCCGCCGGTGCGCCAGAAGGGCTAGCCGAGCTGGGCGGGCCGGCGCTCCCCGCTCGCGCGTGCGTCCGGGGGCGTTGACCGGCGCTCCCCGCTCGCGCGTGCGGCCGGAGCCGTTGCGCGGCGAGCGTCGCTAGCGAGACTCGAGGAAGCGCTCGGCGGGCAGCACGCAGAAGCCGCGCGCCGCCGCGTCCGTCCAGTCGATCTGGAAGACGTCCAGGCCGTGACCGCCGGAGTCCAGGTCGAGCGTGTAGCCGCAGCCGGTGTCGTGGCCGACTACGCCGCGGTCGCCGTGCTCGCAGATGGGCACGCCGCCGACCAGGGTGCCGGGCACGTCGTCGATCGGGCGGCACAGGCTGGTCGCGTCCACGTCGAAGACGGTGACCTTCCAGGCCTTCTTGGGCTCGTCGTCACGGCGGCGCAGGCCCATGCCCTGCAGCATCCGCGCGAGGCTGGCGCCGTGGTCTTCGAGCCAGGCGCGCAGCGCGCGGGACGGCACGACGGTCAGCTTGCCGCTCAGGCCGACGTGCGCTCCCGCGGGCGAGATCCAGGCGACGGACATGGAGCCCGGCGGCACCTCACCCACCGCGTCGCAGGTGGGCGTGTCGGCGGCGAGGGCGGCCGAGAGCAGCCACGGCGCGAGGAGGAGTGCGGTCAAGCAGGGCTCCGGAGTACGACGCGTCTAGCGCGTCGCGCCGCGCCGGGCAGGGCTCCCGACGCGGTGTTGGCAGGCGACACCCGGGCCGCTGGCCTAGGGCGCTGGTGGCCCGACCTAGATGAGCGCTAAGCGCGCGTCGAGGCGCGCCGACGCCGCGCCGCGACGAGCAGCAGGAAGGTCGCAGCCCCCGCGCCAGACGCGCCGCCGGTGGACGCGCAGCCGCACAGCGGGCCCTTGGTGTCGTCCGTGGTGGTGCTGTCGGTGTCGCCACCGCCGCCACCGCCGCCGCCGCCGCCGCCGTCCGTGTCGGTGGCGTCGGGCTCAGGCGTGATCCCCGCGACCGCCGCGGCGTGGTCGGCCAGCGCACCCTCGATGGCGGCGGAGTTGTCGACCAGCATGACGCCGGTGCCCGTGGCGCCAAGGTCGCTGATCGACCCGGCGGCCGGCATGGCCTCGATCGGCACATAGTCGGCCGGGTCGACGCCCTCGTGCTCGAACCACGACGTGGGCGGCACGGCGACGTGGCGGCCGTCCGACAGCTCCAGGTAGCGGGGCGCGTTGCGGTAGGTCGGGCCGCCCGTGCAGTCGGTGACTAGCGTCGCCTCGTGCGTGCGCGACTGCGTCGTCGCCATGTCTGCGTTGAGGACGAAGATCGGGTCGACCGTCATCTCCTCAGCCGACATCGACGACGTCAGGCGCGTGACCAGCGGGTACTTGTCGAGCAGGGCCTGCGCCTCGCGGGACGGCGTGACCACGCGCTCCAACAGGGCCGCGGTCGTGGCCACCGGGTCGAAGTCCATGTCGGCGGTGTAGACGCGGTTCTGCGCGATGAAGCTATAGAAGTTCGTGTCCGGCACGATGAACGCGTCGATCGCGGACTGGGGTTCCGGCGCAAATTCCCGCAGCAGGTTGAGCGTCACCGCGTCGAACGGCACGCCGATCGCGAACAGGTAGGGGATGTAGTCGGCCGGGTCCGTCAGCGTCTGCAGGTAGGCCAGCGTGCCCGCCGACACGTTCAGCAGCGGGGCCATCGTCGGGATGTAGCCGAAGTAGTCCGTGGCGAACGCCTGACCGCCCGCCTCGTTGGCGGCCTCGGTCACCAGGTCCTTGTAGGCGTCCTCGGCCTGGGTGCCGTACCCGGGGCCGCCGCCGCCGGTGTCCCACGAGTACACGTTCGTGCTCAGCCAGGGGATGCGCGCCTCGTTGATGGCGACGTGCAGGTAGTTGTCGGGCACCGCGCGGTGCTTGCCGAGGACGTAGACCTCCAGCCGCAGGTCAGGCTTGGCGGCGATCGCCGTCAGCACCAGCGGGATGGTGGCGGTGGTGCCATCAAAGCGCAGGCGCACGGGCGTCAGGTCGCCCGCGTTCGCGTCCTTCTGCAGCTTGAACGCGATGAAGTTCGACCCACCCGCCACGTAGGGCGTCAGGTGCGCGCCAATGCCCGGGGGCACCAGGTACGGGTCGTTGGTGGACGGGTCGTGGTCGGGGTCCGCGAGCCAGCCCAGCAGCGCGTCGGTGTCGACCGCGCTCACCACGGTCCAGTCGAACGCGCCGGTCTCGCCGCTCGCCAGGATGGTGATGCCAGGGGAGCCGCCGCTGCCACCCGCGCCGCCACCGCCACCGCCGCCGCCGCCGCCCGGTCCGCCGCCGCCGCCTTGAAAGCCCGTGTCGGACGAGCCGCCGCCGCCGTCCGAGCAGGTGCCGTCGGTGCGGTAGTTCGTCAGGAACTTGGGCTGCGTCACGCTGTCGAGCGCCGTGAACATCTGGTCGGTCGAGAGCGCCACGTCGGGCACGCCCGGCACCGGGACCACCCAGGCGAAGCTCGCCGCCGGGCCCTCGTAGAAGACCTGCACGTGCATGTCGACCTTGTGGTTCACGTCGTCGACGCCGAACACGATCCGCTCAGCGGACTGGTCGACCGGCGCCTGGACCGCGGTGCAGAAGCAGCCGCCGCAGGCGAACGCCGGCGCAGAGAAACCCATGCAGGCAATCGCGCCTGCAACCTTCATCATCGCTCGCATTGGCCCTACCCCTCGGGAACGAATTTCCCGTCGCATAATGTCTCACGCGGCGGCGACCCGCTCGGAATTCTTCCGACCGATCGAGGCTCATGCGGGCGCAGGGCGCTTTGGACCTGTCGCGATGAGGCTCGCGCGGCCTGCGTCATGGCGGCCGCGCGAGCACCCAGGGCGCGATCAGTTCTGCTTGTACTCGAGCTTGGTGTCGATCTGCAGCACGGTCTCGTCGCCGGACAGGGTGTAGGTCACCGTGCCCTTGATGTTCAGGGAGTCGGCGTCCGGCAGCTTGCCGTACTCGCAGTCCGTGGCCCAGGTCAGGTCGCGGGCGTCGCCGGCGTTGAACTTCTCGAGGGTGTCGCCGCGCACGACGCACAGGCGGCCGGCGTCCGTGGAGACGCCCAGGTCCCACTTGGAGACGATCAGGCTCTTGTCGGTGCCGTTCTTCACGTTGACGTTGTAGTTCAGCTTGCCGATGTCACCTGCGGCGTGGCCGCCAGCGTACTGCGCGAGGCCCCAGGTGAAGGCGGGCGCGGTGGCGGTGGGCGCAGGCGCGGCCACGGTGGGCTCCGGGGCCTTCTTCTTGCAGCCGGTCATGGCGAGCGGGGCGATGAGGATCATGGCGATCAACGAGGTACGCATTTGTTTCTCCTGGAGGGGAACGTCGGGTAGCCCAAGGTGACCATGCGGGCCACCCGGGCTGCTTTCGTCAGCCTGTCCTGCCTACTCGGGCAGCGGCGGCGGACCGGACGGCACCGGCGGCGGCACGTCCAGGGGCGGCGGGACGCGACCGGCGATCTCCGGCACCTCGTCCCACGACTTCCACTGGGGCCAGCCGGCCGCCCACACCAGGTGGCGCGCGGTGCGGTCCACGCCGACCTTGGCGGCGATCTCGTCGGCGGTGCCCTGCGACTGGCCGGAGGGGCCCGCGTAGTGGAAGGACGGCGCGGCGGCCGGCGCCGGCGCGTGGCCCGCGGGCTTCATGCCGGTCTGCGGGTCGAACGTGCCTGCGCCCATGCTGCCCGCCATGGCGCCCGCCATGACCTGACCGACGCCCAGGCCCACGCCCAGGCCCGCGCCCATGCCGCCGATGCCCTGGTTCTTGGCCGCGTCGCCGATAGCGTCCGCCGCCTTGAGCTTGGTGTACGCGTCCAGGTTGCCCAGGATGCCCATCTTGCTGCGGGTGTCGAGCGCCTTCTCGACCTCTTCCGGCACGCTGATGTTCGCGACCGTGAAGTCGGTCAGCGAGATGCCGTACTGCTCGACGAACGGCGGGTTCATCGCGTCGCGGACCTTGTCGCCCACGGACTGGTAGTTGGCGGCCAGGTCCAGCACGGGGATGCCGGCGGCACCGATGGCCGTGATGAAGCTGGTGGTGACCTTGACCTTGAGCTGCCCGGTGATCTCGTCACGGGTGAACAGGCCGTCGGTGCCCACGATCTGGCGGATGAAGGCGGCCGGGTCCGTGACGCGGAACGAGTAGTTGCCGAACGCGCGCACGCGCACCGGCCCGAACTCCTGATCGCGCATCATGAACGGGTTCTGGGTGCCCCAGCCGTTGTTCGTGAACTGCTTGGTGCTCACGAACAGGATGTCGCCCTTGTAGGGGTTGTTCATCGCGTAGGCGATGGTCTTGAAGAACGACGTGATCGGCTGGTTCGCCGTGTCGAGCGTGTACGTGCCGGGCGCGAACACCTCCGACAGGCGGCCCTCCGACACAAACACCGCCACCTGGCCCTCGCGCACGATGACCTTGGACTGGTCCGTGATGGCCTGGTCGTAGATGGGGAAGCGCCAGACGATCGTGTCCTGGTCTTGCTCCAGCCACTGGATGACATCGAGGAACTGCGCGCCTGCCTGGCCCTTGATCCGATCCCAGAAGCCCATGGACAACCTCCTCGCGAGTGCAAGTCTGGATCGGGTAACCCCCACCCCCCCACCCTGCATGGTCCCGGGACGGACCGCGACGCGCGGGCGGTCGCGCCGTGTGCTAGGTCGCCGACATGGATCCTGATCTTCCGCCGACGCTGACCTGGGAGTCACCGCCCGCCGACTTGGTGCGGGTGGAGGATCCCGACTACCCGGGCGCCCTCGCGCGCACGGACCGATACTCGCTGCTCTCAGCGCCCCCGGTGGTCGGCGTGCCGTGGCAGTGGGAGACGATGGCCGTGCCGGACGGCTGGCCCGGCGACGCAGGCCTGTCGGTCACCAACGCCGACCTGTGGCACGCGCGCGGGTGGCGCGGCCAGGGCGTGAAGGTCGCGATGTTCGACCTGCAGTGGTACGGCGCTGAGCTCGACCCGGGCGTGCTCGGCGACGTCACCACCGCCGACTGCTGGTCGCACCCGTCCTGCGAGCTGCCGATGGACCTCACCGTGGCCCGCAACGGCTACGAGTCCGGTATCCACGGGTTCGCCTGCGCCGACGTGGTGCGCGACATCGCCCCGGACGTCGACCTCTACCTGGTGCGCGTGTCGGGCTACTCGACCTTCGCGTCGGCCGTGGACTGGGCGATCCGCCACGACATCCAGGTCGTCAGCCTGTCGATGTCCTTCTTCAACGAGTCGTTCTACGACGGCACCGGACCGTTCGAGCGCCTGGTCGCCAAGATGGCCGCGCACCACATCCTGCTGGTGGCGTCGTCGGGCAATTACCAGAAGCAGCACTGGTCTGGCCCCTACGTGGACGCCGACCAGGACGGTCGCCTGGACTTCGACGGCAGCAACCGCCTGCCCGTGCAGTTCGGGGCCGGCCGAAAGGGCATGTACATCAACTGGGACGAGCACTGGTCCTGCGGCGGGTCTGACCTGGACGCGCGGATCGTCGGCGCCGACGGCACCATCTACGGCGACGCCACGGTGCGGCAGTCCAAGACCGCCGACTCCTGCTCGCCGGTGGAGCACCTGGGCGCGGAGATCCCCACGGACGGCACGTACTACCTGGAGATCCTGGGCATGCGCGTCCAGGGCACCAACCTTGAAGTCGACGTGTTCACCACGTCGGGGTCCATCCCGGGCGGCGTGAAGGAGGACTCGCTGACCGACCCGGGCTCGTCGCCGCTCGCGTTCACGGTCGCGGCGGTGCGCGCCAGCAACTACCTGACCAACGACGTCGAGGGCTTCAGCTCGTGGGGGCCTGGCCGCGCGGACACGCCCAAGCCCGACATCGCAGGTCCCGACGGCCTGTCGACTGAGGCCTACGGCGGCGGCGCGTTCTTCGGCACGTCGGCGTCCACGCCGGCGGTGGCGGCGACGGTGGCGCTGGTGCTGTCGCGCTACCCGGACCTGACCCCCCAAGAGGCCGCGACCAAGCTCCAGGGCTGGGCGTGGAACCCGGAGAACATCCCGGATGACCCCCGCTGGGGCGCGGGTAAGGTGCGCCTGCCGGACCCCGACGCCGAGGCCCCCACCGGCTGCGGCAGCAGCCAGGGGTGGATGGGCTTGATCCTGCCGTCGCTGGGCTGGTTCAGGCGTCGTGCGCGCAAGGCGCCTACTGTTTGAACGGCCCGGTGTGCGGGTCGAACTCGACGTCGCGCAGCGAGTCGATCGTGGGCTCGGTCGGCATCTGCATCGGCACCCCGCGGCGGGCCCCGGGCGGGTCGAGCGGCTTGCGCTCGGGGGCGATCGGCGCGGGCTTGGGCGTGCGCCAGGGGACGACCATCGGCACGCGCTGGATGTAGCTGGCGTAGACCGGGCGGCGCTCGACCATCCGCTTCTCCATCATCGGGATGGAGACGAACAGGAACATACACGTCATCGCGCAGGCGCCGGCGATGGTGGGCAGGTGCTGGGGGTCAACCGCGATCGCGAAGATCGCCAGGCCCCACCAGAACAGCATCTCGCCCAGGTAGTTGGGGTGGCGCGACCAACGCCACAGGCCCTCTTCGATGTTGGCTTGCGGGTCTTGCACGCGCGCCCGGAACGACCGCAGCTGCGCGTCGGCCGTGCCTTCCAGCACCACGGCGCCCAGCATGACTAGCAGGCCCAGGCCGTCCAGCACGCCCAGCGGCGCGGGCGAGGTGGTGGCGACGTAGGCGGGCCACAGGCCGGCCATCACCATCAGCGTGGGGAACAGGTGCAGGCCCAGCAGGCTGACCGCCCAGTACGCGACGCCCGTCTGCTTGCGCAGGTTCACGTAGCGCCAGTCTTCATGGGTGAGACCGGCCCAGCCCGTTGCCCAGTTCAGCGTGAGGCGCACGGCCCACAGCGAGATCAAGCCCACGACGAGCGCGGCGCGGACGGGGTTTCCGCTGCCAACCCACCCGGCCCACCAAATGACCATGGGCACAGGCGCCACGCTCCAGTAGGCGTCGTAGAAGCTGGAATTGTTGAAGCCGACGCTGAACGCGAACACCACGAAGGTGGCGACGAGGTCGGCCAGCACGGCCAGCACCAGCGGGTCGGCCACGGGTGTGAAGTGTCCAAACAGGACCGCCGCGGCGAACGCGGCGACATACGCCACGATCACCCAGGTCATGCCCTTCCAATAAGCCATGGGATCCGGACCGCGCAGGGGGTGCTCCAATACGAGCGCCTATCATGCACCAGATCGAACGCGTTGAGCGGTTAGGATCCGTCTCAGGGGTGTGTGTAGGATGCTGGCCATCGAACAGGTGTTCCCGACCCGCTTCCCCGGGTGGGTGGTGCGGCGGCCGTTCGCGGTCGTGTTCCTGGTCGAGGGCGTGCGCGGCGGGCGTCCGCGCGAGGTGGTCGACCGGCTGGAGCTCTACTTCCCCGGTGAGATCAGCGTGGGCTGGATGTCGCGCGACGCGGTCACCGACATGGACTGGTGGTCGCAGCACTGGGTGACGGAGCGCGGCCCGATGGTGCGCCAGGGCGAGCCGCCCCAGGGCGTCTACCTGTTCCACCTGGGCACCATCGTGGCGCACCACGCGGCGACGTCCGCCGCGGGCTCGGCCGAGACCTGGGCCGAGGTGCGCGAGTACCTGCTCGAGCGCATCCGCCTGCGCCGCGAGATGGCGCGCGCGGGCGACACCACCGACTGGAGCGCGCCGCCCCCCCGCACCGACGCGCCGCCGCCCCGTCAGGACCCGCCGCCCCGCCGCGACGCACCTCCGCCGCCCCGTCGGCCGGTGCCCACCGAGGGCCCCTACGAGGTGCTGGAGCTGTCGCCGTCCGCCACCGACGCGGAGGCCAAGAAGGCCTACCGCGAGGCCGTGCGGCTCAACCACCCGGACAAGGTCGCCCACCTGTCCAAGGCGATCCAACGCTTCGCGCACGAGCGCATGCTGCGGATCAACGCCGCCTGGGAGACCATCCAAAAGGAGCGCGGGATCCGTTGATCCGCGGTCCGCATACGGCGACGGGTTGCGGTGGTGGTCGTCCGCGCGCTACCGCTGGCCGGGAAGAAACGTGACCGACTCCTACCCGCCCCAAGCGCTGACCTTTCTGCAGACCGTCGCCGAGCGCACCCGCTCAGCCGACGAGCTCGATGAGCTGTTGGGTCCGGTGCTGCGCGGGTTGGCCGATCGACTGGGCCTGGTTCGCGGCGCGCTCGCGCTGGTCGACCGCGCCGACGGCTCCGTGGTCATCGAGGCGGCGCACGGCCTGACCCCCACCGAGGTCCGCCGCGTCCGCTACGCGCCCGGCGAGGGCATCACCGGCCGCGTCGTCGCCACCGGCGAGCCCGTCGTGGTCGAGCGCGTCAGCGCCGATCCCAACTTCGCCGACAAGCTCGGCGCCCGCGAAGGCGGCCTGGACGGCGCGTTCGTCTGCGTGCCGGTCCGCCACGGCGACGTCATCCACGGCGCGCTCTCGGCGTGGGTCGTGAGCGACAAGGTCACTGACCTCTCCAGCGTGGTGAAGGTGCTGACGGTGGTCGCGGCGCTCCTCGAGCCGTCGGTCGAGCGCCACGTGGGCCGCACTGGCATGTCCGACCCCGAGCGCGCGCCGCACCAGCCCGCCAACCTGATCGGCCGCAGCAAGGGCATGAACGACGTCTACGCGCTCATCGAGCAGGTCACCGGGTCCAGCACCACCGTGCTCCTGCGCGGCGAGAGCGGCACCGGCAAGGAGCTGGTCGCCCACGCGCTGCACGAGGGCTCGCCCCGTGTCCGCGGCCCGTTCGTGAAGGTGAACTGCGCGGCCCTGCCTGCGTCGATCATCGAGTCCGAGCTGTTCGGCCACGAGCGCGGCTCGTTCACCGGCGCCACCGAGCGTCGGCGCGGCCGGTTCGAGATCGCCAACGGCGGCACGATCTTCCTCGACGAGATCGGCGACCTGGGTCCCGAGACCCAGATCAAGCTCCTGAGGGTGCTTCAAGAGCGCGAGATCGAGCGGGTCGGCAGCGCCGTCCCCATGCCCATCGACGTCCGTGTGATCGCCGCCACCAGCCGCGACCTTGAGACGATGATGACCCAGAACACGTTCCGGCCGGACCTTTACTACCGGCTCAACGTGTTCCCGATCCACCTGCCGCCCCTGCGCGAGCGCCGCGCCGACATCCTGTTGCTCGCCGACCACTTCGTGGAGGTGTTCAACAAGGC
>CANJMY010000067.1 GCA_947475315.1 Pseudomonadota bacterium | reverse complement strand
CGTCCGCTTCAGCCTGACCACCTGGCCCGGGTCCCGAAGCACCTCGCGCGCGCCGTCAAACTCGAGGATGCGATCATAGAACCCGTCCGTGATTTGACGTACGCGAGAGCTGACGTGCGGCCAAAAATCGGCGAGCCGCCGGACGTCCTCCGGACCAAAACGAACATACGCCTTCATCTCATCGAAGGGGTGCACCGAGACTCCGACCCAGAGCCCCCGGAGGAGCCGGGTCTGATAGCCTGCACTAGCATGATGCGTGCCACCGCAACGTCGCTGGACAGAGACGCGCGACCATGCGACAAAGCGGACCGAGTGGAGACGGACCGTGGGGGAGTACCAGAGCGGCCACATCCTCATCGTGGACGACGAGGAGCTGATCCGGTGGGCGCTCGCTGAGCACCTTCGGGGCCTGGGGTACGACGCGCGGGAAGCCTCCGACGGACAGAAGGCCCTGGAGGCGGTCGCCAAGGACCCTCCTTCGCTCATGCTTCTCGACCTGCGCATGCCGCTGGTCACCGGTCTGGACGTGCTCCAGGCCCTGCGCGAGCGCGACGTCCACATCCCCGTGATCGTGCTGACCGCCGACGGCACCGTGGACTCCGCCGTCACCGCCACCCGCCTGGGCGCGCGCGCGTACCTCACCAAGCCGTTCGACCTGGAAGAGGTCACCCGCACCGTCACCTCAGTGCTGGAGAGCGAGCGCCTGGCGCGCGAGGTGGTCGGATCGAGCTCCGAGACCATCGTCAGCTACGGCGACTTCATTGGCCAGTCCAGCGCGCTTCGCCCGGTGTTCGACACCGTGAAGCGCCTGGAGCAGGTCGACGCCCCCACCGTGCTGATCCTGGGCGAGAGCGGCACCGGCAAGGACGTCATCGCGCGCATGATCCACACCCGGGGCCCCCGCAAGCGCGGCCCCTTCCTGGACGTGGACTGCGCCAGCCTGCCGCCCGCGCTCATCGAGAGCGAGCTGTTCGGCCACGAGAAGGGCGCGTTCACCGACGCGCGCGAGGCCAAGAAGGGCCTGTTCGAGGTGGCCAAGGGCGGCGTGGTCTTCCTCGACGAGATCGGCGAGCTGCCGATCGACACCCAGGTCAAGCTGCTGCGCGCGCTTGAGAGCCGCACGTTCCGTCGCGTCGGCGGCGTGAAGCCGATCGAGTTCGACGCCGCCCTGCTCGCCGCCACCAACCGCGACCTCGGCCGCGAGGTGGCCAACGGCCGCTTCCGCGAGGACCTGTACTTCCGCCTGGCCATCGTCCCCGTCCGCCTGCCGCCGCTCCGAGAGCGCCGCGAGGACGTGCCGATGCTGGTCTCGCACTTCATCAAGCGCTGCAACCAGCGCTTCGACCGACGCATCCAGGGCTCCACCGGCGAGGCGATGAACCTGCTGCAGCGCTACTCCTGGCCGGGCAACGTCCGCGAGCTGCGCAACGTCATCGAGCGCATCGCCATCCTGTCGCCCGACGACGTGATCCGCGCCGAGAGCCTCCCCGCGGAGATCCGCTGGTCACGCGGCGGCGGCATGTCGGTCGGCTGCCCCTTCGTGCTCCCAGACGGCGGCATCGACCTGCTGGTCGTCGAGCGCGGGCTGATCGTGCAAGCGCTGGAGCGCGCCTCGGGCGACCTGGACGCCACCGCGCGCCTGCTGTCGCTCACCCAGGGCGCCCTGCGCGATCGCATGAACACGCACGGGCTGACCAACACCTAAGTCCGCGCGTGCGGCACGGCACGCGGGCGCCGCGGCCGAGCTCCACGTCGAGGGGCCAACCCTCGCTAGGGCGCCTGCCCTACCGCGCGCGGCAGGATCACCTGCGTGGCGTCCTTGCCGACCAGGCTGAGCTGGTCGATCAGCACGTAGCCGGTGCCGTTGTTGGCCACGCCGATCCGCAGACGCTTGCCTCCCTGCACGCCGGTCAGGATGCTCCCGAACGCGCCGGGGCCGGTGGCCCCACCCAGGCCCGCGGTCTGCCCCCCCAGCACCAGGCTGACCCGGTCCGCAGCCTTGTCCTTTTGGGTGTGCACCGCGTTGACCGCGAGGCGGATGTCCCAGGTGCCTTTGGGCGCGTCGACCTCGAAGAACGCGGTCTGACCTGGGAACAGCCACCAGGCCTCGGTGCCGTCCGCGACCACCAGCGGGAAGCTCGGGTCCAGGCTGGCCGTCAGGTTGGCCGACTCCCCGCCCGAGGCGGTGTAGACGATCGCCTGCCCCATGTGCATGAAGCAAGCACCGCAGTCGTTGAGCTCGCGCGGCGCGGTGACGAGCCTGAGCGGCGCGCCGTCGGCCGACACCTGGAGCGGCGACACCTGGGGCGCGCCCAGCTTGTCGAGCGCGGAGTTGCTGAACGGCCACGACGCGAAGAGCCGCGACTCGAACGCGCCCGGCGTCGTCTCGCTCGCCTCGCCTGGGCGCGGCTGCGCGAACGCGGGCACCACTCCGCTCCGCTCGAACTTGGCGAGCGCGATCGGCGTGCTCGGGCCCGCGCTCTGCGCCTCGAACAGCGCCGCCTGTGGGCCGAAGCCGTCGTAGGACTCCGACAGCGTGGCCATCGACACCAGGACGAACGACGCGTCGTCCTTGTTCTCCACCCGCAGGACCACCTCCTTGGCCCCCACCGGCAGCGGCGGGTCGATCGCGAACCGGCCGTTGTGCGCGCGGCGGGTGCCCGGGCTCAGAGTCCACGGCATGTCCATCACGGGCTTACCGTCGGCCAGCAGCGTCAGGTGGAGCGGCACCGTGGGGTCAGCGACATGCGGAATGACCGACAGCTCCAGCAGGTTGGCGCCCTCGCGGAAGGTGCCCAAGCGGCGCGTGGGCACCCCGAACTGCGCGGCGTCGCCTGGGTAGAGCCACCAGGAACCGCGCAGCGTGGTCTCGCGCTGCTGGGTCCAAGTGGCGCACGCGCGCGTGTCGTCCAACCCGAGCGTGTACCTGCGGCCGTTGTTGAGCGGGCTGCTGTCGTCCGACGACGACACGTAGAGCGTCTCTCCCGCGTGGCAGTAGCGCCCCTGCCCCTTGGTGAGCACGTCCTGGCAGACCGCGTGCGGGACCGGCAACAGCACGCCGTCCTCCAGCACGCGCACCGGCGAGCAGTCGTTGGGGCGCATCGAGTCGCTGTCGGGCGAGTCGGCCAGCTCGGCCAGCCGAGGCAGCGCGATCTGGCCCAGCTTCTGCGGCGCCTTGCGCAGCTCGACGTCCACGGGGCCAAACTTGGGCGGCGCGTCGTAGACGGCGGTGGAGAACGTGTCCTCCACGCGACCGCCGATGAACCGGACCGAGCCGCCGTACAGGGTCTCAGGCGCGCCGAGCAGCGTGGCCGTGGCCGGGGCCGCGCCGACGGCAAGGTGATGCAGCAGCACCGGCGGCGACCCTGGGGGCACCCGGAAGGTCAGCGACCAGGGCTGGTCGGGCGCGTTGGGCCCGAGCACGCCGTACATGCGTGACCCGTGCGCGTCGACCTTGAGCTCCTGACCGAGCACCTGGATGGACGCGCCTGCCTTGTCGGGGGACATCGCCAGCGCGCGCAGCAGCACCTGGAAGGCGCGCGGCGGCAGATCCCACGCGTGGTCCACGTCGTAGCGCACCGACGTACCCGGCCAGACCCACACGATCGGACCGGAGCCCGGCACCGGCGCCGCCTCCGTACGCCACGCCACCGACACCGCCGCGTCCGCGCTCGTCGCGTCGATCACCAAAGCGCCGTCGCGCCAGGCCCAGGTGCCCGAGCAGGTGCCGTCCGCGGCGCCCGCCAACAACTCCTTGTCGCCGCTCTTCACCACGATCGGCTGGGGCAGCACGGGCCCCAGCGCGCCCGACAGGGCAAGCGCGAGCGCCGCGACATCCGCGCTGCGAGAGGTCCGGAGGCAGCCCGTCCCCTCCACGGTCGGCGTCGGAGGCATCACGCCCTCGCGAACCGGCCCTGCCACGCCCTGAAGGCTCTGGACCACCTTGACGCCGCCGTCTTCGCGCAGCGCGCCGAGCGCGTTGAGCGACCGAGCGAGCGTCACCGTGAACTTGAGCGCGCCCTGCTTGCTCAGGTGGCGCATGTCCTCAAAGTCCGAGTCGTCCAGATCCAGCGCGCGCAGATCCAGCCAGCCCGATCCAAGCTCCTCCATCCAGTCCAGCGCGTCCTGCTCGATGTCCTCGGGCACGTCGTCCATGTGGGGGTTGCTCGGCGGGAACGGCATGCGGACCCAGACCAGCCGCGCGTGGTTCTGGTCCACCAGCGCCTGCATGTCGGGCAGCAGCGCGTCGCGGCGCAGGTCGTAGTCCTCGTCGGGCGCGGCCTTGGCGTACAGGCCGGGGTCATGCAGGCCGTCGCTCGCCGAGCGGTGCAGCCCGTAGTCCATGCGGTCGTTCGCGAAGACCACCTCGTCGACCTTCTCGGCCAGCCGCTCGCCGTCGTCTAGGCGCTTGCGCTTGGAGAAGAACAGCGTCACGATCCCGTTTCGGAACGAGTCGAGCATGTCGGAGCGCCACTCGCCGGCGCGCTCGCGCATGTAGTTGGCGCGGAAGTCCTCCGGGTTGTCGAAGTGCAGCACCTTGCTGGCCAGGACCGGCTCGTTCTCGCTCATCTGCTCGATGAGGCGGTCGACGTTCGCCTCCTCCTTGAGCAGGTCGTGGTTGAGCATGGTGGTCATGGCGCCCGCGATGATCACCAGCTTCGGGTGGTACCCGTTGGCGAACACCCGGTTCTCCAGCATGGCGTACCAGTGGGCCGCCGACGCGTGCGGGAGCTGAAGCAGCACCACCTGCTCGGTGCGCAGGCCCAGCTCATGGGCCAGCAGATCTAGGTTGATCCCGCGGTGCGCCATGGAGCTGCCCAGGATGATCACCTGCGGATCGGTGCCCTCCAGCTTGGCCTCGATGTCGGCCGCGTAGCCGTGCAGCGACGGGGGCTGCCGCAGCTGCAGGAGCGTCCAGCCGAGGACAACGGCGGGGATCAAGATGGCCAACAGGACAGCGACGAAGGACTTGCGTTGGCGCACCACGGCTCCGTGCGGGACGAGCGTGCCCCATAGCCTGACGACCGTCTACGGACCCGTGTTCACCGGCGGCGCCCCTACGTCGACCGCCCACCCGTCCAAGCGCGCCTGCAGCCGCGTGAGCGCCGCCGCCGCGTCCGCCGAGAGCGGCCCGGCCGTCAGCAGATCCGCGCCGTCCTTGATGTCCCCCGCGGCCGCCACGTCGTAGAGCAAGCGGTCGCCGATCCCGTCCTCGATCAGCCGCCAGCGCGTGTCTCGGACGGACCGATCGTCATGCAGCCACGGTCCCGGACCGTTGGGCGCGAACTGCTCGGTCACGATGTCGTCGTGCAGCACCACGCGCGGGCGGCGCAGCGCCGGCAGCAGGCTGACGCCGTCGAGCGCCACGCCGTCGAGCAGCGGCATCGTACGCGGCACACCCGCCAGGTCCAAGACCGTTGGGAACAGGTCGAGCGCCTGCACCAGCCCGTCGGACACACCCACCGAAAGCCCGGGCCCGGTCACGATCAGCGGCACCCGGCTGCCTCCCTCGTGCAGCGACGCCTTGGCGCCCTGTGCGTCAAACGGCGGGAGGGTCGCCTCGTCCGGCGTGCCGTTGTCCCCCATCACCACGATCGTCGTGCGCGCGCGCAGCTCGGGGCTCAGTGACGCCAGCAGGCGGCCCAGCTCGGTGTCCATCGCCTCGACCATCGCGCGGTACTTTTGGGCGTCGGACGACAGCAGCGTGGGCCGGAGCGTGGTCAGGCGCTCGGGCGGCACGTGAAGGGGCGCGTGCGGCGCCGTGAGCGCCACCCACATGAACCAGGGCTCGGGCATCGCCTGGGCGCGGGCGATCGCGTCGTCGATCTCGTCGGTCAGCACGTAGCGTCGGTTGGTGGTGATCGTGCCGTTGTCGTCCTTCTCCCACAGCCAGTAGCTGCCGGGCACCGTCAGCCCGCCCACGTCCATCCGGCCCAGGTTGCTGAACGGCCCCGCGTACCAGCCAAAGCCCGAGTCCAGCGGGTGGCGCGCGCCGTTGGGCGACGAGAGCGTGCCCAGGTGCCACTTGCCCACCGCGCTCGACGCGTAGCCTGCGGTCGCCAAGACCTCGGGCAGGATCACCTCGGACAGCGGCAGCTCGGCCACCTCGTCCAGGTCCGACTCCACCGTGCGCCCCACCCCCGTCCGCCGCGCCGTCCGCCCGGTGAGGATCGCCGCACGCGTCGGCGAGCACGACGGGAACGCGTAGGCGTGGGTGAACCGCACCCCTTGGGCCGCCAGCGCGTCGAGGTTGGGCGTGGGCGGCGCGTCCGGGTGCAGGCCGTAGCTGCGGACCACGTCCACCCCCAGATCGTCGGCGAGCACGAACATCACGTTCCCGCCCGGCGTGTACGGGCTCGAGTCCGTGTCGACGCGCGCGTCGGTGTCGTGCGCCACGTCGGTGTCGACGACCGCGTCCCGGTCGGTGTCCTTGGGTAGATCCGTCGACGCCGCACCCTGACAGGCGCACGCCGCGATCGCCACCACACCCCAGCGGATCAGACCCACATCGTCACTTCGCGCACGAACGGCGCGGCCTCGACGTCGGGCGGCTCGCCGCGCGCCGCGCGCGTCATCAGGCGGAGGATGTGCAGCCCGAGCACGTCGAGATCGGTCGACGCAAAGCGCGCCTCCTTGAACGTGTGCAGCGTGTCCTTCTGCATGCCCAGGATCAGGCGATCCTGGCCGAAGATCTTGAGCGCGACCGGCTCCACCACCGCCTTCACCATCCAGCGCGGCAGGCGGGTCTTGATGCACACCACCGCGTAGACGATCGTCTCGAAGTCGTCGACCGGCGTGCAGCAGCCGTGCAGCAGCAGGTGGGCGTCGTCGCCCAGGCGGTACTCCACCTGGGTGATCGACGGCAGGAAGAAGCGGTCGAAGTGCGTGAGCTCGCCGCCGCTCGGCGCGAGCAGGCGCGCGGCCAGCCCGCTGGGCCGCGCCTCGCCGATGAACTGGCACTCCACGCGGTCGTGGTAGCGGGTCACCACCGCGCGGATCGGCTTGCGATCCGGCCGGTCGGTGCGGAACAGCCCGCCGTGCAGGAACGCCGTGTGCGGCACGTCGAGCGCGTTCTCGATGACCATGTGCAGCGAGCCGGGCGTCGGCATCGGCCGTACCACGGTGAGGTAGGTCGGGTCGTCCGCGCCTGGAATGCGGAACGGCTCGGTGTCGGGCGCCACGTCAGGCTCGGTCCATAACCAGACTAGGCCCTGCTGCTCACGCACCGGGTAGGCGGTCGCCCGACGCGCGACGTGGTCGGCGCTGCCTTCATAGCCGGGCAGCTCGACGCACTCGCCATCGCCTCGAAAGCGCCAGCCGTGGTAGCCGCACTGGGCCGCGCCCTCGACCACCGATCCGCACGAGATCGGCACGTTGCGGTGTGGGCAGCGGTCCAGCAGCGCCGCGGCCTTGCCGTCCTTCTCGCGGAACAACACCACCGGCAGGCCGTGCAGCTTGCGGACCAGCAGCTTGCCCTTCGCCAGCTCGCTCGACAGGCAGGCGACGTACCAAGCGCGCGTCACCTTGGGCGTCATCGCCGCCAGCGTCTTTGAGCTCTCCTCCATCACGCCCTCCCCTGTCGCCCGATCCCTAGTCACGCGCGGCGCCCGCGGCTGCCGCAGCATCCCGACCCAGGACCCAGGTCAAGGCGCCCGTGCTGTCGGCGAGCACCGGCTCGGCCCCGTCTGGCAGCGCGACCGACATCGTCACCTTGACCACCTTGCCCTCCAGCTCCTCCAGCGTGCGGTCCCAGAACCGGACGTGGACCTCGCCTCCGTAGAGCCAGCCCGCGTGCGGCCCCGCGTTGGCACACAGGAAGACCTGCGGCTGCACGATCGTGCCCAGCTCCTCACCCGACGTGGTGTCGACCGCGTTGGCCGACACCTCGATGCGCTGCGTCGTGTCGAACTCGGCGTGCAGGCGCACCTCGAACGGCGCGTAGGGCGCGCCGCCTTGGGGCGGGTTGCCGTACTCGATCGCGGCGCCGTCGGGCGGCCGGCCGGTGGCGACGCTGCGCGCGAACTCCAGCGCGGGCTCCGCGCCCCAAGCGCACGTCGGCGACACGACGACGTCGGTGTCGTCGGTGTCGCCCGGGAGATCGGTGTCGCCATGACCGGCAGGCCCCGCGCAGGCGGAGGAGATCAGGAACCCGAGCGGGAGGAGGCATCGCATGCGCCCCAGGTTGGCCGACGACGCGGCCGCCCGCAACGCCAATTCGTCAGCGCATCACAGACAGCGCGTCGGACATGACGCGCCTGGCGCTCCGCGCGACCCCGTGGTCCCCGTTCGAGATCGCCCAGGTCCAGGTCCCGAGGCCGTGCAGCACCCGCAGCCGGTCGAAGGTGCGCCGCTCAACCGCGTCCATCTTGCGTCCGTAGCCTTCCAGGCAAGCCTCCATCGCGCCGGGCACCAGCGCCGACGGCAGCTGGAACAGCTTCACGAAGTCCACCATCCACACGTCCGGCCTGGCCTGACCAAAGTCGATCAGCACGGTCATCAGCCTCCCCTCCGAGCGGCGGCCGATGACGTTGTGCAGCTGCACGTCGCGGTGACAGGGCACGCGCGACAGCGTGGTCGGCCAGGGCGCCTCCAGGCAGGCCGCCACGGCGTCCAAGCCCACAAAGCCGCCCGCGTCCCGGGCGCGCGCGCTCCAGGCCTGCCCCCGCACCCGCAGGGCCTCGTGGAGCGGCACCGGATCCGGCGGCCCGTCGAAGCGGACCGCGTGCAGGCGCGCCAGCGTCCGGCCCAGGTTCCGGTACGCGCCGCGGCGCTCAGGGTCGGTCATCTCCATCGCGTCGAGCGGCACGCCGGGGACGTGGCGCGTGAGCATCCACCCCCTCCCCACCGGGCATGTCCCCAGAAACTCGGCGGACACGTCGCGCATGCCCGCCAGCCACACGCCGTAGGCCCGCGCCTCTCGCGCGGCCTTGTCCGGCTGATGGTGCCACTTGAGCCAGCCGACCGGCGCGCCGTCGACCCGCACCGCCCACGTGCGCGCCTCCGCCAGTCGACGGGTGCACTCGTGGAACGTGCCGTCCACGCCCAGCCGCTCGTTCGCCCACGCGCGCACGTCGGCGCTCGGGAATTCCTCGGACACGACGCGTCCTCCGGTCCTAGAACCGCTTCAGGGCTTCGCAGGCTTCCTGGATCCCGCCCTGACAGGCGGCGCCGTACGCGCTGGCGGCCGCCTGCTTCTGCGGCCCCTCGGTCTCCACCCCGGACTCAGCGGTTCGACCCCAGTCCAGGCAGGCCGGCGCCCAGTGCGCCATGCAGCCCGCGGCCTCCAGCTCGGCGGGGCGGGTGAAGCCGGACGCGTCGACCTGATGGGCTCGGATCATCTTGGCCAACCGACCGCAGCCCTCACGCGCGTCGTGTTCGCAGGCTCCCTTGTAGAACGACGCGACCTGCGGCGCCGGGAGCGCGGCGTCCTGCGCGACCAGCCCCGCCACCAGGCAGGCGTTGCCATCGCCGCCCTTGCACTTGGTGTCGGAGACGGTGGCGACCGCGTCAAGGACGGACTTGACCTGCTCGTCGGGGAAGGTGCCCGCCGCGCGGCCCTTGGTGAGCAGCTCGACGGCGAGCGGGTCGCGCAGCTTGGCGCCCGCGAGCAGCATCTGCAGGCGCTTGGCAGAGTCCGCGGGGACGCCCTCCCCCTTCTCGTAGACAAACGCCGCGAACCCGCAGCCGCCAAAGTAGCCCTTGGCGCATGCTTCTTCGTAGGACTTGAGCGCCGCCACCAGGTCGACGGGGCCAGCGGTCCCGTACTTGGCGGCCAGGCCGACCTTGGCGCAGCCGCGGCCGTCGCCCAGCTCACACGCCCGCTTCCAAAGCTCGAGCGCGCGTGGGAGGTCCTCCTTGGCGCGCTCGCGGATCAGGCCCGCGTCCACGCACGACTCGGCCCAGCCGTGCTTGCAGCCCTCGTCGTAGCGGGAGCGCGCCATCGCCTGGTCCTTGGGCATGCCCTTGCCGGTCATCGACAGGCGGCCGAGCTCCCAGCAGGCCTGACCGTCGCCCAGGCGGCAGCCCGCGTCCCAGTCCGACACGGCCCGACCAAACGGCGAGGCCTCACCGGGGCCCGCGTCGCCGTCGCGCGCGGAGTCGCCGGAGACCAGCGCACGCGCGGCGGACCCGCAGGCGCTGGCCTCGCCCATGCGCTTGCAGGCGTCCTCCATGAGCGCGACGCCCTCGGTGGCCTTGCCCGCGGCCAGCAGGACGCTGGCGCGGCTGATGCACGCGCTCGCGTCGTCTTGGCCGCACGGATCCGGGGCTGCCCCGTAAAGGCAGCCGGCGAAGAGCGCCGCGAAGAGCGCCGCGACGTGTCGAGTTAGCCGAGGACCCACTTCATCTTCCCGAGCTTGCCCGCGTAGGGCGGGTACTTGATCGGCAGGTCCCAGATCGACGCGGAGGAGGCCTCCAGCACGCCCTTGTAGTGCGTGAACACGTCGAATCCGTGCTTGCCATGGTAGGCGCCGACCCCGCTGGTGCGCACCCCGCCGAACGGGATGGCCGGGTCCGACATCTGCATCATCGTGTTGTTCACGCAGCCGCAGCCGAAGGCCACGCGCTCGGTGACGCGCTCGATCTCCGTGCCGTCCTCCGTGAACAGGTAGAGCGCGAGCGGGTTGGGGTTGCGGCGGACCAACTCGATCGACTCTTCCATCGACTTGACCTTGATCACGGGCAGCACCGGCCCGAAGATCTCCTCCTGCATCACGGCGTCATCGAACGTGACGCCAGTGAGGATGGTCGGCGCGATGTAGCGCTCGGCGGGGTCCGTCTGGCCGCCGTAGGCCAGCTTGGCCGGGTCGATCAGGCGCGACACACGGGCGAAGTGCTTGTCATTGATGATGCGACCAAAGTCCGGGCTGCCCTTGGCGTCCGCGCCGTAGAACTCGGTGGCCATCTCGCCCAGGCGCTTGACCAGCGCGTCGTGCACCGACTCATGGACCAGCAGGTAGTCCGGGGCGATGCAGGTCTGGCCGGCGTTCATCCAGCGGCCCCAGGCCAAGCGGCGCGCGGTCGACTCGATGTTGGCGGTGCGCCCGACCAGGCCCGGGCTCTTGCCGCCCAGCTCCAACGTGCAGCGCGACAGGTGCTCGGCGGCGGCCCGCGCGATCACCCGACCGATGTTGGTGCCGCCCGTGTAGAAGAAGTGGTCGAACGGGATCTCCAGGAGCGAGCCCGCCATGTCGGCGCCGCCCTCCACCGCCGCCACGTACTCGGAAGAGAACGTGGAGCGGATGATCTCCGTGGTGACCTCGGACGAGGCGGGCGCCAGCTCGGACGGCTTGCAGATCGCCACGTTGCCCGCGGCGATCGCCGCCACGAGCGGCTGGAGCGTGAGCTGCACCGGGTAGTTCCAGGCGCCGAAGATCACGTTGGTGCCCAGCGGGTCGGCGTGCAGCGCGGTCCGACCGACCTGCGCGACCACCGGCGGAAACGTACGCTTCACGCGCATCCAGCGGCTCAGGTGCTTGATGGCGTGCTTGGCCTCGTTGGCCACCATCCAGGTCTCGGTGCCGTAAGCCTCCAGCTCGGGCTTGTGGAGGTCCGACCAGAGCGCGTCGGCGATCCGCTTCTCGGCGCGCAGCACCGCGTCGGCCAGCGCGCGCAGCTGCTGGGTGCGGAACTCCCGGGGGAAGGTGGCGCCGGAGTCAAAGAAGCGCTTCTGCGACGTGTAGAGCGCCTGGACGTCCACCTGCGAAGCGGGGCGGGCCTTGACCTGGTTCATCGGCACCTCGGAGACCCCGAAGTAGCCTGATCCAGGTCAGGGGTCACTGCGCCGCCGTCAGGCCGCGCGCAGCCGCCTGCGGCGCAGCGCACCCAAGCCCAGAATCAGGCCGAGCAGCCCGGATCGCGGCGATCCCGACTGGTCGCACGTGCAGCCGCCTTCGTCGGGCGGGGTGCCAGTGTCGGTGTCGTCGACCTGGGTGTCGGTGTCGCCAGGGTTGTCGGTGACGAGGTCGCCGCCCAGGCAGTCCTGGTCGATCCCGTCGTCGGGGATCTCCGTCGCGCCGGGGCTCACGCCCGCCGCGTCGTCGTCACAGTCGACCTCATCGCTGGCCGCCGCGAAGCCCACGGGGGGCTCGCAGGCCGCCACCGACGACTGCGCCGACGTGAAGCCGTCGGCGTCCGCGTCGGCGAACCACACGGTCGCGTCCGCCGCGGTGCGTTCGTCGATCGTGCCGTCGCAGTTGTCGTCCACGCCGTTGCACAGCTCGACCGCGTCCGGGTTGATGTCCACGTCGCCGTCGTCGCACTCGTCACACGCCGCGAACCCGTCGCCGTCGTGGTCCGTGTAGCCAGTGGCGCCGTCGCAGTTGTAGTCATTGCCGTCCCCGCACTGCGTCTCGGCCGCGCCAGGGTGGTAGAGCGTGCTGTCGTCGTCGCAGTCGCCCGCGGGCAGCGACCCGACCGCCTCGCCCACGTCCGTGCAGTCCAGATCCACGCTCGACACGAGCGCGCCGTCGTCGGGGCGGTAGCCGTCCTGATCGGCGTCCGCGAAGCAGTCCTCCAGGCCGTTGCAGTCCTGGTCGACGCCGTCCGCAGCGAGCTCAGTGGCGAGCGGGCCGACCAGCGGATCCGCGTCATCGCAGTCCGTCGTCGGGTCGGTCGCCACCGCCTCACCGGCGCCGTCGCACGCGATGTTCGCGCTCGACAGCGTCGACGTGGAGTCCGGTCGTCCGCCGTCGGAGTCCGCGTCCACGAAGCACAGCTCCAGCGCGTCGCAATTGGAGTCGACACGATCGCCCGGCAGCTCGGCGGCGCCAGGGTGCACGGCGGCGTTCGAGTCGTCGCACTCGACGCACGCCGCGTAGGCGTCGTGGTCATTGTCGACGTAGGCGACGGAGTTGTCGCAGTTGTAGTCGTGCGGGTCGGCGCAGTCCGGCTCGGGCGCGCCGGGGTGGTAGGCGGCCTGCGTGTCGTCGCAGTCGCCGGCCAGCTGGGTGGACAGCGCCTCTCCAAAGTCTGAGCAGTCGGTGTCCGAGGACGCGACCGACTTCACCAGATCTGGCCTGTACCCGTCGCCGTCGAGGTCGACGAAGCAGCGCTCCAGACCGTCACAGTCGGAGTCGACGCCGTCGCCGGTGCGGTCGACCTTGCCCGGGCGGACGGTCGCGTTGAGATCGTTGCAGTCGTCGGTGGGCGCCGCTCCCGTGGCCTCGCCGGCGTCGGCGCAGTCCACGTCTGCGGACACGACCTGATCGGTCGCGTTGGGGCGCGCGCCATCCGAGTCCGCGTCCGCGTAGCAGGCTTCGTGGCCGTCGCAGTCCTCATCGATCGCGTCGCCGACGACCTCGGACGCGTCCGGGTGGACCGAGGCCGCGTTGTCCGTGCAGTCGCCCGCCGGTGCGTCGCGGGTCGCTTCGCCCAGGCCATTGCAGCCGGCCGTGGTGCCCAGGATGGTGTTGGTCGCGTCGACCCTGTACCCGTCCCCGTCCTCATCGATGTAGCACCGGTCGACGCCGTCGCAGTTGCTGTCGAGCCCATCGCCCGCGATCTCCGACGCGTCGGGGCGCACGTCCAGGTTGTTGTCGTCGCAGTCGTCGCACGCGGGCCAGCCGTCGCCGTCGTGGTCGGCGAACCCAGTGAAGCCGTCGCAGTTGTAGTCCGCCGGATCGGTGCAGTCGGACTCCGGCGCGTTCGGGTGGAACAGGACGCTGGCATCGTCACAGTCGCCGGTCAGATCGGTGGCCAGCGCCTCGCCCGCGTCCGCGCAGTCCGCGTCCACCGAGCTCACCGTGTCGATCGCGTCCACGCGGTAGCTGTCGTCGTCCAGATCGACGTAGCAGCGCTCGTGGCCGTCACAGTCCTCGTCCACGCCGTCGCCGACCAGCTCGGCGGCGCCTGGCCGCGAGAGCGCGTCGCCGTCGTCACAGTCGAACAGCGCCGTGGCCGGCGCTTCGCCCGCGTCCAGGCAGTCCAGGTCCGCCGACACGACCGTGGTGGCCGTGCGCGCGCCGTCGCGATCCGCGTCGGCGTAGCACAGCTCGGCGGTGTCGCAATTGGCGTCGACGCCATCCGCCACGACCTCGGTCGCGCCCGGGTAGGTCGAGGACACGGCGTCGTTGCAGTCGGTGCCGTCAACCACCTGCCCCACGAGCGCGTCGCAGCGCTGCACGGAGACGATCGCGCTGCCGAAGCCGTCATGGTCTGCGTCGGGGTGGAAGGTGGTCTGGCTGTTGGTGGCGACCGAGGGGTCCGCGTCGTCGGCCGCGCTGTCGCAGTCCTCGTCCACGTTGCTCGCGTCACAGACCTCGGCCGCGCCGGGGTGGATCGCGGCGACCGCGTCGTTGCAGTCGCTGGCGGTGGTCACCTTCCCCGGCACGAGGTTGCACGAGAGCGTCGGCGTGCCGCCGCCGTAGCCGTCGCCGTCCGCGTCGCCGTAGAACGAGGTCTTGCTGGCGACCGACGTGGAGCTGTCCGCGTCATCGGCGAGCGAGTCGCAGTCCTCGTCCACGTCGGCCGGGTCACAGACCTCGGTGGCGCCGGGGTTCACGGACCCGCTGCTGTCGTTGCAGTCGCCGCTCTGCGGCCCAAAGCCAGGCCGTGCGTCGCACATCGGCGTCGGCGTGCCCACGCCGTAGCCGTCGCCGTCGCCGTCCGCGTAGAAGCTGGTGCGCGTCGCGGCAGACACGGAGGGATCCGCGTCGTCCATAAGCCCGTCGCAGTCCTCGTCCGCGTTCGCCGCGTCGCAGACCTCCTGCGCGGTCGGGTTGATGGCCGCAGCGGCGTCGTTGCAGTCGCCGGCGGTCGTGGTGCGACCGGTCGTCAGGTCGCACGCGCGCACCGTGGTGGCCGCGCCAAAGCCGTCGAGATCCGCGTCGAGGTAGAACGACGTCCGGCTCGCGTCGGACACGCTGCTGTCGGCGTCGTCGGCGAGCGTGTCGCAGTCCTCGTCCACGTTGCCTGCGTCACACACCTCGGTGGCGCCGGGGTTGATCGCCGCGAGCGCGTCGTTGCAGTCGTCGTGCGTCGCGGACGCGCCCGCCGGCAGATCGCAGGCGAGCGTGGCGGTGTTGGAGCCGTAGCCGTCGGCGTCGCCGTCCAAGTAGAAGGTCACACGCGACGCGGCAGACACGCTCGGGTCAAGGTCGTCGACGAGCGCGTCGCAGTCCTCGTCTGCGTTCGCCGGATCACAGACCTCCTGCGCGCCAGGGTGAATGGCCGCGGCGGCGTCGTTGCAGTCCGTGCTGGTGACGGTGGCGTTGGCGGGCTTGGCGCAGGCGCGCGTCGTGGTCGCGCCGCCGTAGCCGTCGGCGTCCCCGTCCACGTAGAAGGTGATCTTGGACGCGTCGGACACGCTGCTGTCTGCGTCGTCGACGAGCGTGTCGCAGTCCTCGTCCACGTCGCCAGGATCACAGACCTCCTGCGCGCCGGGGTTGATCGCGGACAGGGTGTCGTTGCAGTCGTCGCGCGTCGCCGAGTAGCCGTTGGGCTTGTCGCAGAACTTCGACCCGGTGGTGCCGCCGTAGGTGTCGCCGTCGCCGTCCGCGTAGAACGTGGTCTTGGAGGCCGCGGACGCCGTGGGATCCGCATTGTCCGACAGGCCATCGCAGTCTTCGTCCGCGTTCGCCGGATCACAGACCTCGGTGGCAAAGGGGCTGATCGACGCGGTGGTGTCGTTGCAGTCCGTGTTGTCGGCCGACACGCCCGCGGTGATGTCGCACAGCCGCACGGGGCTGCCTGGCGCGCCGTACCCGTCGTTGTCCGCGTCCGTGTAGTAGGTGGTGCGGGTGGCGTCCGACGCGGAGCTGTCGGCGTTGTCGGACAAGCCGTCACAGTCCTCGTCCACGTTCGCCACGTCGCAGACCTCCTGGCCGCCGGGGCGGATGACCGCCGAGGTGTCGTTGCAGTCGTTCGACGTGAGCGACGCGCCACCGCCGACGTCGCAGCGCTGCGTCGTCGTCAGCCCGCCGTACCCGTCCAGGTCGACGTCGCGGAAGAAGGTGTTGAAGGTGGCCGCGCTGACGCTCGGGTCGGCGTCGTCCGACTTGTTGTCGCAGTCCTCGTCCGTGTTGGACGCGTCGCACACCTCCTGCGCGCCGGGGCTGATCGCGGCGCTTCCGTCGTTGCAGTCGGTGTTGTTCGTCGCGTAGCCGGCGGGCACGTCGCAGAACCGGCCGGTCACCGCAGTGCCGTACCCGTCGCTGTCCGTGTCGACGTAGAAGGTCGACTTGGTGGACGGGGTGGCGGAGCTGTCGCCATTGTCGGTCAGCCCGTCGCAGTCCTCGTCGGCGTTCAACGGGTCGCAGACCTCCTGGCCACCAGGCCGGATGGTCGCCGACGCGTCGTCGCAGTCGGTGTGATCGGCGACGTAGCCGACCGGGGCGTCGCACAGCACGACCGCCACGCCCGCGCCGTACGTGTCGCCGTCCGTGTCCGGGTACCAGGACGCGCGCGAGGCGAGCGAGAGCGTGGCGTCCGCGTCGTCCACCGAGCCGTTGCAGTCCTCGTCCCCGCCGTAGTCGTCGCACACCTCCGTGCCGCCGGGGTGCACGGACGCGTTGGTGTCGTTGCAGTCGACGCTGTCGGAGTAGCCATCGTGGTCGGCGTCGCCGCTGTAGCCCAGGTACAGCGTGGCCGTGCCCCCGCCCGCGTAGGCGCCGCTCCCGGCGGCGTTCGCGCCGACGAGGACGTCGTCGAAGCCGTCGCCGTTGGCGTCGCCGCCGCCGTCTACGGACGCCGCGAACGCGCCGCCCGATCCCGGAATCAAGGTGTTGGCCGACGCGAGGAAGCCCGTCGGCATCGACACGTAGAGGTAGGCGCGGCCGTAGGTCACCTCGTAGGACTGATCCCCCACCAGCAGGTCGCGGCGTCCGTCCCCATTCACGTCGCCGCCCGGGGCGAGCGCGTCGCCGAATTCGACGTCCCGGGTGCCGCCCGACAGCGTGCTCCACGGCGTGGTCTCCAGGCCGGTCGCCGAGCCACGGTACAGGTAGACGCGCCCGTGCGCCGACGCGCGCTTGGGCGCGCCGACGGCCACCTCGCCGTAGGTGTCGCCGTTGGTGTCGCCCAGGCCGGCCACGGTCGCGCCGAACGAGTCGCCCACACCCTCGCCGGTGAGGGTCACGTCGGCCGACGACGACAGGCCCGCGCCGCTCCCGTAGAACACCAGCGCCGACCCGGCGGTCGATGCCGGGCCCGGCGCGCCGACGATCACGTCCGCGAACGTGTCATGGTTGACGTCCCCGGCGGTGGCGACCTTGGTGCCGAGCCCCTGCCCTGTGACCGAACCGGCCAACGACCACGCCGCGGTGGCGTCCACGCCCGACCCGCTGCCCAAGAAGAGGTAGGCAGCCCCGGCGCCCGACGAGCGCAGCGGCGCCCCAACCAGCAGATCCGAGCGCGTGTCTCCGTTCACGTCACCGGCGTCGTCGAGCGACGTGCCAAACCCGCCCGCCCCGGACGGGCCGTCGAGCGTGGTCGCGGCGGCGGTCACCAGGCCGGTCGCCGACCCGAGGTACACGTACACGCGGCCGTTGCCCGCCCCATAGGAGGGCGCGCCGACCGCGACGTCGGCATAGCCGTCGTGGTTCACGTCCCCTGCGCCCGACACCGCCCCGCCGTAGAAGTCGCCGACGTTGTCGCCGAGGAGCACGGTGTTCGCCGTCGTCGCCAAACCCAACGTGGTGCCGTGGTAGATCAGCGCCTCGCCGCGCGACGATCCAAACCCGGGCGCGCCGACGATCGCGTCGTCGTAGGTGTCGCCGTTGAGGTCGCCCGCGAACGCCACGGAGTACCCGAGGCGCATCGCGGTCGGCGCGCCGAGCTCCTGGTGCGTGCCGCCCGCGAGGCTGGTCGCCGACCCCTGGTACACAAACACGTGGTCGCCGGTGGCCGAGGACGCCACGAAGAGCGCGTCCGACTTGCCGTCCCCGTTCACGTCGCCTGCGGCCGCGACCAGCGCCCCAAACCCACCCGACGCGACCGGAGACACGAGCGAGGCCGAGTACGACGTCGGCAGCCCGGTCGCCGTCCCGTGGAGGACGTGGACCACGCCCGCTCCGGACGTCGCGCCCGAGGAGCCGAACGTCATGTCCTCGAAGGTGTCGCCGTTGACGTCCCCGACGTTGGCGATCGTGCCGCCGATCGGCGCCGCCGCTGTCCCGTTCCAGGGGGAGGCGAGCGCGGTGGTCGAGATGCCCGTGGACGTGCCGCGGTAAACGGCGACCCGACCGCCGCCCGAGTTCAAGCCTGGCGACGCGATCAGCAGGTCGGCGTAAAGGTCTCCG
>CANJMY010000066.1 GCA_947475315.1 Pseudomonadota bacterium | reverse complement strand
TGGAACAGGTCGCGCAACTGAGCTCCGTCCACGGCACCCTCCGCGCGATGCGCGTAGGCCGGGAAGATCGGGCGATCAAGCAGCGAGATCAGGCGACGTCCAGAAAGGATCCTCGGAGGCTGAGAACTCGGCTAAATTGGCGCGCATGGGTCAGCGACACATCCACCACGCTGCCGTTCTTGTGCGGACGCACCGTGTCAAAGGTCTCGCTCGCGCCTCCGACCGCGATTCGCTCGCGGAGCGCGCGCATCGCGGCCGCTAGGTCCGGCGGGAGCAGACCATCGCCCCGGTGGCCGATCATCTCCTCGGCGGTAAACCCGAGGAGGCGCTCGGCGCCCGCGTTCCAGGAGGTGACCGTGCCGTCGAGCGCCCGGCTCATGATCGCGGGCTCGGCGCTCGCGACGATCGACGCCAAGCGCCTGACCTCGGCCTCAGCGCAGTCTCGGGCGCGCGCGCTCTCGACGTGTCGGAGCTCACGTTCGACCGCGGGCGCCAGTCGCCCGAAGTTGTGGAGCCACACCACGTCCGCCACGCCGGCGTGCAGCAGGTCGACCATCCGGGTGTCGTCGCGCGAGTCCGCGACGACGATCGCAGGCACGTCCTTGTTCTTGCTCCGCAGAAGTGCAAGCAACTCAAAAGCATCCGCGCCCACGCCGCCGTCATGGAGGAGCGCGATGTCGTAGGTCTCCGGTGGCCCTGCGCGCAGCTCGTCCGCGGTTCTAAGCCGCATCGAGCTGGGAGCCGCGCCAGACCGCGCGAGCACGCCGTAGAGCCGTCGGGCGAGCTCCGCGTCGGGCGTCAGGACCAGCAAGGCATAGGGAGGGCACATTCATCACCCGGGAGCGCGGCAACGTTGGCCGCTCCGCGCCCAGCAACACGAGATCGAACTTTCGGAGCTGCGCTTCGAGAGCGAATGGCGGTTCATGGGGGCGTCCGTGCCCCACCCGTCCGCACACCCATGCAGCAATGGACATGCCACTCCGGAATGGCCAAGTACCCCCGAAAACCAGCTCTTACGAACGATACCCGCCCCAAGACTGTGCGAGGTCCTGACGCTGCACGGTCTCTGCACGGTCGTTGCGCCTCATCGGGTGGGCCGCGGGGCGGCGCCCGCCGGAGGGCTCCGCTAGGTGTCCCTTGCGTCACGCCACCTGCATGGCGTTCGACGGGAGGTCTGGGTTGAGCGGCGACATCCTCATCGTGGACGACGACGCCCCGCTCCGCGAGGTGGTGCGCTACGCGCTGGAGCGCGCCGGATTCGCCGTGCGCGAGGCCTCCGACGGCGTCGAAGCGCTCGCCATGGCGCGCAGCCACCCGCCCGATCTGATCGTGCTGGACGTGGCGATGCCGCACCTGGACGGCCTGTCGGTCTGCCGCGCGCTCCGCGCCGACCCCGGCGGCGGTCCTGCGATCCTCTTCCTGACCGCCCGCGACGACGAGGTGGACCGGGTGCTGGGCCTGGAGCTGGGCGGCGACGACTACGTCACCAAGCCCTTCTCCCCGCGCGAGCTGGCGAGCCGCGTGAAGGCCGTGCTGCGTCGCACCCGCCCTGCGCCCGTGCCGCCGTCGCACCAGGTGGAGTCCCACGGCCTCCGGCTGGACACCGAGCAGCGCCGGGTGTGGTCGGGCACGACGGAGGTCACGCTGACCGCCACCGAGTTCGAGCTGCTCCAGGCGCTGCTGCGCCGTCCCACCAAGGTCTTCACCCGCGACGAGCTGGTCGAGCACGCGTACGGCGTCGGCCACCACGTGTCAGACCGCACGATCGACAGCCACATCCGCCGGGTCCGCGAGAAGCTGCGCGCGGTCGGGTGCGGCGCGGTGGACACGGTGCACGGCGTCGGATTTCGCCTGGACCCGTCATGACCACCCTGCGCGAGGCGCTGCGCGCGCCGATGCGGGTGTGGCTCACGCTCACCCACCTGACCGTGCTCACCATCCCGGTGCTGCTGCTGATCGTCACTGGGCAGGTCCGCGCCGATCGGATGCGCCAAGCGGGTGCGGCCGTGCTGGGCGGCGGACCGCTCACCACGCTGGTCGTCGCCACCGTGTTCGCCACCAGCCTGCTCGCGCTGTGGGCGGCCGACCAGTTCACCCGCTCGCTGCGCGTGTTGACCGAGGAGGCGTCCCGGGTGGCCGACGGCAACTTGGACGCCGCGCGCACGCTAGGGCGGCCGACGCGCTCGTCGGTGCGCGAGGTGCACGTGCTCGCTCAGTCTGTCGAGCGCATGGCGACCCGCCTCGACAGCCGGATGCGGGTGCTCCAGGAGGTGTCGAGCGGCGTCGCCCACGAGCTGCGGACACCGCTCTCCACGCTGATCGGCACGGTGGAGCTGCTGGAGGACGAGTCGATGTCGCCCGAGGATCGACGCCGCTTCCTGGCCCGCGCCAGCGAGCAGCTCGCCCGCCTCCGCGCCATCGTCGACGGCGTCCTCGCCCTGTCACGCGCCGATCGTCCGACCTCGCGCGAGGTGGTGTCTCTCGACGCCCTCGCGGCCGAGTACGCCTCCGACGACGTCACCGTGGACGGCCACGCAGGGCAGGTCGCGGCCGATCCCGCGGCGCTGCGGCTGGCGATCGACAACCTGGTCCGCAACGCGCGACAGCACGGCGTCCTGCCCATCACGGTGCGAGGGTGGCGGGACGGCGAGCACGCTGGCGTCGACGTGATCGACGCCGGACCGGGGCTCTCGCCCGAGCTCGCCGCGCGGGTGTTCGAGCGCTTCTACACGACCGACCGCGCACAAGGGCTGGGCCTGGGCCTGTCGATCGTGGCCGCGGTGGCCGAGGCGCACGGCGGCAGCGTTCGCGTGGAGCCCGGCGAGCCGACGCGCTTCAGGCTGACGCTCCCCGCGGCGCGAGCCTAGTGCTTCTTCGCCTCGCGGATCAGGTCCGCGACGGTGTCCGGCATGGTCCGCGTGGCGACCCAGGTCTGGATGCTCATGGGGAGGCGGCCGCCGACGTCCACGCAGTTGCGGTAGGACACCTCGGTCACGCCGTTCTTGGGCGTGAACAGCCACTCGCCCCAGCTCACGGGCGGCTCGACCGCGCCCGACTCGATGGCCTGCGCGCGCGCGACCGCGGCCGGGTAGCGCTTGGCGGCGTCGATGCGGTTCCACCGGAAGCGGCGGGCGTCGCCGAGGTTCGCGGTGTGCCCCTCCATGATCCAGTAGCGGTCGTAGACCATCGTCCAGCCGGGGATGTCGATGTACTGGAAGTAGTCGATGCCGCCGTCGGGCAGGTGCGCGAGGGTCTCGGAGATAGCCAGGCCCGCCGACGACCAGCGCGTGGAGCTCGGGATGTCGAACGCGACCGCAAGCAGCTTGTCGGCAGGGATCGACACCGACGTCACGCCCATCAGGCACGGCAGCCCGTCGATCGTCTTGGTGTAAACGGCCACGTCACCCTGGTCGGAGTGGCGAACCGCCACGTCCTTCCAGCCGTCCGGGCTGCCCAACAGGTCGTACCGGGGCTCGCCCGCGAACGCGACACTCCACAGCATCATCCACATCATCACGCCTCCCGCCAGACTGGCGCTAGAACATGTTCCAACCCGCCAGTCGACCGTGACTTCCCTACCGCATCTCAGAGATGGCGTGATCCAGGTAGGGCATGACCATCTTGGGCCAGTCCGCGGTCACCTTGAGCTGGCTGGCCATGGTGTACAGGCCGCCCAGCGTGCGGTGCAGGAACACGATGTCCGGCGGGCCGACGACCTCGGGCACGGCCCACATGCGCTTGACCACCGCCTGAACCTTCTCGACCGCCGTGTCGTCGGTGCCGAGCGTGTGCGGGCCGTGCTGGAGCGGGTCGATGATGCTGTAGCAGAAGTCCCAGATGACGTCGCCGCCCTGGGCGCTGTCGCCACGCCAGGCGCCCAGGTCCCGGACGGCCTGGAAGAGCATGGCCCGGTCGCCGATCAACGCGGCCTTCACGGCGCGCGCGTAGTGGCCGATCCAGAAGCGGTCAAAGCGCTTTACGCAGCCAAAGTCGAGCAGGCCGACGCGACCATCCTCCTCGAACAGGAAGTTGCCCGGGTGAGGGTCGGCGTGGAGCAAGCGGTGGCGGAACGCGCCGTCGAGGAACAGGCGGGCCAAGGCCAAGCCTGCGCGCTGACGGGCCTCGGGGGTGGCGGTCTGGAGGAAGACCGTCATGGGCTTGCCCGGGAGGCGGTCGAGCACGATCACGCGCTCGGTGCAGTAGGCCGGGTGGTGACGGGGAATGCGCAGGTCCGGGTCGGCACCGAAAGCCCGGTGGAACTCGTGGAGGTTGCGGGCCTCATGCAGGTAGTCGAGCTCTTCGGACAGCCGCTCGCGCACCTCGGCGAAGACGCCCTCCAGCTCGTCCTTGTCGCGGCCCATGGCCCGGCCGGTGGCCAGCAGGCCACGCAGCGCCATCAGGTCGGTGTCGAGCGCGTCGTCCACGCCGTCGTGGAGCACCTTGACGACCACCTCGGAGCCGTCGTGCAGGAAGGCGACGTGGGCCTGCGCCAGGCTGGCGGTGCCGAGCGGGCGCGGGTCGAAGGACTTGAACTTCTCTTCGAGCGTGCCCTCCAGCTCGCGCTCGACGGTGGCGCGGATGCGCTCGAACGGGACGGGCTCGCCCTGGGACTGGAGCTTGTTGAGCAGCGCGCGGGCGTCGTCGGGCAGATCCAGGTGCTGCGCGGCAAGCGAGATGGACTGGCCCACCTTCATGGCGGCGCCCTTGAGGCGGCCCAAGGTCTCGACCATCTGGGCAGCGCTCTCCAGATGAAAGCGCTCCTCCAGCTTGCGACGGCCTTCTTCGTCCGCGAACGCCGAGCGGACACGCTGACCGATCCAGCCTGACGTCACCTTGGTGGTCAGACCGCCGAGCCTCGCGAGTCGTCCGAATCGACTTTCGTTCGCCACCGTTCCCCCGCGTCGTCTACCTTACGCTTGGATCGCGCCCACGGCGACCCCCGCTGACGAGAGGCGACGACTGGGCCGTGCTGGGCGGGCATTCGGCCGTCCAATGCGACACCGGAGGGCATGGGCTATGGCCCGCCCTGGAGCGCGCGTGACCGACCACGACCACGACCATTCCCCGGGCGCCCCGCACGGCCACGACCACGATCATCACGGGCATGATCACGGGCACGCCCACGGCCACGGCCACACGCATGGCCTGACGACGACGCGGGCGCTCACCGTCGCGCTCGTGCTCAACGGTGGCTTTCTCGGGATCGAAGCGGGTGTGGGCTGGTGGACCGGCTCGCTGGCGCTGCTGTCGGACGCGCTGCACATGGTCAGCGACGTGGGCTCGCTGGTGCTGGCGCTGGGTGCCGCGCGCCTGGCCAAGCGGGCCGCCGACGCCAAGGTCACGTTCGGGCTGCGCCGGTTCGAGACGCTCGGCGCGCTGGCGAACGGCGTGGCGCTGTTCGCGGCGGTCGGGTTCATCGCGCACGAGGCGGTGAGCCGCCTCATGGCTGGCCCCGCCGAGATCGCTGGTCTGCCGGTGCTCATCGTGGGCTTCATCGGCCTGGTGATCAACGTGGGCAGCGCGGTCGCGTTGGCCCGGAGCGACCACGGCAACCTCAACATCCGCGGCGCGCTGGCGCACATGATCGCCGACGCGCTCGGCTCAGTCGGCGCGATGGCCGCCGCGGTCTGCATGATGTGGGGCTACCCTGCCGCGGATCCGATCATCTCGCTCGTGCTCGCGGGCGTGGTCGCGTGGGGCGCCTGGTCGGTGACCCGCGAGGCCAGCTCCGTGCTGCTGCAGCTGCCGCCGCCCGGGTTCGACGTGAACGCGCTGCTGGCCGACCTGCGCGGCCTGCGCGGCGTCCGCGGCGTGCACGACGTCCACGTCTGGACGCTCGACGGCCGCGAGCCGATCGTCACCGCGCACCTGGTGTCGGACGGCGAGGTCGACCACGACACGCTCGTCGCCAGCGCGCGCACCCTGGCCCACGACAAGCACGACGTCGACCACGGCACGTTCCAGGTGGAGTCCGATGGGTCGGACTGCGGCCTGGGCGCGTGCGGTGTCCATTGACCGTGCGCCCGTCTTGATCGCGTTGTAGGGAACGCGCCATGACGATGTTCGACCGCTTCGACCCCGACGCGCGGGAGCGCTTCGACGCCGCCGGCACGGTGATGCTGCTCGACGCGGGCGTGTCGCTGCTCCGGCGCGGCGAAGCGGGCGGCGATCTGTACCTGCTGGAGTCCGGCGCGCTCGACGTGGTCGACCCGCGGCCAGACCCGGAGGTGGTGCTGACGGTGCTGGGCCCGGGCTCGGTGGTCGGCGAAGTGTCGTTCATCGACGACTTCCCACGCAGCGCCGACGTGCGCGTCGCCACCCCATCGCGTGTCCGCCGCTGGGCCCGCGAAGATCTACGCCGCATCCTGGTCCGGGACCCCGAACTCGCCGCCGCGTTCTACGAGGGCTTGGCGCGCGTGGTCGCCGAGCGCCTGCGCAGCGTGCACGGCTCCGGCTTCGCGAACGACCGGGTGCAGTCGTCCGCGGGCAGCCGCGGGGACATGTTGGCGACGGCCCTGTCGATCGCCGAGTCGACCAAGGGCGTGCTGCTGGAGGCCGAGGCCATCCTGCGCGACCGCCCCCACGAGCCGGTCGCCCAGGCCGCCGTGCGCGCCACCCTCGACCGCCTGGAGATCGAGGTCTCTGAGCTCTTCGCCAACGTGATGTTCGAGTCCGAGGCCGAGGAGGCCGCGCGCCGGCTCCGCCGCGAGCTGCGCCCCTGGCTCGGACGCGCCGGCCCGCACCACCGCCGCCGCGAGGAGCACGACGAGGCGTCGATCACGCCCGACGTGATCAGCCACATCCTGGAGGGTGTGGCGCGTGGCGACGACCCGCTCGCCGAGGCGTTCGACCGCTGGATGCTCCTGCGCCCCACCCTTCGCGCCCGTCGGGACACCGATCAGACGGCGATGGAGCGCCTGCGCGTCCTCCTGCCGAAGGACCGCCCACGCCGCGTCCTGCTGCTCGACACCGCCGCCGCGGCCCGGCTGGAGGTGCTGCGCGAGGCGCTGTCGGACGCGCCCACCCTGCTGACCATCCTGGACCCGAGCCGCGCGTTGCTCGACGAGATCGCGTCGAAGTGGTCCCAGGACGGCGGCCATGTGCGCCTTGCGACCGTCCAGACCTCGCTGCCCAAGCTGGCCATGCGACCGTCGCCCGCGCTGGTCGGCCAGGACGCCGTGTTGGTGCTCGGCGTGCTGAATCAGGTGCCGAACCGGCTGGTCTCGCGCTGGATCGGGTCGTTCCGAGCCCTGCTCACGTCGGAGGGCCACATGATGATCACCGGCCTTGGTGCGAGCTTGGACGCGGCTTTTCTGGACAGAGTCCTGGGCTGGCCGACCATCCGGAGGTCCACCGAGCAGCTCGCCGAGCTGATCACGCGGGCCGGCCTGTCGGTGCTGGAGGTCCTGGAGGCGCCGGGCCCCGGCTACACCGCGATCGCACGTCCTCACGAGCTTCCAACGCAAGCGCGACGGCACCCGCCCTTGCAAGACGATAGGCCGCCGCGGTAACGTCCGCCGCGGCAGATTCGCCCCGTGGATCCAAGGACTGCCGGAGGTCCCGATGCGCTCGAATACTTGGTGGTCCCTCGTCAGCCTCATCACGCTCGTCGCCTGCTCCGGCTCCCCTGAGCCCGCGCCCGCCGAGCCGCCCGCCCCCGTGGCCGCCGAGACGCCCGAGCTCGGTGACCAGGACCCGGCCCAGCTCGCCGCCCAGGCCGACCGCAAGTACGCGCTGGTCCCCTCCCCCGTGGAGACGGAGGCCGCGCTGGCCAAGGCCGGCATCGACGGCAAGCTCGGCGGTCTGATCACCGCCCGCGCCTGGAAGCTGGACGAGAAGGACACCGAGCGCGTCGCCGTGCGCACCGGTGTCATCCTCGCCGACACCCTGCTCACGCTCAAGACCGCCAAGGACGAGGAGGTCATCGCGCACCTGGAAGAGCTCCGCCAGGGCATGGCGACGCTCAAGGGCGGCGAGGACGTCGACAAGACCCTCGTCGACATCATCACCCGCGTGAAGGCGGGCGCCGTGACCCGCGAAGAGCTCCTCAAGGAGTTCGACCAGCTCGCGGGCGCGGTCATCCCCGAGCTCGAGTTCAACGGCGTGTCGCGCGTGGTGCCGCTGGTGCAGGCCGGCTCGTGGCTCGAGGCCGCCAACCTGGTGGCCAAGGCCGCCAAGGGCAACGCGGCGTCGGTGTCGGACATCCTCAAGCAGCCCGACGTCGTCAGCTACTTCGCGGAGTTCTCCAAGCAGCGCGACCCGTCCACGCCCGCCCCCGTCGGCGCCGTGCTCGACACCACGCTCGCCTCGCTCACCGCCATCTCCACCAAGACCGAACCCCTGACGGACGCGGACCTCGACGCCATCACCCAGGCCGCCGAAGCCGTTCTCGTCCTGCTCTAGGAGGATCCCGTGACGTCATCCCCTCTCGCGCTCCTGTTCAGCGGTGTCCTCGTCGCCGCGCTCGCCGCCGACAGCGAGGCCGAGTCCTGCCTCAAGACCAAGGTCTGGGAAGCCTACAGCGACGGCTGGTCCATGCGCTCGCTCGCGCCCACGGACATCGCGCCCGGCAGCATGAAGGTCTGGAAGGTCACCGCGCTCGCCAGCCGCCAGTACAAGGTGCTGGGTTGCGCCGACGCGCGCGTGAAGAACCTCGACCTCGTCGTCTACAACGACAAGGGCGTGGTCGTCGCGCGTGACAGCACCATGGATCGCCAGCCGTCGGTTGAGCTGACGCCGCCCAAGAGCGGCACCTACTACGTGGTCGCGCAGGCGCGGACGGTCGACGGCGGCGACGCCCCGGTCGACGTCGCTGTCGCTGTGATCTGGAAGTAGCGGCAGAACCGGACGTGCTCGCGGCGCAGCTCGAGGAGCGCTTTCATCAGGCGCTCGGCGCGCCCCTCGGCGGTCGTGACGACTCCGTCGCGTTCGCCGTGGCGTTCGCGCTGCTCCTCGCGCGCCACGTCCCGCCAGAGACCGACCCGGGCCTGGCCACGGCGCTGCGCACCGCGCTGCGCGCCCGCACCGACCTCACGCCTGAGGCGATCGAGGTCTTGCTCGGCGTGGTGCTCGCGCCGGAGAACCGCACGGAGATCTCCGAGGACGAGCTGCGCGCGTACGGGGCGCGATTCGGCGACGCGCAGGAGAAGGCGCTGCGCGTGTCGGTGGCGAACGAGCTGGACCTGGGTCGGTTCGGCGAGCGCTACGGCCCGGTGGAGTCGCTGCTGCTGCTCGACAGCTTGTTCCGCGTGTGCGCGCGCGACGGGCGGATCGACAGCGCCGAGATCGGTCGTCTGCAGCGCGCCGCTTTCGAACTGCAGATCGACCAGAAGCTCGTGGCCGCGCTGTTCCGTCGCTACGACGTTCGGCACGCGCGCGGAGACTTTGGGTTTGAGCTGAAGGGCCAGGAGCGCGTGACCATCGGCCGCGCGCCCGGCTGCGAGATCCAGCTCCCCGACAGCCAGATCGCGCGCCGTCACGCCGTGCTGACCCGCAGCGAGGACGGCTGGCGGATCACGGATCTGGGCAGCGGTCGCCCCACGTTCTTGAACGGCGCGCCCGTGCGCGACGCGCTGTGGACGCCCGGCCAAGACCTTCGCATCGGCTCCTTCCACCTGGCGCTCGACGCGTCCGGTGAGGTGCTCACCGCGTTCGACGGGTCCTCGTTCGCCGCGCTCTCCGTCCGCGACCTGTACCGCACGCTGCAAGGCGGCCGGAACCGACTGCGCCTGCTCGACGGCATCTCGTTCACCGTGTTCTCCGGCGAGGTGGTGGCGGTGCTCGGCCCCTCGGGCGCGGGCAAGACCACGCTGCTCCAGGCCATCACGGGCATCGCGCCCGCGGACGCCGGCGAGGTGCTGCTCGACCGCAGCGACTTCGCCGCGATGCTCCGTCACGACAAGAGCCTGGTCGGCGTGGTGCCGCAGGACGACGTGCTGCACGGCGAGCTGACGGTCGAGGAGACGCTGAAGTACGCCGCCCGCCTGCGCTACGGCGACGACGTCGCGAGCGTCGCGCTCCAGCCCGAGGTCGATCGCGTGCTGGCCCAGCTTGGCCTGGAGTCCTCGCGCGACACGCGCATCGGCACGCCGCTCGCGCGCGGCATCTCCGGCGGACAGCGCAAGCGCGTGAACCTCGGCCAGGAGCTGCTGACCGGCACCACGCGCGTGTTGTTCCTCGACGAGCCGACGAGCGGTCTGGACCCGCAGACCTCGCAGGGAATCCTCACGTCGGTGCGTCAGCTCGCCGACGACGGGCGCATCGTGTTCGTCGTCACCCATGACGTGTCACCGTCGCTGCTGACGCTGGTCGACCACATCCTGGTGCTGGCGCCGGGCGGGCGGCTCGCCTGGTTCGGTCCGCCCGACGAGGCCTGCGCGTACTTCCGCGTGCCCAGCGTGGACGCGGTGTTCGGCCTGCTGCCGTCCAAGACCCCGGACGAGTGGGCGTCGGCGTTCCGCGCGAGCCCGGCGTGGCGCAAGTACGTCCGCACGCGCGAGCATTTGCTCGGCATCGACGCCATGCGCCCTGCGGGTCAAGCCGCCAAGCCGGTGCGGGTCGGCAGCGCGCGCACGCAGCTGCGCACGCTGGTGAGCCGCTACGCGCGCGTGAAGGTGCGCGACCGCGTGGGCACGGGCGTGCTGCTCGCGCAGGCGCCGGTGCTGGGCGTGGCGATCGCGATCGTGTTCCCGCAGCCCGACATCGCGACGATGTTTGTGGTGGTGCTGTCGGCGCTGTGGTTCGGCGCGTCCGCGTCGGTGCGCGAGCTGATCTCCGAGCGGCCGATCTGGCGCCGGGAGTCGCGCGTCGGCGTGCGGCTGCTGCCCTACGTCGCGTCCAAGCTGGTGGTGCTCGGCACGCTGGTGTCCCTGCAGTGTCTGGTGCTGACGGCGATCGTCTACGCGGCGCTCGGGATGGGCGGGTACGGCTACTCGTTCCTGGCGCTGTCGGCGGTGTCGGTGGCGATGGGCCTGGTGGGCACGACGCTCGGCCTGCTGGTGTCGTCGATCTTCTCGTCCAGCGAGGCGGCGGTCGGCACGCTGCCGCTGATCCTGATCCCGCAGATCACGTTTGGCGGCCTGATCGTGAAGGTGAAGGACATGACGGTGCTGGCCAAGGCGGCGAGCACGCTCATGGTCACGCGCTGGGGCTTCGAGGCGGCGATCAAGGCGGGCGACAAGCTCTCCCAGCCCGCCCACGAGGGGCTGGAGTCGAGCGCGCAGCCGATCGGTCGCTTCCTGTGGGAGCTGGGCTTTCGCACGTCGGACGCGGACGACATGGGGCTGCCTCAGGCGGTCCTGTTCGGGATCCTCGGCCTGTTCGCGCTCGTGTTCGTCGCGGTCGCCACCTGGCGCACCCACCAAGAGAGGGAGGGCGGATGATCGGCCAAGAAGACGTCGAGATCGAGCGCAAGTACCTGCTGCGCGCGGTCCCGCCGCTCGCGCTGACCTTCCACGCCGACGCGATTGAACAGGGCTACCTGCCTGGCACGCGCATCAAGGAGCGCGTCCGCCGCCGCCGCGGCCCACACGGCGTGGTGTGCACGCGTACGTTCAAGGCGGGCAAGGGCGTGTCGCGCACGGAGATCGAAGAGGAGATCGAGGAGCGCTTCTTCGAGGGCCTGTGGGCGCTGACCACCGTGCGCCTCACCAAGGTGCGGCACACCATCCCGGTGGGCGACCGCAACTGGGAGGTCGATGTGCTCGACACCATCGGCGTCGTGCTGGCGGAGATCGAGCTCGGCCATGTGGACGAGCCCGTCACCTTCCCAGACTGGCTCGCCCCGTACGTGGTCCGCGAGGTCACCCATGAGCGCGGGTGGACCAACGCGGCGCTCGCCGCACGGGGCGTTCCGATCTAGATCGCGTCGCCGCCGCGCTCGCCGGTGCGGATCCGCACCACCTCTTCGAGCGGCATGACGAAGATCTTCCCGTCACCGATCTCGCCGCCGCCATGCCGCGCACCCTTCAGGATCGCGCGGATGGTGGGCTCGACGAACGCGTCGTTGACCGCGATCTCGATGCGAACCTTAGCGATCAGGTTCGGGACGATCTCCTGTCCGCGGTACAGCTCGGTGTCGCGCGCCTGACCATGTCCGGTCACTCGGCTCACCGTGATGCGGTTGATCTCTTCGCCCATGAGCGCCTGGTGCACTTCCTCGAGCTTGTCCGGCTGAATGATGGCTACGATCATCTTCATGGTGCACCCCCCTTTAGTTCAGGTTGAGGAGGCCGTATCCAGCCTCGCCGTGGAGAGTATGATCCATGCCGACGCTCTGCTCCTTGTCGGTCATCCGCAGGCCAAGGGTCTTCTCGACCAGGACCAGCAGGATGAGGGTGACGACGGCGGAGTAGCCGATGGACACGGCGATGCCTTCGACCTGGTAGAACAGCTGGGTTGAGAACACGCGGCCTTCCATGGGGCGCAGGAAGAAGGTCAGGCCAACGCCGCCGACGATGCCCGCGACGCCGTGGATGCCGAACACGTCGAGCGTGTCGTCGTAGCCGAACTTCGACTTGGCAAGGACCGCGAAGTAGCAGATGACCGAGGCGATGACCCCGAGCGCGAACGCGCCGACCGGGAGCACGTCGCCCGCCGCCGGCGTGATCACGACGAGGCCGGCCAGGATGCCCGACATCAGGCCGAGGCTGGTGGCCTTGCGGTGGAAGAACCCCTCGATGACGATCCAGGTGAGCGCGCCGGTGGCCGCCGCGATCTGGGTCATGGCCAGCGCCTGCGCGGTCTTCAGACCGGACGCCTCAGAGCTACCGGCGTTGAAGCCAAACCAGCCAACCCACAGCAGACCCGCGCCGAGCAGCGTCATGACGAGGTTGTTGGGGTGCATGGCGGTGTGCGGGTAGCCCTTGCGCTTGCCCAGGTACAGGGCCGCGACCAGGCCCGCGATGCCGGCCGAGATGTGGATGACGGTGCCGCCGGCGAAGTCGATCGCCAGGCCGGTCAGGAAGCCGCCGCCCCACACCCAGTGCGCGAGGGGATTGTAGACCAGGAGGCTCCACAGCGCGATGAACACGCAGTAGCCGCGGAAGCGGACGCGCTCAGCGAACGAGCCCGCGATGAGCGCCGGCGTGATGATCGCGAACTTGCCCTGGAACATCACGAACACGTACTCGGGGATGCCGGACGCGCGGATGTTGTTGTCGATGCCCTGGAGGAAGAACTTGTCGTTGTCCCAGCCGATGAACCCGTGCGAGGTGCCGAACGTCATCGCGTAGCCGACCGAGAACCACAGCACGCCGATGATCGCCATCGCCGCGAAGCTGTGCATCATCGTGCCGATCACGTTCTTGGTCCGAACCAGCCCGCCGTAGAACAGCGCCAGACCCGGCACCATCAACAGGACCAGCGCCGTGGAGACCAACATCCAGGCGGTGACGCCCGTGTCGATCGCCGGCTGGGGATCCTGCGCGTGCGCAGCCAAAGGTAAACCTAGCGCGGACCCCAATAGTCCGAGCCTCGTGACCCACCGCTTGATCGTCGAATGCATGGGAACGACCTTCCTCCGCTCGCGCGCCCCCGTGCTTGAGAGCAGACCGCGTTGCCCGCCTGTGTTACGACCTGCGGGCGGGCAGATCAAGAATCAGAATTGAGTGCCGCGCCATGTCCCGCTTTCAAAGCGGATCGCTTTCGGTTCGTATTTCGCCGAAATTCGATGCTTTTGAAATCGACCGCGGGCTCGTATGTCGACGACCCGCGCGGGCCGTGTGACCGGACCGCCCCGAGAGGTGGTCGATGACGGACGTGTGGTCGCTGGACGGCAAGGACGCGGTGGTGACGGGCGCTTCGCGGGGCCTGGGGCACGCGATCGCGCTGGAGTTGGCCCGGCGGGGCGCGCGGGTGGCCTGCGTCGCGCGGTCGACGGCGGAGCTGGACGCCCTGGTCGGCGCGATTGAGGCGGCGGGCGGGCGTGCGTACGCCGTGACGGCTGACCTGGGCACGCAGGCCGGGATCGACGCAACGGTGGCCGCGGTGACGGCGCGGACGGGCGCGGTGCACGTGCTGGTGAACAACACCGGCATGAACCTGCGCAAGCCCACCCTGGAGGCGCCAAGGGAGGACTGGGAGACGCTGGTGGCGACCAACGTGACGAGCGCGTGGGGGCTCGCGCGCGGGCTTCACCCGGCGATGAAGGCCGCGAACGGAGCCAGCGTCGTGCAGATCTCCAGCGTCGCGAGCGAGCGGGCCGTGCGAACCTCGACCGCCATCTACGCCATGTCGAAGGGCGCGATGGACGCGATGACGCGCTTCTTGGCGTGCGAGTGGGGCAAGGACGGCATCCGCGTCAACGGCGTCGCGCCCTGGTACGTGCGCACGCCGCTGGGCGCCGTGGTGCTGAGCGATCCGGAGAAGGCGGCGGCGGTGCTCGCGCGCACACCGTTGGGGCGTGTCGGCGAGCCAGAGGACATCGCACGGGCGGTGGCGTTCTTGGCCGTGCCGGCGTCGGGGTGGATCACGGGGACGATCCTGCCGGTGGACGGGGGGTTCAGCGCGCTGGGGGTGTGAGCGGCACGACGGGTTCGCGGCGACCTCGCGGTACGGGGCGCAACCGAGCCCGCGCCTTCAGACACGGCGAATGGGCGAAGTCCACCGGGCGATCGGTCAGATCCCGCAGCCGTCCACCAGGAACGGATCGCCGATCGACCGCTCGACGCCCGTGATGTCGTACACGTAGGAGTCGAGGTCCCTCAGCTGCTCCAGCCATTCCGGGAGCGGCAGGTACGTCGCCGCGCGCATCGGCCCCGGAACCCGCGGGAGGAGCACGCCGTCGTTGCCCCAGTAGTCGGCGACGGTCGTCTCGACGCCGCCCGAGCGCACCGTCATCGTCGCCGTCGGCGAGTCGCTCGCCCACCCGAACCACGGCTCAAGCGCGTCATAGCGCTCGTCCAGCTCACCAAAGCGGAGCGCACCGAGGGTGGCGACGACATCGCGGAGGTCGTCCGGCGCGACCCAGGTCGGCGACGGTCCAGGTTGCTGCACGCAGGACCGTCCTGTGAAGGTGCCTGCACCGTCCCGATCGATCGTGACCTCGAAGTCAGGGCACCAGCCAAAGCACCCGGTCTGGTCGTACGTGACGAGGAAGTCGTCGGGGAGCGGGCCGGGCACGCCGTTGGCGTCGAAGGTCACGCCCGCGAGGGCGGGCGCGGCCGCGACAGGGTGGGTCGAGCGCGGGTCGGCGCATGCACAGACCGCGAGCGTCAGGAGCGCGCGCGCGTCGCGCGCGGGAGCCCACAGGCGGAGTCGGTTCAGGGACGCAAGCACAGCACGAAACTCCCCTCGCTAGCGGAGCAGTACCCCATCGTGATTTGCTCCGGCGCGCTCAGACTCGCGGTCCTCGCGCCATAGAGGCCCCTACCCCTCCTCGATCTTCACCAGCAGCGCCCCGCCGTCCACCGCGGCCCCAGCGGCACACCGCACCGCGCTCACCACGCCATCGACCGGCGCGCGCAGGTGGTGCTCCATCTTCATGGCTTCCAGCGTGACGAGCAGCTGGCCCTTGGCGACCTGGTCGCCCTCGGACACGTGCACCACGCGCACCACGCCCGGCGTGGGCGCGACGCACGAACCGGGCTCGCTCTCCAGGCCCGCGGGCGCGGGGAAGCGCGGCACCAGCCGCACCATCGACTCGCCATCGCCCAGGTGCACGTAGAGGATGTCACCATCCTCGACTTGGCCCTCACCGGCGGCGCGCGCCACGCGCACCGTCGAGAACAGGCCGTCGATCTCCACGCGCATCACGTCGCCGACGCGGTCCGTGATCCGCACGCGGCGCGCGGACTCAGCGCCCACGCGCACCTCCCACACACCGCGGCAGTCGCGGACGCCGACCTCGACCTCGGCCTCGCCCTGGGCCCAGCGATCGACCACCTCGTCCGATCCCCACACGCGCCACGCGGCGGGCGTCGACAGGTCCTTCGACACGTCGGCGCGCTGCGCGGCGGCCCACACGGCGGCGATCAAGGCGCCGCGCTCCAGGTTGGCGGGCGGGACCCGCGGCAGGCTGCGGCGCGGCAGGAAGCCGGTGTCCAGGTCGCCGTCGATCCACGCGTCGTCGCGGACGATGTCGCGCAGGAGCGGGAGGTTGGTGACGACGCCGGGCGCCCACGACGCGTCGAGCGCCATGCGCAGGCGGCGGTTGGCGATCAGGCGGTCGGGCCCGTAGGCGATCACCTTGGCGAGCATGGCGTCGTAGTGGACGCCGACGACGTCGCCGGACTCGTAGCCGGAGTCCACGCGCACGCCGCCGCCGGAAGGCAGCTCGAAGCGCACGAGCGGGCCGTGGCCGGGCATCCAGTCGCGGTTGGGATCCTCGGCGTTGACGCGCGCCTCGATCGCGTGGCCGCGCAGGCGGACCTCGTCCTGCGACAGCGGGAGCGGGCGGCCCTCGGCGACGGCGATCTGCATGGCGACCAGATCCAGGCCGGTGACCAGCTCGGTGACCGGGTGCTCGACCTGCAGGCGCGTGTTCATCTCCAGGAAGAAGAACTCGCCCTCCTGGCTCATCACGAACTCGACGGTGCCCGCGCCGACGTAGTCGACCGCGCGCGCCACGCGAACGGCGGCCTCGCCCAGCTTGGCGCGGAGCGCGGCGTCCACGGCGGGCGACGGGGCCTCCTCCAGCACCTTCTGGTGACGGCGCTGGATGCTGCACTCGCGCTCGCCCAGGTGGATGAGGTTGCCGAACGTGTCGGCGAACACCTGGACCTCGATGTGGCGCGGGCGGAGCACGTAGCGCTCCAGCAGCAGGCGGCCGTTCGCGAAGGAGCTGATCGCCTCGCGGCGCGCGGACGCGACGGCGTCGAGCAGGTCTGCGGGATCGTCGACGCGGCGCATGCCACGACCACCGCCGCCCGCCGACGCCTTGACCAGCACCGGGTAGCCGATGCGGGCCGCCTCGCGGACGAAGGTGTCGTCGCTCTCGTCGTCGCCGTCGTAGCCGGGCACCACGGGCACACCGTGCGCCAGCGCGGTGCGGCGCGACTCGGCCTTGTCGCCCATGCCGGTGATGGCGCCGGGCGGCGGGCCGACCCAGATCAGGCCCTCGTCCGTCACCCGTTGCGCGAACGCGGCGTTCTCCGACAGGAAGCCGTAGCCGGGGTGGATGGCGTCGGCGCCGGAGCGCTTGGCGGCGTCGATCACCGCGTCGGCCGAGAGGTAAGACGAGGACGGCGCGGGTGGGCCGATGCGCACGGCCTCGTCGGCCTCGGCCACGTAGGGCAGATCAACGTCCGCGTCCGACGCGACCGCGACGGTGCGGATGCCCAGGTCGCGACAGGTCCTGAAGATGCGTCGCGCGATCTCGCCGCGGTTGGCGACGAGCAGCTTGTGGATCGTCTTCATGCGAGTGTCCTAGTGACGGAAGGTGCCCCACGCGCTGGTGCCAGCGACCGGCGCGGTGTGGATGGCGGAGAGGGCGAGCGACAGCACGGAGCGGGTGTCGCGCGGGTCGATGACGCCGTCGTCCCACTGGCGGCCGGTGGCGTAGAGCGCGGTGGACTCGTGGTCGATCTTGCCGACGAGCATGGCCTTGAGCATGGCCAGCTCCTCTTCGTTCACGGGCACGCCCTTCTTGGCGGCGGCCTGACGCTTCACCAGGTCCAGCACGCCGGCGAGCTGCTCGGGGCCCATGACGGCGATGCGGTGGTTGGGCCAGGTGAACAGGAAGCGCGGGTTGTAGGCGCGGCCCATCATCGCGTAGTTGCCGGCGCCGTAGGAGCCTGCGATCATCAACGTGATGGCGGGGACCGTGCTGTTGCTGACGGCGTTGACCAGCTTGGCGCCGGCCTTGATGATCCCGCCGGCCTCGGCCGCGCGACCGACCATGAAGCCGGTGGTGTTCTGCAGGAAGAGCAGCGGCGTGTCGGACTGGTTGCACAGCTGAATGAACTGTGCGCCCTTGTTGGCCGACTCGGTGAACAGCACGCCGTTGTTGGCGACGACGCCCACGCGGTAGCCGGAGATCTCCGCGTAGCCGCAGACCAGCGTGGCGCCGTACAGCGGCTTGAACTCGTGGAAGCGCGAGCCGTCGACGATGCGGGCGATGATCTCGTGCGCGTCGAACGGGTGCTTCACGTCCGCGCTGGCGATGCCCAACAGCTCGTCGGGGTCGTGGAGCGGCGCGTCACCGCGGCCGGTGGGCTGGGGGCCCTGCTTGCGCCAGCCGATCTGCGCGACGATCTCGCGGCCCAGGCGGATGGCGTCGAGCTCGCTGTCGGCCATGTAGTCGGACACGCCCGACTCGCGGCTGTGCATGGCGGCGCCGCCGAGCGACTCGTCGTCCACCTCTTCGCC
>CANJMY010000065.1 GCA_947475315.1 Pseudomonadota bacterium | reverse complement strand
CTTCTTCTTCTTGGTGTGGCCGGTGAGCGCGGTGCCGGGGACGAGCGTGCCCGCCTCGTACAGGTCCCACATCTCCTCGCCGAACTGCATGTCCTTGAGCTCGGGCGCGAACTTGGCGAGGAAGCTGGTGAGGTTGTCGACGTCGCGGACCAGCAGCTTGCGCGCGTTCATGTTGCGCGCCGGGTCTGACGCCTGCGGGAAGTCGATGATCACGGGGCTGTCCGGGCCCATCAGGACGTTGAAGTCCGACAAGTCCCCGTGGATGATGCCCGCGCAGAGCATCTTCACGCACTCACGCAGCAGGAAGTCGAACACCCACAGCGCCTCTTCCTCGGTCAGCGTCACGTCCGCGAGCCGCGGCGCCGGGTTGCCCTCGGCGTCGGTGATCAGCTCCATCAGGAGCACGCCGTCGACGAACTCGTAGGGCTCGGGCACGCGCACGCCGGCCTCGACCATGCGGTAGATCGCGTCCACCTCGGCCGTACGCCACGCGTCCTCTTCCTTGGACTTGCCGTAGCTGGTGCCCTTGTCCATCGCGCGCTGCTCGCGCGTGTTCCGCACCTTGCGACCCTCCGTGTAGTCGGCGCGGTGCTTGAAGGACCGGTGCTCGGCCTCCTTGTAGACCTTGGCGACGCAGCGGATCCCCCCGGCTTCCACCAGGTAGATCTGCGCCTCCTTGCCCGCCATGAGCGGACGAATGACCTCGGTCACGATCCCAGAATCCACCAGCGGTTCGAGCCGCTCGGGAACCCTCATGACGCGTCAGTCCTCCCCTTTCGTCGAGATGTCGATGCCTGGGCCCACGCTCCGGACCCGTCTTTCCACCACTCGTTGGCCCCCCGTATCCACCAACAGGCCTGCGTGCGTCAAGGGGATCCCCCCGAGGGGGGCCGGAGGGGCGACACCCGCCACACCTCGCCGCGCCGCCCGTCGACCACCACCTCGTCGCCGTCGTGGAGCGCCGACGTGGCCAAGGCGACGTCGCCGACCATCGGAACGCCCAGCTCGCGGGCGACGATCGCCCCGTGGCTCAGCGCCCCGCCCAGCTCGACCACCACCGCCGACGCGACGTGCAGCAGCGGCGTCCAGCCCGGGTCGAGCGCGCTCGCCACCAGCACGTCGCCCGGCCGAAGTTTGGCGCCGTCCTCCACCTGTCGCAGCACCCGCACCGTGCCGCGACCACGACCCGACGACACCGCGCGCCCCACCAGCCGCGCGGTCGGCGCGGTCAGGCCCGCCACCTCGTCGAGGTCCACCGGCGGCGACTCCTTGGCCCAGGCCTCCGCGTCGGCCCGCGCCCGCTTGGCGATGGCGCGCAGCGGCACGGCGTCGTCGCCCAGAGCCGCCGCGCGCAGCACGTCCCAGCGCACGAACGCCACATCCTCCGCCGCGTCCAGGCGGCCTTCGCGCACCAGCGCGGCCCCGATGACCATCCACTCGCGGCGCATGGCCTGGGTCAGCCGCTCAAACGCCCAGCGCTGCCGCTCGCGCAGGCCCAGGTAGGCGCGGACCCAGTGCACGCCCGCCAGCAGCGTCGGCACCGACCACCACGGCGCCTCGCGCATCAGCGTGGCCACCGCGTCGGCGTGGGCGCGCTCGCGGGTGGGCTGATCGTCGACCGAGTGCGCCGAAAGCATCCCGCCCAGCGGGCGGGGGTCGTCCTCCCAACGCGGCGCGAGCAGCTCCCAGCTGGACTCCGACCGCGCCCCGTGCGCCGCCAGGAAGCCGGCCAGCGCCACCGCGAACGGCCCCTCGGCCGCCTGACCGTCGGCGAGCCGCGCGCGGTCCTCGGCGGTGGCGGCGCGCGCCAGCCGGCCCAGGTCGTGGTGCATGCGCAGGGTGGGGTTGCCCGGCGGGCTGGTCGCCAGCGCGACCATCAGGTCGTGGGCGCGGTCCGGGCACGCGGCGCGCACCGCCATCTCCAGGCCCTGCCGGGTCAGGTGCGCGAACAGCAGGCTGACGACGTGCACGCCGACGTAGGCGCGCAGGCGCTCGGTCTGCTCCTCCACCCGCCGAGCGGACGCGCGCACGTCCGCCGCAGGGGTCGACCAGCGCGCCAGGTCCGGCTCCAGCGCCGCCTCGAACCGATCCCACTCGGCGGGGTTTGTCGTCGGGTCCCACGCGAATCGATGCCAGCGGCGCTCGCGCCACGTGGTCGACAACAGGCCCCCCAGCACGCGCAGGCCGGGCAGCCCCGCCCGACGCAGGCGCCACGCCTGGGCCTCGTCGCGGGGCAGCATCTCCATCACGAACTCGGGCGGCGGCGCGCCGGGGAGCTTGAACGCCAGGTGCCGGAACACGGTCGCGTCCAAGTAGGGCCGACCGGCGACCAGCCGCAGCGCGGGGCCGCCGCCCAGGTGGCGCGCCGCCACATCCGGGTAGGCGATGAACCACGACAGGATGGGCTCCAGCACGCTCCAGCCGAGCGGGGTCACCGGGCGGTGGAAGCGCTCGCCCAGGAACCGGCGCGTCCACAGCGGCGTCGCCGGGCGGTGCGGCGCGGCCGAGGCGGTGATCGGGCGCGCCTGCACCACCCACAGCTCGCCTGCAGCGTCGCGGGCCCACTCGATGTCTTGGGGGCCGCCGAGCTTGGACTCGACCCGCAGCCCCAGCCGCACCAGCGCGCGGACGTCGTGGTCGGAGAGCGCGGCGCGACCACGCAGGTCGTCCGGGAGCGGTGCTGCGCCCCCACCGGACGCGGGCCACCAGCGGTCCGCGTCGACCGGGTCGGACGACAGCACGGTCACCCGGGCCCGCACCCGCAGCCCAAGCGGCCCCACCGGCCCGTGGCGGGGCCTGCGCACCACCCAGGACTGCGGCGGCACATGGCCGCCCACAAGGGCCTCTCCGAGCCCCCAGACGGCCTCCACGCGCGACTCGCGCCACGAGCCGGTGGTGGGGTCGATGGTGAACAGCACGCCGGACGCTTCCGCGGGGACGAGCGCCTGCACCAGCACGGCCATGCCCGTCTCGCCGCCGGAGGCCGTGGCCGCGTCCGACCAGCGGCTGGCCCACACCGTGCGGACCGCGTCGGGCACGTCCTCGGGGGCGACGCCGATCACCGACGTGTGGGCGCCCGCCAGCGAGCGGGTCGCGCCGTCTTCCGACAGCCCGGACGAGCGCACCGCGACCCGGGCGCCCAGCGCGCGCGCCGCCTCCACCCAGACCTCCGCCCAGCCTGACGGGAGCGGCATCGTCGCCACCTTGGCCCGGTGCGCAGCCCCGCCCGACGCCGCCGGACGGACGCCCAGGCCCGCCTCCACCAGGGCCCGCGAGTGTGCCGCGGTCGGGATCACAAAGCCCGGCGGCACGGGCAGCCCAGCGGCGACGAGACGGGCGAGCGTCCCTGCCTTCCCGCCCGAGCGCGACCGGGCCCGCGCGCGTCGAACGCGCAGGTCCAGCAGCAGCTCGTCTCGAACGGCGTCAGACAAGTGCGACCCCAGACTACGGAAGGAGGGGGATCATTGGCCAGGGCCCACGGGTGGAGCTTGACAGATGCATGCTCTGTCCGTAAGACTGCGGCCAGCGAGGGGCCCCGAAGCGGCGGTGCCCGCCCGGCGTGAGCGAGCGCCTGAGCGGACCGCGGAATGGGCTTCGTGGGTCTGTTGCGACCCGATCCCTCGGGGGAGTTCCCCCCACAGCGCCAACCATGGCCCAGATTGTTTTGCCTCGTCGACGCGCGAGACCGGTGGGCCGGGCTCGCAGAACGTTCCGACGAACGCATGAGGAGGACCACGAATGGTCCTTTGCTTCGGATGAATCCGGCGAATCCGCTCATTGTCCAGGGCGACGGCAAGGTCCTCCTGGAGGTGAAGCACCCGCAGTTCGATCGTGCGCGCGACTTCCTCGCACGCTTCGCCGAGCTTGAGTCCAGCCCGGATCTCCTCCACACCTACAAGATCGACGCCCTCTCGCTGTGGAATGCCGCCAGCGCGGGCATGACGCTCAACGAGGTGGTCGACGGCCTCAAGGCGATGTCCAAGTTCGACATCCCGGTCGAGGTCCTCCGCAACATCGAAGACACGGTCGGTCGCTTCGGCTTGGTGCGCCTTGAAGCGCACGCGACGGACCCCAAGAGCTTCATCACCGTCGAATTCGCGAACCGATTCATCGAGAAGACGGTCATCGCCACCAAGACCGGCAAGGAGTTCATCCAGCCAGACGGCAAGCGCGGCTGGCGGATCGCGGCGGGCATGCGCGGCATCTTCAAGCAGCGCCTGCTGCTGGAGAAGTGGCCCGTCGCGGACAACGCCGGCTTCCTGCACGGCGACCCGCTTGAGCTCGGCCTGCGCGACGTGATGCGCAGCGGCCAGCCCTTCCGTCCCCGCGACTACCAGTTCGAGTCGGTCGAGCGTTGGTACCTCAAGGGCGCGCCGCAGGGCGGTCACGGCGTGGTGGTGCTGCCGTGCGGCGCGGGCAAGACCGTGGTCGCCCTGTGCGCCATGGCGCAGGCGCAGACGCACACCCTGGTGCTGTGCAACAACCAGTCCGCGGTCACGCAGTGGATTCGCGAGATCCTGGACAAGACCACGCTGACCGAGGCGGAGGTCGGAGAGTACACGGGCCAGTCCAAGGTCATCAAGCCCGTCACGGTCGCCACCTACCAGGTGCTCACGTGGCGTCGGTCGAAGACGGCCGAGTACGAGCACATGCACCTGTTCCGCGACCACGCGTGGGGCCTGCTGGTGTACGACGAGGTCCACCTGCTGCCCGCGCCGGTGTTTGGCGCCACCGCTGAGCTGCAGGGCACGCGCCGCCTTGGCCTGACCGCCACGCTGGTGCGCGAGGACGGCCGCGAGGGCGACGTGTTCAGCCTGGTCGGCCCCAAGCGCTACGACCTGCCGTGGCAGACGCTCGAGAAGCGTGGGTTCGTGGCCGAGGCCAAGTGCTTCGAGATCCGCGTGCCGCTGACCTCGCGCGACCGCGCCGCCTACGAGGCCGCGAGCGAGACCGAGAAGTTCCGCCTCGCGTCCGAGAACGCCAAGAAGCTGCCGGTGGTGATCGACCTGGTGAAGCGTCACCAGTCGGACAACATCCTGGTGATTGGCACGTACCTGGACCAGCTCCACGACGTCGCGCGTGACCTGAACGCGCCGCTGATCACGGGTCAGACGCCGCAGGCCGAACGCGACCGCCTGTTCGCGAAGTTCCGCTCGGGCGCGCTCAAGCGGCTGGTGGTCAGCAAGGTCGCGAACTTCGCGATCGATCTGCCGGACGCCAACGTCGCGATCCAGATCTCCGGATCGTTCGGATCGCGGCAGGAAGAGGCGCAGCGGCTCGGCCGCATCCTGCGCCCCAAGGAGAACGGAGCGTTCTTCTACACCGTAGTCACGTCGGATTCGAAGGAGCAGGAGTTCGCGGTCAAACGCCAGCTCTTCCTCACCGAACAGGGCTATCGCTACCACATCGAGGATCGGGCCGCGAAGTGACGTTGGCCTGCGATCCCAAAGCTTGGAGTCTCTTGAATGTCTGACGAGAACGAGGTCGAGCCGCCCCACGACAGCGCGGATGCCGGTGGTGGACAGCGTCGACGCAAGCGCCGGCGGCGGCGGAAGAAGCGCGGCGGCGGCGAAGGCGGCCAGGCCCAAGCGGGCGGCTACGCGCAGTCCGGCGGCGGCAATTCGGGCGGCGGTCAGGAAGACGACGGCGACAGCCGAGGCGCGCGCGGCGCGGCCGGCGGTCGTCGGCAGATGCTCGACTTTGGCGACGCGGGCGCGGTGTTCACACCCTCCAGCGGCCGCAACCCGCACCGCAAGCGCAGCTCGCGCGCACGGCGCGGCAAGCCCGGCTCCACCACCATGCGTCGGCGCAAGGTCGACCGGGTCGAGATGCAGGCGTTCGGCGACTGGCTGGCCGCGCTGCCCGACGCGCTCCTCGCCAATCTGTACCGGGGCCTGGGCGGTCAGCCCAACCGCGTGGAGAGCCGCGATCGGATGATCCAGCTGTCCGTGCGCGCGGTCACGCAGGGCGGACGCCTCGCGGCGATCGTCAAGCACGTGCACGAGCGCGATCGCAAGGCGCTGGCGGCGCTGCTGCAGTGCGGCGGCCTGGCCCACGGGGACGAGCTGCATCGCCTGCTGGTGACCGCGTACGGCGGCCACGAGCGCGACTGGAAGCGCGCGCTGACCATGCTCGCCGAGCGCGGCTTGGTCATGGCGTCGGGCAGCCAGGGCGACCACTTCTTCTACATCGTGCCGGACCCGCTGGTCGACGGCCTGGTCGAGGCGCTCGACGGCGAGCTCGCCCTGCCCACGTTCGATCACGAAGACGTGCGCATCATTGAGCACAAGCCGTTCAGCCCGCCGCTGGACTTCTCGATCACCAGCCTCGCCACCTACTTGGCGCAGACCGGCGTTCGCCTGACGCAGCGGCAGGACGTGTTCCGCCACGATCAGGACGCGCTCAACGCGTTCTTCGGGCAGATCTGGGAGTCGGACTCAGAGCTGTTCCACTTCCACCTCGAATTCCTCATGATGCACGGGCTGGTGGAGCTTCGCGGCGACCACCTTTACCTGGACACCGACGTCATGGAGGAGTGGCTCCAGCTGGAGCCCGAAGATCAGCGCGACCTGATCTTCCGCGCGCTCGAGAAGCGCTTCGACCTGGCGGAGTGGGTGCTGTGGGCGGTCCACGGCACCGGCGGCAAGTGGGTCGCCGAGCGCCCGCTGTCCGCGATGTACCGTCACTGGAAGAAGGGCAAGGACTGGCGCGCGCGCTACCGCAGCGGCGTCTACGCCCCCGGCAAGACCAACGAGCGCGACTCGTTCACCTTCGCGCCGCTCGTGCAGAGCGGGCTGCTGGAGATGGGTCAGTGGGGCCAGGAGAAGTTCTACCGCCTCACGCCGCGCGCGCTGGCGCTGCTGGAGCCGCCGGAGGACGACGGCTTCCGTCAGTTCTACCTGACGCCCGACTTCAAGATGATGGCGCCCGCGGGCTTGGCCCCCATCCTGTTGTTCCGCATGGGCGAGATCGCCGAGTTCACCGCGTGTGATCGTGCGAACACGTACAAGATCACCGAGCAGAGCATCGAACGCGCGCTCGACAAGGGCTGGCGTCGCGACGACGTCCTCCAGTTCCTGCGCGAGAACAGCCAGCTCGGCCTGCCGGAGAACGTCGAGCAGACGCTCAAGGGCTGGATCGGCCACCGCGGTGACGTCGAGTTCCACGACCTGATGCTCATCACGGTTCACCGCTCGCAGATCCGCAGGCTGGAAGGCCACAAGCGCCTCAAGCCCTACATCCTGCACCGGTTCGCGCCGGGCATGTACGCGATCGATCGCTCCAAGCGCGACGAGATCGAGCGCGTGCTCGCCGAGTCCGGCTTCTCGCCCAACCGCGAGACGCGGACCTACCCGGGCACGCCCGAGGCGGTCGAGGCGCGCGCGCAGCTGCACAAGGCGCTGTTCGAGGCGCGCGAGGCCGTGCAGGACCCGATGGGTCGCGACGCCGAGCTCATCGACCCGCGAAACCTCCAGCCGGTGCCGGGCACTCGGCTGGAGGAGTCCGGCGAGGCCGAACCCGACTTGCCGCCCGAGGTGGACCCCACCACCGCGCGCCAGATCATCGACAAGGCCCTGTCCAAGGACCAGCTCCTGCAGATGGTGTACCTGGCCAAGACCGGCCAGCGCATCGCCTGCGAGATCCAGCCCGAGCGCCTGGCGCTCAAGGACGCCCAGCCCGTGCTGGTCGGCCTGGACGTGGCCGAGAACGAGCGTCGCAGCTTCATGCTCGACCGAATCGAACGCCTGCGGGCCGTGGAGGGTCGTCGTGGCTGAGCCCAAGCTGTCGTTCGAGGAGTCGCTGTCCGCGCTGGAAGATCGCGTGCGCAAGCTGGAGTCGGGCGAGGTCGCGCTGGACGAGGCGCTCAAGCTGTTCGAGGAGGGCTCCGCGCTCGCGCGGAGCTGCCACGAGCACCTGGACGCCGCCGAGCAGCGGGTCGCCGCGCTCACCCGCGGCACGTCCGGCATCGAGGAGCGTCCGCTGTCTGAGCCCGAGGACTAGCGCCAGGGAGCCCCCATGCGGCGTCTCGCGAACGCGATCGGCGTGCTCATCTCGACGGTGCTGTTCACGCTCATCGTCGGCGAGGCCGTGATCCGGACGACCCACCCGACGCCGCGCCGCAACGTGTTCCGCACCGCCGTCGCCGGGCCGCTCGTCCTGATGGACGGCGTGCCCACGTGGCGCGACGGCGACGCCAACCAAGACGACCGCGCCGCCAAGCTGGAGGACACCGCGTGCGACGGCGCGGACACCTTCCGCGTGCTTGTGCTGGGCGACTCCATCTTCAACGGGATCAGCGTCGCCCCCGACGACGTCGCGAGCGTGCGTCTGGCCCGCGCCCTGCGCGCCGAGCTGGGCGACGCCCACGCGTGCGTGAAGAACCTCGCCGTACCGGGTCACTCGCTCTACCAGACGTTGGCGCGCGCCCGCGACGCGCTCAACAGCTTCAAGCCCGACGCCGTCCTGATGGAGCTGTGGGGAGGCCCGCCGCGCACGCCCATCCTCAACGGCACCACGGTCTACTCGATCGAGGGCAGCCCGGACGCCGCGCGCCAGACCTACAACCCGCTCGGCCTGCCGGGCGGTGTGCACGACGCGCTGATGACGCGCTCGCGGCTCTACGAGTACACCGTGCTCGCGCTGCCCGCGGCGTGCCCGCTGTGTGTGTTCGACCTCACGCCGCACGAGCCGATGCTCGACGACTTCCTGGCGCGCGTGGACGCCGTGCACGGCAAGGTCATCACCTTCATGCCGGCCTACCTGTTCTTCCCGCTCGACGCGCAGCCCAAGCAGCTGGAGATGGAGGACGAGGGCTACCTGAAGTGGACCGCGCGGCACGGGCTCGAGAACGTGAAGCTGTGGGAGGCGTGGAAGGGCACCGACCCGGCCACGATCCGCATCGACGGCTGCCACCTGAACGCGGCGGGGCATGAGCTGCTGGCCAAGTCGTACTTGGACGCGCTGCGGCCGCAGGTGGACGCGTGGAAGGCGGCGCACGCCACGCCGGTCGAGCCGACGCCCGCGCCCTGACCGTACGACCGCTCGCGACACGCGTCCTCCGGGTGCGAGGAGACGACGCCGTCCCCCCGGTCGTCGGCAGCATCCAGCCGCGCGTAGGCCGCGTGGCGCCGTGCCGTCCATGGCGATGGGCTGGGGTCTGACCGTGGACAGCCCGGCGGCGTTCGTCGCCACGGCGTGGTGACCGTCCCTGCCAATCCCGACCGGACACTGGTGGTAGTCTACGGCTCCCCACCACTGTCGCTTGCGTACCGTCCCCTGCGACGAGGCACGCTTGGAGCCTCGATGCGTCACCTCCTCCCCTGGCTCGTGCGCAACCCCGATCGCCGCGCGGACATGGTCGTCGACGTCTTCGTGCTGGGGATGCGCGTGCTGATGGGCTGGCAGCTGACGCAGACCGGGTGGGGCAAGCTGCACAGCATCGACAAGGTCGCCGCGTGGTTCGGCGGCGAGCTGCACATCCCGTTCCCCATGGCCAACGCGTGGGCCGCGGCGTCGGTGGAGTGCGTCGGCGGCGCGCTGCTCTTCGTCGGGCTCGGCAGCCGCGTCGCGGCGATCCCGGTCGCGTTCACCATGTGCGTGGCCTACGCGACGTCCGACCGCGAGGCCCTGGTGTCGTTCGACGAGTTCACGTCCGCAGCACCCTTCCCGTTCCTGGTCACCGCGCTGCTGGTCGCCGCGTACGGGCCGGGGCGGGTGAGCTTGGACGCGGTGATCGCCAAGGTGTTCGGCGAGGCCCGCCCGTAGAACGCCCTGCGTCCCCATCGGCGGCGACGACCGTTAGGGTTGGGGACCCTCCAAGCCGTCGAGGCGCGACGGTCGGATCTAGGTTCCATCGCGAACGCGGCCTCGCGGGCGCGCCGCGGCTACGTTCCTGCCGCGCCGCGCGGACGACAACGGGCGCGATGGGGACCGCATGCACCGCAGCGAGCTTGCCCGACCTGAACGCGACGGGACGCCCGCCGCGACGCCCGCGACCGCCGGCCTGACCCTCCTTGCCAGCCTCGCCGCCCTGCTCGCCACCGGCGCCGCCTGCGCGTCCTACGGCCCCACCGACGAGGCGCTCGACGCGCTGACGTCGGACAACCTGGTCACCGTCACCGACGAGGACGACTGGATCCGCTTCGACCCCGCCGACGTCACCTTCCGCGCGGGCGTGGTGTTCTACCCGGGCGCCTTCGTGGAGGCTGAGGCCTACGCGCCGCCGCTGCGCCTGCTCGCCGAGCAGGGCGTGACCACCGTGCTGGTGCGCATGCCGAGCAAGCTCGCGGTGCTCAAGCCCAACGCCGCGGAGGACGTGTTCGCCGCGGTCGACGGGCCTGAGGTCTGGGTGATCGCCGGGCACTCGCTCGGCGGCGCGATGGCGGCGCACTTCGCCGCCGGCCACCCCGACGAGGTCGTGGGTCTCGCGATGTGGGCCGGCTACCCGCCTGCGAAGGACGACATGTCCGAACAGGACATCGCCGTGACCAGCGTCACCGCCACCGAGGACCAGGTGCTGGAGCGCGACAAGTTCGACGAGACCAAGGCGCTGCTGCCGGCCGACACCACCTTCCCGGTGATCGAGGGCGGGAACCACGCCGGTTTCGGGTCGTACGGCGCGCAGAAGAAGGACGGCGAGGCGACGATCACGCCGGAGGCGCAGCAAGAGCAGGCGGTGGCGGCGGTGGTGGCGTTGTTGGAGCGGGTCGAGGGGGGGGTGAGCGCGAGGACGCCCTAGGGGCGCGGTCACGAGACACGCGAAGCCGCCTACGGTGTCGGCGGCGCTGCGACCTGCTTGAACCACAGCCTCCCCTTCTGCCCTGGCCCCCCGGTGATGCGCACGACCTTGAGCCGCACGCCAGGCTTGAGCTCGAACGTGGTGCCCTCGACCAGATCCACGATCCGGGACCGCTCGATGTCCACGTAGGTCGTCAGGATCGTCGCGCCGTCCACCGTGCGCGGGATCAGCCCCGACACCGTGAACGTCACGTCCGCGAAGCGCCCGACGGAGGCCTCATCGACCACCAGGTCGAAGTCTCCGGAAGCGGGCGGCGCGGCCGCCGACGGCTGCTCCACGATGTGCGTTGGCTTGATGTCCGTCATGGGGGCCTGCGGAGGACTCTGGGCGGACGCGCAGCGCGCGGAGCCCACGAGGAGGATGGAGGAGAGGAAGAGGTATCTCACGTTCACTGCCGATTTGAGAATTGCCAGAAGAGCGCGTCGAACTGGGCCCAGGTGAGTCGCGGCTCCGCGACGCGAGCTGCCGATCCCCACGGGTTGCGCAGCGTGACGCCCGAGCTGTCCGCGCTGAGCACCGCATACGAGTGCCCGGGCACGATCGAGTTGTTCTGCGCGAAGGTGGTGTTCTCCGCGCTGAGCGAGGACCAGGACTGCGCGTTTGTCGCAACCTCCACGGGCGCACCGTCACCGATCATGTCGATGATGTGCTGGTGCGTGTCATCGCCGTTGAGCACCTGCTCCTCGTACGCTTGGCCCGTCAGCGCCTCCAGCGCGTTCGCGCCGAAGCCGCCGCTGGCGATCGCGCCGTACGAGCCCATCATCAGCGCATAGGCCTTCTCGAACAGGCGCACCCACAGCTCCGGGTTTCCGCTGGCGTCAACGTCGCCGCCGTGCGCGTGAGGTGGGTTGGCGCTGGCGTTCGGGTTTGCGGTGTCGGTCCCCGCCGCCGCCACCGGGAAGGTCGGGAAGATCTGGACCGTCACCTCAGTGAAGTCCGTCGTGCTGAAGAACAGGAAGTCCGTGACCTCCTTGCGGTACATCCGGACACTGTACGTGCCATCTGCGTTGGCGGTGATCGCCTGCTCCAGCAGCGCCGGGCTGCTGTGCGCGATCGCGACCAAGCTCGCGAGGAAGTAGCAGTCGCCGATCGAGCCCTGGTTGACGTCGTTGGGGGAGAAGGCGTTGCCGTCGCCGTCGCCCTGGCTGGCCACGTCGCCAGACTGCGCGGGGCCAAGCGCCTCGGGGAGCGAGGCCATCGTGGTGTCGCGCTGGACGGGAGCCTCGCCGGACGTTCCGACCCCGCTCCCGCCGCCCAGGAAGGAGTCCAGCACGGGCTCGGCGTTACGCCCCGCCACCACCGCGTCCGCGACCTGATCGGCGTGACGCTCGTAGGGGTCACCCACCTGACCCACGCCGCCCTTGAGTTGAACGACACCTGCCCGCTGCTGAACGACGTGCGTCGCCTCATGCGCGGCCGTGTGCAGGTCAGGCTGGGCCGCGAACGCGACGTGGTCGCCGGTGGCGTACGCCGTGGCCCCCATCGCCGACGCCGCGCCCTCGGCCGCGCCTCCCACATGCGCGGAGATCCCGCCGACGTCATGCCCGCCGAACGCAGCCTGGATCGCGTCGCCGTGCGGCAACTCCCCGCCGCCGCCTGACAAGCCCTCGGAGGCGAGCTGGTGCAGGTCTTCCGACTCCGGCGCGGTGCCGTGCTCGCCGAAGTACTGCAGCGCCGCGCTGTTGCCGACCACGCGACGGAGCTGGAGCGTGCGCGCGTCGAACCCCGGCGCCGCCAGGCGCTGAAGCGCGTCGGCGCTGCTCTGCGACGCGGGCCCCATGGACGACTCGGCCCCACCGGGGCTCGAACGCGACACGACCCTCGACCGCACGCGGCCCTCCACGTCTTCCATCTCCACGGTACACCAACCGGCGGGACGAAGCCAACCACGAACGGAACAGCGCGCTCGGACTTCCGCCTGCGGCCGCTGAGGCGGCGTCTCAAGCGCCCTACCCCGCGAACCACGCCACCGTCCGCCGCAACCCCTCATCCCCGTCCACCACCGCCGCCAACCCAAAATCCCGGCGCCCGTTGCTCAGATCAAACCAGTGCGACGTCGCCAGCTGCGTCGCCACGAACCGCGTCATCGGCGGCTCGCCCTTCAGCGGCAGCACCGCCCACGCCGCCTCAGCCACGGCGCCGATCGCGCGCGCCGTCCCCAGCGACACGCGCCGCTCCAGCGGCGGCAGGCCGACGCCCGCGAACAGCGCGTTGAGCCACGACCACAGCACCACCGGCTCTGTGTCCGTCACAAAGTACGGCCGCCCCGCGTTCGCCGACCCGATCGCCAGCGCGTCGCCGGCCTGCACGTGCGCCGCCGCCGCGTTGTCGACGTAGGTCAGGCCCACGCGGTTCTTGCCGTCGCCGATGATCCGCAGCCGACCGGCGCGGTGACGCGCCAGGATGCGCGGGAGCATGTGCGGCTCGTCCGGCCCGTAGACGATGTGCGGGCGCAGCGCGGTGGTCGCCAGCCGATCATCGTTCGCCGCAAGCACCATCCGCTCCGCCTCGGCCTTGGTGTCGGCGTAGGGCGACTCGTAGTGGTCCGGGTACGGGCACTGCTCCTCGCGCAGGCCCTCGGTGTCGCCGTCGGCGTGCGCGACGCTGGGCGTGGACGTGAACACCAGGCGCGACACACCCGCGCCGCGACAGGCCTCGATCACGCGGCGCGTGCCGTCGACGTTGATCGCGGTGAACGCGGAGCGCGGCGCGTGGATGGGCGTCATGGCGGCGGTGTGGAACACGACGTCCATGCCGGCGAACAGCCCGGCCAGCGCGGGGTCGTCGCGGCCCAGGTCCGACGTGACGCCGCGCGCGCCGAGCGCCTCGACGTCCGGGTAGCGGTGGCGACCGAGCACGGTGACGTCGTCGCCGCGCGCGACCAGCTGCGCGACCACGTGGCGGCCGATGTAGCCGCCGCCGCCCGTGACCAGCGCCTTCACGCGGTGCGCTCCAAGAAGGCGGCGATGAGCGGCAGCGCGCGCTCGGGCGCGTCCTCCATCACGTAGTGGCCGACGTCCTTCCAGGCGTGAACCTCAGCGGCGGGGAAGCGGCGCTCCCACTCGGCGCGGAAGGCGGACGTGAAGCAGAAGTCGTCGTCGCCCCACAGGATGAGCATGGGCTTGTCGGCCAGCTTCACCAGGCCGTCGTCGATGCGACCCAGCTCAGCGTAGGATGGGTGCGCCGCGTGCAGCGGGATGTCCTGCACAAAGCGCAGCGTGGCGATCCGGTTGGCCCAGGAGTCGTAGGGGAAGAGCAGGCCCTGCTTGGCGACGGCGCTCAGGCCCTTGGCGGTGGCCCGGATGGTGGCGACCTGCGCGAACCCGTTGAGGCCGCGCACGGCGAGCGTGCCGAAGATGGGGATCTTCACCGTGGCGATGCTCGGCGGGATGCGCAGGCTGCGCCACGCGCCGGTGTTGGTGATGACCAGGCGCTTGATCCACTCGGGGTGCAGCGTGGCCACGCCCGAGCCGATGGCGCCGCCCCAGTCGTGCACGACGAGCGTGATGTCGCGCAGGCCGAGCGCCTCGATCACCTTCACCACGTTGCCCACGTGGTCGGCCAGCCGGTACGGCCAGTCCTGCGGCTTGTCGGACAGGCCGCAGCCGATGTGGTCGACCGCCACCACGCGGTAGGGACCTGCGAACTTGGCGATCAGCGCGCGCCAGTAGAAGGACCACGTGGGGTTGCCGTGGATCGCCAGCAGCACCGGCGCGTCCTTGGGGCCCTCGTCGATCACGTGCATCTTGCCGCCGTTCACGTCGAAGAACCTCCCGGTCCACGGGTAGACGGCGCGCACGGACTCGGGAAGCGACTTCACCACAAGACCCCCATCATCGCGCAATTGAGCCCGCTGCCAATGCCCATCAGGGCCATGCGGTCGCCAGGGTGCACGCGGCCCTGGTCGCGCGCGAGGATGGCCGTCACCGGCACACCGCATGAGCCGGCGTTGCCGAGCCACGGGTAGATTTGCGGGGCGCGGTCCTGGTCCAGCCCCAGGTGCCGCACGACCGTGTCGTGGTGCGCCTTGCCGACCTGGTGGAGCGCCGCAGTGTTCACGTCACCCAGCTGCCAGCCGAGCACGTCGGAGAACTCGCTCCAGGTGCGGCCCGCGAGCGCCACGCCCTCGCGCAGCAGCTTCACGCTGTCGGTCACCATGCCGCGCGCGTCGCCCACGCACAGGTCGTGGTGCTGTGCGGCCGACAGCGTCACGCCGCCGAGCAGCCGCCGCGCCGAGCGCGCGCGACGCGCCGACACCAGCACCACCGCCGCCGCCGCCGACCCAAGCGTGAGCGTGGCGAGGTTGTCCTTGAACAGGTGGATGTCCGCGTCCGGCGCGTGCAGGCGCGCGACCGTGGCGTCGAGCACGGGGGCGGCGTCTTCACCCGACACCACCAGGCCCACGTCGATCTGCCCGAGGGCGATCATGTTCGCGACCACCTGCAGGCCGGTCAGGAAGCCCAGGCAGGCGTTGCCGACGTCGAAGTTCAGCGCGTGCTGACCGACGCCCAACGCGCCCTGGACCTCGCACGCGATGGAGGGCTCCAGGCGGCCCTTGTAGACCGAGCAGGACACGACGGCCTGCACCTCGGCGGCGGACACGCCGGCCTCGGCGAGCGCCTGACGGGCGGCGTCGGTGGCGGCGGAGATGGCGGTGACGCCTGGCGCCCACAGTCGACGCTCGGAGATGCCGGTGACGGCCTCCACCCAGCCCGGCTTGAAGCCCAGCTTGCGGTAGAGCGGGCGGAGCTGGTCCTCGATCTCCGCGGTGGGGAGCACGACCTCCGGCAGGCGCACCGACGCGCCCTCCAGGTGGACGTTCTCCCAGAGCATGCGGGCGGCCCGGGTCGGGACTCGCCACGCACCCAGATCGGGCGCGCGAAGCGTCGGGTCGGTCATCGTCCCTCCAGGCAGCCGCGCCTCATAACCCAGGGTGGCGCGGCGTCCCGATCCCGGCTGGACCCCGGGCCTCGGCGCGGCCCGTCAGACCTCCACCAGCCCCCACGACACGGCCAGCCGGCTCAGGAAGCGCTGGCGCGCGTCGGCGTCACCGATGAACGACACGGCGGGCACGGTGGTCGCGCCCTCCAGCCGCGCCAAGAGCGCGGTGTGGACGTCGCGCTCGCTCGGCCACGGCAGCAGCAGACCCAGCCCCGACAGGCGCAGCTGCGACTCCACGTCGTCGCGCAGGTAGACCGTCTCCCAGCCCGGCCAGGCGGCGGCGACGCGCGCCTCGATCGCGGCGGCGCTGTCGTCGTGCCAATAGTGGAGCGTGTGGCGGTCGACGTCGACGTGCAGGCCGAGCGCGGGCATCCGGCCGGTGACCAGCGGGGCGATGTCGCGGTGCAGCTCCAGCAGGCGGGGCACGACGGCAGGGCCCTCCTCCAGGCCGTCGACCCAGCCGCTGATCCGCCGCCACGCGGCGCGACCGCCGACGGTGAGGGTCAGGAGCGCGTCGCCGCCGGACTTGAGCGCGAAGGGGTAGGGATCTCGCCGAGGATCGAGGATCGCCTCCACCGGATGACCGGCGAGCCGCGCGATGTCGGTCATGCCCTCGTGCGCCCAGCGCACCTCCCAGCCCGGCCACTGCGTGCGCATCAGGTCGAGGTACGCGCGGCGACCGACGAGGCCCAGGCCCACGCCGTCCCCGCCGAACCAGGTCAGCACGCGGTGGTCCTCGTCGTAGACCGCGGCGCCGTCCGCCCAGGTCTCGTTGAGCCACTCGTCGCTAGGCCCGCGCGTCTCGATGAAGTCGCGCGCGTCGCGAGGGCCCCAGAACAGCACCAGGTCGACGTCACGCCCGCACCAATTGTCATGGTACAGCGTCGGCTTTCCGTCCCGGATGACCACGAAGTTCGCTCGGTCGCCCATGGTGATTCCCCAGCGTCTTCTCCCAGCTTAGCTGCTTGCCCGGCCGCGCACAGCCCGCCGACGTGATCCCACGCGCCGTGGTAGAGGCGCCCCGCTTGCTCGGAGGCCTCAGTGCGCGCGCTCCTGCTCTCCCTCGTGTTCGCGACCGCGTGCGTCGACGCCGACGCGCCCGTGCACCCTGGCGACGACGCCGTCATCGAGATCACTGTCCCCGAGGGCGCTTCGGGCCGCTCGCTGACGCCGCTGTTGATCGAGCAGGGCCTGGTCCCCGGCGAGTGGTCGTGGCGCTGGGTGCTGCGCAGCTCGGACGCGTCGTGCATCAAGGCGGGCCGGTTCGCGGTGAAGCGCAGCATGTCCATGCACGCGCTGCTCGACACGCTCTGTGGGCCGCCGCTGCCGGAGGACGTGCCGTTCACGGTGGTGGAGGGCTGGCGCATTGACGACATCGATCGCGCGCTGACCGACGCCCACCTGATCACCGCCGGGCAGTACGCCGAGCTGGCGAAGACCAAGGCGGTGACGGCCCCGTTTGCGATCCCCACCGCCACGCTCGAGGGCTACCTGTACCCGGAGACCTACCGGGTCGAGCCCAAGAAGTTCGTGGTGAAGGCGTTCATCGAGCGGCAGCTCGCGATGTTCCAGGAGCGCTTCGGCGCCAGCTACGCGCCCGGCGCCGACGGTCGGCCGCTGTCCGACATCGTGATCATGGCGTCGATGATCGAGCGCGAGGAGCCGAGCCCCGACAACCGGCCGGTGGTCGCGGGCATCCTGTGGAAGCGCATCGACCACGCGTGGAATCTGGGCGTGGACGCGACCAGCCGCTACACGCTGCCCGACTGGAACAACCGCGACGCGTTCATGCTCAAGCTGCGCGACCCGAACGACCCGTACAATTCCCGCCTGCGGCCCGGCCTGCCGCCCACCGCGATCGGCAATCCCGGCGCGGGCGCGCTCAACGCCGCCGCGCACCCGGTGGAGTCAGAGTGGTGGTACTACCTGCATGATGGGCAGGGCCACTTCCACGGAGCCAAGGACGTGACAGGCCACGAGGCGAACCGGCGCGAGTTCAACGTCTACTGATCGGATCGATCGGTCGTCGTGGAGTGGACCGACACCATCGTCTGTCGACCACGCGACCGGAACGTCACAACTCGCTGTCATCCAAGTCGTCGAGGCCGGCGGCGACCACGTCGCGCGCGACGCCGTAGCTGAACCCGCCCCGCGCGAGGATCGCCAGCTCCTTGCGCCGCAGCTCGGGCGAGTCGACGCCGGTGCGCCACGGCCCGATGCGACGACGCCGCGCCATCAGCAGCGCTGCGGCGCGGTCGGTGCCCGCGTCCTCAGACGTCTTCATGAGGCCGTCGATCACGTCGCGCGGGATGCCCTTGCTGGCGGACGCGAGCTTGATGCGCCGCTCGGCCCAGCCGCGCTGACGACCGCTGCGGATCAGGTTCTCCGCCACGCGCGCGTCGTTGATCGTGCCGCCCGACACCAGCCGCGCGAGGTTCGCGTCCAGGGCCTCGGTCAGCGCCGCGGTGTCGGTCTGGTGCTCGCGGGCCGACTGCGTGATCTTGCGCAGGAAGTGCCGCCGGACATGCGCCGCAGGCTGATCGTAGCGCTCCAGGTAGTACTGGATCATGTTCCCCAACCGCTTCTCGGTCAT
>CANJMY010000064.1 GCA_947475315.1 Pseudomonadota bacterium | reverse complement strand
CCCCCAAACGAAAAAGGGCGCCCCTTGCGGAGCGCCCCTTCACGGCGACAACCCTGGTGAGGGTCAGTCGGCCTTGACGTACGGGAGCAGCGCGATCTGACGAGCGCGCTTGATCGAGTTCGCCACCTGGCGCTGCTGCTTGGCCGTGAGGCCCGTCGCGCGGCGGGGGAGGATCTTGCCGCGCTCCGTGAGGAAGCGCTGCAGACGACGGACGTCCTTGTAGTCGATCAGCTCACCCGGCTTGAGCGGGGAAGACTTCTTGCGAGCCATGGGAAACCTCGTGTTCCTGGTCTGGACGGTGACCGGTCGGAGATCGCCGGTCACGAACACACGCTCAAGGGAGATCCCAAGAGCGCAGGCCGGCGCCCCTTAACGGACCCGCGCGACTCCGTCACGTCCCGATCGCGCCGAGCGCGTCACCGCCTCGCACTACGCGCGCTGGGGCTGGCAGTCCGGGCACCAGAAAGTAGACCGCCCGGCGCGGACCTCGCCCTGGATCCGACCGCCGCAGCGACGGCAGGCCTCCCCCGCGCGGCCGTAGACCTCGAACGGGTTGGTGATCACGCCATCCGACAGGTACGCGATGCCGTCCGCCGCCACCAGATCGAGGCCGTGGTGCAGCTGGGTGGTGATCGCCGCCGCCAGCGCGTCCCAGGCCTTGGCGTCCAGGTCCACGCAGCGCGTGTCCGGGTGCAGGTGCGCGCGCCACAGCGCCTCGACCGCGTGGATGTTGCCCATGCCCGCCAGCCGGTCCTGGTCGAGCAGCGCCACCTTGATCGCGCGCGGCGTGACAAAGCGCGCGGCGAGCTGCGCGCCGGACTGCGGGTCGTCGAGCGCGTCGGGGCCCAGGCCCTGCGACAGCGCCGCGGAGACCTTCGCCGCGTCCACGGGCACCACGCAGCCAAAGCGCCGCGGATCGACGAACCACACCGTCCGCCCGTCGTCAAAGGTGATCCCGACCTTGGCCCACCGCGGCTCGGCGTCCGCGACCACAAAGCGCCCGGTCATGCCCAGGTGCGCCAGCAAGCCGTGCGGGCCGAACGTCCAGCCCAGGCGCTTGCCCTTCCGCGTCGGCACGTCGGCCACCTGCCCGACCAGCGCCGTCAGCCGCTCCGCACCCCCGGCGTCTTTGGACTTGGTCGACAGCGCGGGCCGCACGCTCGTCGGATCCGGCAGGTGCACCGCGGTGACGCGATGGCCCGCGAGCGGGATCAGCAGGCGGCGGTTCGCTTCGACCTCGGGCAGCTCGGGCACGCACGCCTCCGTGCGCCCCGCATGACCGCGTGACGCGGTGGGAGCAAGCAAAAGGGGCCGCGCTCGGATAGCCCCGGGGCACGATGAGGGTTGATTTGGAATATCGTGGTCTGAAGCTCGACAGGTTCCAGGAGGAGGCGATCGGCCACCTCATGCAGGAGCACTCCGTGCTGGTGGCGGCGCCCACCGGCACCGGCAAGACGCTCGTCGCCGACTGGATCGTGGACGACGCGCTGAGCCACGGCAAGCGCGTGATCTACACCGCGCCCATCAAGGCGCTCTCCAACCAGAAGTTCCGCGACTACAGCGCGCTGCACGGCGAGGAGAAAGTCGGCCTGGTCACCGGCGATCTGGTGATCCGCCGCGACGCGCCGTGCCTTGTGATGACGACGGAGATCCTGCGCAACATGCTGCTCGGCGGCGAGAAGCTCGAGGACCTGCGCGCCGTGGTGATCGACGAGGTGCACTTCCTCGATGATCGCGAGCGCGGCACGGTGTGGGAAGAGGTCCTGATCTACCTGCCCCAGCACGTGCTGATCGTGGCCCTGTCCGCCACGCTGCCCAACCTGGATCAGTTCTCCGCGTGGATGTCCTTCGTGCGCAACCGCGAGGTCGCCGTCATCACGGAGACCCAGCGCGCCGTTCCGCTCGACTTCCACTTCGCCACGCTGGGCTTGGGCCTCACGACGCCTGCGCAGTTCGCGCAGCGCGCCGCCGCCCACCGACCCACGGCACCTGTCAACGACCGCAGCGGCCCGCGCGGACGCGGGCGCGATCGCGGCCGCAAGGACCGCTACGACGGCCCCAAGACGCCGCCGCACGAGGTCGTCCGGATGATCTCGGACGCCGACGGCCTGCCGATGCTGTACTTCGTGTTCAGCCGGCACGACGCCGAGCGCTTCGCCAAGTCGCTCGCCTTCCGCTTCCGCGCGGACTTCCTCACCGACGAGGAGAAGGACGCGGTCACCGCCTTCCTGCTCAAGGCCGACATTGGCCCGGCGCTGGATGACGAGGTGCGCGACATGTACCTGCGTGGCATCGCCAGCCACCACGCCGGCCTGCACGTGTCGCTCAAGCTCGCCGTTGAGCAGCTCTACGAGCACAAGCTGATCAAGGTGCTGTTCTGCACCAGCACCTTCGCGCTCGGCATCAACATGCCCGCGCGCAGCGTCGCCTTCCACGGCGTCGAGAAGTACGACGGCGAAGAGGTCCGCCCGCTGCCGGTGCGCGGCTTCATGCAGAAGGCCGGCCGCGCCGGTCGCCGCGGCATGGACGAGGCCGGGCACGTGGTCGTGCGCATGGACCTGCACGACTTTGCGCAGTTCAAGCCCGTCATCCAGCGCTACTTCGACCAGGCCTACGAGCCCGTGCGGTCGAGCTTCAACCTGTCGTGGAACAGCGTGGTCAACCTGATCGGTCGCCACGACATGGAGCACGTCCGCAGCATCGTCGGCAAGTCCTTCATGTCCTGGACGCTCGCCGAGCAGGCCAGCGCCCAGCTCGCCAAGGCCGAGGAGCTGGAGCGCGCCGCCGAGGACGGCTCCAAGGGCGCCGCCAAGGAGGCCCGCCGCCTGCGCAAGCGCGCCGAGACCGCCGACGACCGCTGCTGGGACGAGCTGATGGCCAAGCGTCAGTTCCTGGAGTCGATCGGCTACCTGACCGAAGACAACCAGTTCCGCGCCGGCGCGCGCGTGCTCACGCACCTGCAGATCGCCGAGATCTTCGTCACCGAGCTGATCTTGTCGGGCATCCTCGAAGACCTCGACACGCCCGGCATGTTCGCCGTGCTGTGCGCGCTGACCAACGACATGCCGCGCAACGTCACGCTCGAGTCCCGCGTCGACCGCCACGACCGCGAAATGGCCGAGAAGCTCCGCGAGGTCCGCATGTCCGCGCCGGTCGTGGGCGCGGAGGCCATCTCCAAGGTCGAGGTCACCTTCTGCCCGCAGATGATGCCGCTCGGCCGTGCCTGGGCCGACGGCAAGCCGCTCGAGCAGGTGCTGATGATGATCTCGTCGCCCACCGACTGGTCGGGCACGCTCATCACGGGCTTTCGCCGCGCGAAGGACCTGGCCGGTCAAATCATGGAGACCTACAACGACGTGCCCCAGCGCCGCGACGCGATGCGCTCGCTGCTCAAGGCCGTCAGCCGCGATGAGGTCGAGGTCGTCGACTGAGGTGGCGCGGGAGGTGCGAGCGATTGGGGTGGTCCCCGATCGGCCCTCGGCCCAAGAGAGCCGAGCACCTCCCCGAACGTCCTCGAACGGCGAGCGGCCTGCGAGCCTCGTCTCCCCTCAGCCTCGGTGCCGAACGTCCCGGCCTTCTACCAGCAGCACGATCATCTGCCCGATGTTCACCGCGTGGTCGCCGATGCGCTCCAGGTACCGGCAGATCGAGCTGTACGCGAGCGCGCGGTTGGCCTGATCCGGGTGCGCCTGAACCACCGACAGCCAGTGGGTGAACGCGTCACGGTTGAGCTGATCGAGCTCGGCGTCGCGCGCGCGCAGGACATCACACGCGCCCACGTCGTCACGCACGAAGCCGTCGGCCGCGATGCGGATCATCTCGGTGGCGCGGCGGGCCAGCTCGGCGATCTCAGGGCCGGGCTCAAGCCCAGGCGCGGTGCCGATGTCGAGCGTGCGCGAGGCGATGTTGCCCGCCAGGTCGCCCATGCGCTCCAGGTCCGTCACGATCTTGAGGATGGTCGTGACCATGCGGAGCTCGTACCCAGTGGGCTTGTGCACCGCGAGGTAGCGCACGCACAGGCCGTCGATCTCCAGCTCCAGGTCGTCGATCGCGGCGTCCGCGGCCAACACCGAGCGCGCCAGGTGCGTGTCGTGCTGGATCACCGAGCGCGACGCCTGCTGCACCATCGACTCTGCGCGAGAGCACATCTGGAGGAGCAGCGTGCGGATCCGCTCCAGGTCCATGCCGATCACAGGGCGACTCATGGCTCGTGCCTCGACATGGGCCCCCGTCCCCGACAGGGAAGCCTCGATTGCAGTTTGCTTAGCTCGACCGATCGCGTGCTGCTAGCGCGCCTTGAAGACGCTTCACGCCTGCCACGTGCGCGAGACACGCGGCGTGACCGCGGCGGGGATCCACACGCTGAACGTGCTCCCCTTCCCCTCCTCGCTCGTGACCGTGACGCGGAACCCGCCCGCCATCGCCAGGTGCTTCACGATGGCCAACCCCAGCCCCGTGCCGCCCATCGCGCGGCTGCGGCCCTCGTCCACGCGGTAGAAGCGCTCGAAGACGCGCTCCTGGTAGGCCTTGGGGATGCCGATGCCCGTGTCGCGCACATCGATGCGCACGCCGTCCTCGACGCGCTCCGCGACCACCGCGACCGACCCGCCCTCCGGCGTGTACTTGGTGGCGTTGTCCGCCAAGTTCCCGAGCACCGCCGACAGCGCCTCGCGGCTGGTGAACGCGTGCAGCTCCGGCGGGACGTCGACGAAGAACGCGATCTTCTTGGTGCGCGCGGCGTCGGCGGCCGTGACCACCGCGAGCGGCACCACGCTCGACAGCTCCAAGTCCTGGCGCGGCATCTCCTCGCGGCGCGCCTCGATCTTGTAGAGCGAGAGCAGATCCTCGAACAGCTGGCGCAGGCGCTTGCCGTTGCGGTGGATGGTCCGAACCAAGGGAGCCATGTCGTCCGGCAGGCCGCCCGGCGTCTCCAGCAGCGTCTCCGCGTAGCCCAGGATGGCGGCGATCGGCGTGCGCAGCTCGTGGCTGACGTTGGCGACGAACTCAGTCCGCGCGCGGTCCAGGCGACGCTCGCCGCTGACGTCGCGCACCAGCACCAGCACCGCGTCGCCCGCCGGGTGCGCGCTCACCGCCAGGTCCCGCTCGCCCTGCACAAAGTCGAGCGGCCCGCCCTCCCGACCCGCCAGCGCGTCGTCGAGCACGGCCAGCAGCTCCGCGGGCGGTAGCAGCTCCACGATCCGCGCGCCGATCGCCTCGCGGCGGAAGTCGAGCAACTGGTTCATCGCCTTGTTCGCGAGCTCGATGCGACCGTCGGCGCCGATCACCAGCACGCCCCACGGGGCTGCGTCAAAGGTGGCGAAGACGCGCTCCAGCGCGCGGCGGCTGCGCTCGTACGCGCGGCGCGACACCTCCTCGCGACCGGCGGATGCCCGCGCGACCCGACCCGCGTCACCCGGCAGCTCGCGCGGCGTCTCGCGGTCGGCATCGACCGCCTCCACCAGCGCGTCGAACGGCTCCAGGTCCGCGCGCAGGCCACCGCGAAGCCGCCACACGGCCACACCCGCGACCGCGGCCACGCCCAGCGCGGCCTGCACGCCGCCCAGCGCGAGCGCCACGACCACAGAGGTCGCCGACGCTCCAAAGCTCCACCGATCCAGGCGCTCGACGAGCGACCGCCGCTCAGGCGGACCCGCGTGCGCCACCCGTCAGACCACCGGGTTGGCGTTGAAGCGGTAGCCCACGCCGCGCACGGTCTCGATGTGCTCGGCGGCCGAAGCCAGTTTTTCGCGGAGGCGCTTCACGTGGGTGTCTACCGTGCGGGTGTTGAGGTCCGGCGGCATATCCCACACGTCTTCCAGCAGCGAGCCGCGGGTCTGCACCCGGCCCGGACGGCGCGCGAGCGTCATCAGCAGGCGGAACTCGGTGGCGGTCAGGGGGATCTCTTCGTCCACAACCCACACGCGGTGGGCGGCCTCGTCGATCTTGAGCATGCCGTAGGAGAGCGCGTCGGACGGCACGCCGTCGTGGCCGGGCTCGGCGGCGGCGGCGCGTCGGCGGAGCACCGCGCGGATGCGCAGGATCAGCTCACGCACGGAGAAGTTCGCCTTGATGACGTAGTCGTCGGCGCCCACCTCAAAGCCCACCACGCGATCGATCTCCTCACCGCGAGCGGTGAGCATGATCACGGGCACGTCGGCCAAGCGCGGGTTGGAGCGTAGGCGGCGGCAGACCTCGGTCCCAGGTGTGTCCGGGAGCATCAGATCCAGCACGATCAACGCGGGCGTGTGCTTCTCGCACAGGTCGAGCGCAGCCTTGCCGGTGGTCGCGCGGAGCGTCGTGAAGCCCTCGCGGCGCAGGTTGATGTCGACGAGGTCCAGAAGGTCCTCTTCGTCGTCCACCACGAGGATCGGGCCAGTTCGGTCCATGATTAGGGCTCCTTGGCGCTAGCACCCTAGCGTGTCGAGCGCCCAGGAGGGAGCCTCGCCGCCAAGGTGCAACTTCGCCGATGCGCGTTCGTCACACAAGGAGTCGCTTGACCAGGGCCACCTTTAGAGGCACGAAGAGAGCGAGGTCTGCCCCACCTGATGATCGGCCGCGCACCCCTGGCCATGCTGTCTGCCGTGCTGACCACGTGGTGCCTGTCCGGGCCTGCGCGCGCGGCGACCTACGACCCTGATCTGACGTGGCGGACGATCGTCACGGAGCACTTCCGGATCAATTTCCACCAGGGCGAAGAGCAGCTCGCCGATGAGCTCTCCCAGTCCTGCGAGCAGATCTACGCGACGATGAGCGCCGAGCTGGACCACAAGCTCCAGATGAAGGTCGAGGTGGTGCTGGTCGACCGCACCGACCGCGCCAACGGCTTCGCGACGGCCATCCCCTACAACACCATCACCATCTACGTCACCGCGCCCCAGGAAGACGAGACGCTGTCGCTCTACGAGGACTGGACCGCGGCCATCCTCACGCACGAGCTGACCCACGTCCTGCACATGGAGACGCACGACGGCATCGTGTCCGCCGCGCGCGCCGTCGTCGGCCGCATCGCGTCCACCAACGCCGTGTCGCCGCTGTGGGTGACCGAGGGCCTGGCCACGTTCCAGGAAACCCGCCACACCGCCGGCGGCCGCGGCCGCTCGCCCTACGTCGACATGCTCCTGCGCACCGCCGCGCTCGAGGACCACTGGCCCTGGCTCGGCAGCATGGACGGCTTCCAGGCCCGCGTGCCGTCCGGCAACCTGCGCTACCTCTTCGGCCAGGACTTCATGCGCTACGTGTCCGACCACACGGGCGAGGACGTCTGGACCCGCTGGACGCACGACTACGGCCGCACCATCCCCTTCTTCCTGCCGGCGCCGGAGGTGTTCGGCCGCAAGCTGCAGGGTCTGTGGCGCGAGTGGAAGGGCGCGCGGATCCAGAAGTACCAGGCCGTCGCCGACACCGTCCGCGCTGAGGGCGTCCGCGAGGGCAAGCTGCTGTCGGACCCCAAGGCGTCCTGCACCGCCCCGTCCTTCGCGCCCGACGACTCCTGGCTGGTCTGGTCGTGCAGCGACCCACGCACCGGCAACGCCATCTGGCGGTCGGAGACCGACGGCAGCGGCCCCAAGGTCCTGGTCAAGGACTACGGCGCCAAGAACTTCACCTGGCGGCGTGACAGCCAGGCGTTCGTGTTTGCGGCCACGCACATCGTGAACCGCTTCAACACCTGGTCGGACATCTTCATGTACGACCTGCGCGCCGACAGCATCAAGGCGCTGACCAACGGCGCCCGCGCCCGCGACCCTGAGTTCAGCCCGGACGGCTCGCGCCTGCTCGTCGTCACCAACCGCGCGCAGGACACGCGCCTGGAGGTGATGACCATCGACCAGCAGCGCGAGGTCCTCACCCACGAGACCGACCACACGCAGTACGCGACGCCCCGCTACGCGCCCAGCGGCAAGGCGTTCGCGGTGTCGGTGTGGGACGAGGGCCGCCGCGACCTGTGGCTGATGGACGCATCCGGCGCGCGCAAGCGCAGGCTCACCGAGGACAACCGCAACGACCGCGACCCGGCTTGGTCCGCGGACGGGCGTTGGCTGTTCTTCTCGTCGGACCGCACCGGCATCCCGAACGTCTACGCGGTCGAGATCGCCACCGAGCACCTGTGGCAGGTCACCAACGTGCTGACGGGTGCTGCGCACCCCGACCTGGCGCCTGACGGCGAGCACCTCGCCTACCAGCAGTACAGCCATGACGGCTGGGAGGTCCGCCTGATGGACCTCGACCCGTCGACCTTCCTCGACCGCGGCCCGCTGCCCGAGCCGATCACCGGCGCGCCCTCGCTCGCCTCGATCGTCGACGGGCCGCGGGTGCCGGTCGACACGGCGGTGGCGTCCGCGTGGGACGGCTCCAAGGTGCGCAAGTCGATCGACGGAGGGCCGGGCCCCAGCATGGCCGCGATGGACGTCGGCGGGTCGTCGTTCGCGGGCCCCCGGTCGGCGGACGCAAGCGCGCGCGGCGCAGGCACGGGCGGCGCCGTCGACGGGGCTACCGGCGAACGCGGCGCGGTCGGCGAACCACGCCAGGACTCCGAGCGCATCGACACGTTCAGCCAAGCCAAGGTGAAGGACGCGTTCGGGTCGGAGGAGGACTACCCCTTCCACATCAAGCCCACGCGCTACAACCCCGCGCGCACGCTGGTGCCCTGGTACTGGGTGCCCAGCTTCTCCACCACGCCGCGCCTGGCCAACCCTCCGTCGGACGGCCCGTTCGCGTTCCTGCAGAAGTGGCCTGCGCCGTTCAACATCCCCGGCGTGCAGGTCACCGCGTCCACCAGCGCGCGCGACCCGCTCGTCCGCTACATCTGGGGCGCGTTCCTCGACTACCGCACCGACGCCAACTTCGTGGGCGGCGGCGGCAGCGTGACGATCAACCGCTGGCTGCCCGTGTTCGGCTTCGGCGCCTCCACCCGCGCCAACCCGTACACCTACCTGGTCGCGGCCGCCGATCAGCCCGTCGACGAGAACGGCGATCCGACCTTCACCAGCGACGACCTGCGCACCATCTTCATGCGCGAGGTGAACGCCTACGGCACCTTCCAGTGGCCGTTCACCCAGGTCTCCACCTTCTACGGCACCTACTCGTTCACCGACCGCCGCCTGCACGGCGATCTGGAGGACGGCGCCTACATGCCGAGCGTCGCGCTGCGCGGCACCATCGGCAACCTGACGGCCGGCTACCGCTACGAGTGGAACGAGCCCACCGCCTACGCGATCAGCCCGGAGGACGGCCGCACCTTCGTGGCCTCCGCCACCATCACCGCGCCGTGGCTGGGAACGTTCGCGGTGGATGAGGGGTCCAACACCAAGACGCCCGTCACCCAGGTGCTCCTGCAGGTCGACTGGCGGGAGTACGTGGTGAACCCGCTCGCCCCCAACCACGTCTTTGTGTTCCGCGCCGGCACCGGCGTCGCGTTTGGCGGGTCCGAGCGCTTCCTGGGCAACTACCAACTGGGCGGAAACGGCGTCGGCGGCTTCCGGGCGATCCGCGGCTACCCCACGGGCGCGGACCGCGGTGACACCTACTGGGCGGCGGGCGCTGAGTACCGCCTGCCATTGTGGCGCATCGATCGGGGCTTCGGCACCTTCCCCGCCTTCCTGCGCGCGCTCTCCGGGTCGGTCTTCCTGGAGGCTGGCAACGCCTTCGACAAGGTGACGACCTTCACCGATGTGTTCAAGGGCACGCTGGCCGGCGCGGGTGCTGAGATCCGCCTGTCGACGATCATCGGCTGGGGCGGCTCGCTCGATCTGCGCCTGGGCTACGCCGCGGGCCTGACGCCGGGCGGCTACCTGCCGACCGAGCCGCGCTCGGTCTACTTCCTCGTCTCGGGGGGCCTGTGAGCGCGCGGTTCGCCGTCGTGGGCCTGGCCTTGGCGATCGCGGTCCCCGCCCACGCGCAGGACCCGTGGTCGACGCTCGCGCTCGCGGACGCCGCACCCGTCGCCTCCTGTGACGCGCTCGCCGCGCGGATCGGCGCCCCCGACGACGACGCGGAGCGGCTGACGCTGGCCGCCTGCCTGGTGCGCCAGGACCCGGCCTCCGCCGAGCGCGCCCTCCAGGGCTTAAGCGCCAGCTCGCCGGTCGCGCCCTTCGCCGCGCTGCTCCGCGCGGACGCGGCCGCCAGCCTGGGCAAGCCCGCCGACGCGCTCACCGCGCTCGATGGCGTGGTGCTGACGGGGAGCGCCGGACGCGAGGCCTCGCTGGTGCGAGCGCGCGCTCGGCTGGCCCTGCACCGCAGCCTGGAGTCGCGCGACGAGCTGCGCGCGATGCTCACCGGCCCCGACGCCGACGAGGCCCGCACCCTGCTCGCGCAGGGCGCCGAGGATCGCGCGGACAAGGACGCCGCCGTCGTCACCTACCGCAAGGTGTGGACCGACAGCACGCGCGGCGCGTGGGCCACGGCGGCGGCCGAGCGGCTGTCCGCGCTCGGCGCGCCGGTGCCAGACCTGAAGTCGCCCGAGGGCTTGGCGCTGTTGCGCGCGCGGGCCGCGTCACTCTCGTCGGCGCAGCAGCACGGCGAGGCGCTCGCGCTGGAGCTGATGGCCCGCGCGGTCGACCACGCCCCGGACGACGACGGGCTCGCGCGGCTTGAGTTCAAGGCCCACGCCTACACCGACGCCGTGCGGACCTGGCGCGCGGTGTTCGGCGACGACGGCGCCAAGGTCACCGACGCGCGCACGCTCTTCGACATGGCCTTGGCCCTCGCCCGCACCGGCGACTACGCCGCCGCCAGCACGCTCTACCGCTCGGTCACGGCGCGCTTCCCCGGCACGCCGCAGGCGGACGAGGCGTCGTACAAGCTGGGCTACATGGCGGCCGATCGCGGCCAGTGCGCGGACGCCATCGCGCGCTTCGACGAGCACCTCGCCGCCTTCCCCAAGTCCTCCTGGTCGGCCTCGGCGCGCTGGTTCTCCGGCTGGTGCCGCTGGACGATGGGCGACCGCGACGGCGCACGCACCACCTGGACGCCGATCGCCACCACCGACCCGCGCTCCGCGCTCACCGTCGCCGCCGCCTACTGGTCCGCCCGCGATCAGGGCCTCGACGGGGACACGATCGGGGAGCGGGCCGCGCTCGAGCAGCTCGTGCAGCGCTGGCCGGACTCGTCCTACGCGTGGCTCGCCGTGCACCGCCTGGGCCGCGAGTTCCCCGCCACACCCGACGCCAAGCCCGCCGCCTGGCCCAGCGCCTTGGCCGCCAAGCCCGAGGTTCAGCGCGCGGAGACACTGGTCCGCGCTGGCCTGTCGCCCTGGGCCCTGCCCGACCTGCGCGCCGTGGAGTCCGAGGCCCGCGCCACCCGCGACGGCGCCCTGGCGCTCGCCTGGGCCTTCCTGCGCGCCGGGGCCCCGGTGGACGCCCAGCGCCTCGCCCGCCCCTACTGCGTGGACCCGTGGCGCGGCGGCGATCCGGCAGCACAGCAGGTGTGCTACCCCCGCCCTGGCCGCGCCGTGATCGACGCCGTCGCCGACCGCTACCACCTGCCCCGCAACCTGCCCTACGCGATCATGACCGTGGAGTCCGGCCTGGACGCCAGCGTCACCTCGCTCGTCGGGGCGCGCGGGCTCATGCAGATCATGCCGCACCTCGTCGGCGACCTGCACACCGCAGCCCAGGTCGCCGGTCCGCCCGACGCCGACCGCCTGTGGACCGTCCCCTACGCCACCGCGCTCGGCACGACCGAGCTCGGCCTGCGCTGGCAGGCGCTGCAGGGCTTCGTCGCCCCCGACGCCACGCCCGCGGTCATCGCGTCCTACAACGGCGGCGAGGACGCCGTCCGGCGCTGGGTGATGGAGCTCGGCGGCCCGCCCATCGAGATGGACACATTCTCCGAAGAGGTCGGCTACACCGAGACCCGCCGCTACGTGCGCAGCGTGCTCGGGCAGCTGATGATCTACACCTGGGTGTACGGGGAGCGCTGAGGAAGCGGCGCCCGGGCACCTGCGGGCCTACAGCCTTCAGCTGACCGCCGACCGCCCAAACGCCGACGCCCGACGGCACCCAAGCCCGTTCACCGTAGCTCCAGTTCCTCCGCGAGCATCGCCAGCGGCTCGCCCGGGTGGTTCGCCAGCAGCTCGACGCGCTCGGCGCGCGCAGGGCCGAGCAGGCGGGTGAGGACGGCGCCGACGGGGTCAGGCGCGGCCACGCCCAGGCCCTGACGGCGCAGCAACGCGCGGACGGCGGTCATGAACATCGACTCGGGGCGGGTGGTCATGTCGACCCGCCGCCAGCCCGAGCCCAGGTCCGCCAGCTCAGCGGCGCGCGCGACGGCGTCGAACAGGTCGCCCACGCGATCGACCAGGCCCACGCGCAGCGCCGCGGGGCCGCTCCAGATGCGCCCGCGGCAGTGGGGCTCGATCTCCTCGACGGTGCGGCCGCGCCCGGTCGCCACGCGCTCGACGAACCCGTCGTAGACGTGCTGAAGCGAAGCTCGGAAGCGCTCGCGCTCGTCGTCGTTGAACGGGCGCGTGGGCGACATGCGGAGCGCGCCGGGCTGGGTCGCCATGGGGACCATGGTGACGCCGATCCGACGGAGCGCGTCGCGCAGGACCAGCTTGCCGCCGAACACGCCGATCGAGCCGGTGAGGGTGGTGCTCCGCACGAAGATCTCGCGGACGGGGGCGGCCAGGTAGAAGCCGCCCGACGCGGACACGTCGTGGAAGCTCGCGACCACCGGCTTCTTCTCTGAGAGGACACGCACCGCCTCCCAGATCAGGTCCGACGCGAACGCGCTGCCGCCGCCGCTGCGCACGTGCAGGACGACCGCCGCGACCTCGTCGGCCTCGGTCAGCGCGCGCAGCGCGGGCACCACGTCGCGCGAGCGGATCATGTCGCGCCCGGAGTTGGCGTCGACCACGATCGACCCGTCGAGGTGAAGCACGGCCACGCGCTTGCCGCCGCCCCAACCTGCCAGAGACTGGCGCAGGCCGTCGCGCATCGCCCACGCGCGGAACGGCACGCGGCGGGTGCCCTTGCCCAGCGCCTCCTTCCAGGTCTTGAGGACCGTCTCCCGGTAGCCGATCGCGTCGATTAGCCCCGCCTCGACGGCCTCATCGGCGGTCAGCGGGCCCCGGGCCATCAAGCCGCGGACCGCCTCCTCGGTCAGGCTCCGCCCGGCGGCCAGCCCCTGCACCAGCACGCTCTCCACGTCCGCCAGCAGCGCCGCCGACGACTCCCGGTTCTCGGCCGACGGGTACGTGCGGGTGAACGGCTCGCCGAAGGACTTGTAGGCGCCCGCCGCGCACACGTCGGCCTCCAGCCCCAGCCGGTCGAGGGTCTCGCCGAAGAAGGCCATCTCCCCGCCCAAGCCCACCAGCTCCACGTCCGCCAGCGGCGGCACGACGATCGCATCGCAGGCGGCCGCGAACAGCAGCACGCGCTGGCTCGGGTCCTCCAAATAGGCGGTGACCTTGCGCCCCGAGGTGCGCAGCTCCAGGATCACGCGCCGCCAGTCCTCGCAGGTCGCCCACGCCCCCGGCGCGCCGCGCACGTCCAAGAACACCGCCCGCACCAGCGGATCGTCGACCAGTCGCCGAACGCGCGCGAGCAGCAAGGCCCCGGCGGCCAGGTCCTCGCCCGGCGCCACCACGATGTCCACCAGCGCACGGCTCCCCGTCGTCAGGCGATGCAGCGCGCCCACGCCGACGCGCAGCGGCAGCGCGACCAGCTGGCAGAGCAGGGGCAGCGGGCTCCAGGACATCGGGGCTTCTCCGGGTCGTACCGGATAGTCCGCGCCCCGTGAGGCTGCCTTGTCGCGTCGCGCCGGTGTGGTCGGATTTGTGATCCTCGGGGGCGCGCTGCTGGCCCTCGGGCTGCGCACGGACACGTGGTGGACGGCGCTCGGCGGCGTGTCCGCGCTCGCCGCGGCCGCCTGGTGGACCACCGAGTCTGTCTGATCCGCGGAAAACCACCGCCCTTGCGCCTTGACAGCGCGCGCTCCCCTTGGGAAGGTGGGCGGCCATGAGGTGACTGATGGAGATGAAGACCTGCCCGTCGTGCGGCGCTGAAGTTCCGGCGCCGGCGTCGACCTGCAAGACCTGCTTCCACGACTTCAAGGCCACGGCCAAGCAGAAGTCCAGCAGCCCGTTGCTCATCCTCGTCGCGGTCGCCGCGGTCGTGGTGATCGCGGCGGGCGCGCTGTGGAGCAAGACCCAGGTCGAGCTCGGCAGCCGCGTGCTGATCGACAGCACCTCAAGCTCGGTCCAGATGATCCGCGAGTTCTCCGACGGCAAGACGGAGACGGCCTCCGTACCGTTCGACCAGATCGCCAGCGTCGAGTTCGTCGAAGACCTGCCGGACGGCACGATCTTCCTGATCACGACGTCGGGCGAGCGCGTGAAGCTCGCCCACGGCGACCCGCGCGAGCTCAAGCTCAAGGCCAGCGACTACGCCGAGGCGGTGGGCAAGCCCCTCACCACCAAGGACGAGTCGTCGGTCAAGGTCCAGCAGTAGTCGCCGGCATGCCCCGCGGGCCCGTGCGCGCGGCCGAGATCGCGATCGATCCCGGGTCTTGGACGCTCCGCGTGGCCACGCGTGGCGACCGCGCCCCGTGGTCCACCCCGTCGATCGTCGCCCGCACCGCAGGCCCGGACGGTGCCCGCGTCGCCCTGACTGGCGGCGAGGCCCGCTCGCGCCTGGAGTCCGGCGGCGGCGAGTCCGGGGCCATCCGCCCCATCCGCGGCGGCGTGGTCGAGGACTGGGACGGCGTCGAGGCCCTCCTCCGCGCGGGCGTCGCGCAGACGCTAGGGCCCGCCGCGGCGACCGCCCGCGCGCTGGTCGCCATCCCGTCCGACGCCTCCGAGACGGAGCGCCGCGCTTGGCTGGAGGTCCTGCGGGCTGCGGGCCTCGCCGGCGGTCGCCTCGTCCCGTCCGGCCTGGCGGCCGCGCTCGGCGCCCAGCTGCCGATCTCGCTCGCGACCGGCTCGATGATCGTCGTGGTCGGCGCGGGCAGGACCGAGGCGATCGTGTGCAGCGTCGCGGGCACGGTCGTGCGCCGCTCCGTGAAGGTCGCGGGCGAGGCCATGGACGCGCAGATCGCCCAGTGGCTGCGTCGCAACCACAACCTGCTGGTCACGCCGCCGGTCGCCGAGCGCATCAAGATCGAGGTCGGCGCCGCGCGCCCGCCCACGCACTTCGTGCAGATGCGGGTGAGCGGGCGCGACCTGGCCACCGGCTCCCCCACGGTGTTCGACATCCACGGCGCCCACGTGGCGGAGGCCGTCCGCGAGGCGGTCGAGCGCATCCGCGACGTGGTGCTGGAGGTCCTGCGCGACACGCCCCCGGAGCTCTGCGCCGACCTGCTCGGCTCGGGCGTGTTCCTGGCCGGCGGCGGCGCGCGCCTCCGAGAGCTGGACGGCGTGCTCCGCGACGCCACCGGCCTGCCCATCCTGCTCGCCGATCACCCCGAGCGAGCGGTCCTCGACGGCCTGGTCAAGCTACTGGGTGATGCGGACCTGTTGGACCGCGTCACCCAAGAGGGCTGACATGGCCACGCGCCCCCCGCTCCCCGACCGCCTGCGCCCCCGCACGCTCGACGACGTCGTGGGGCAGCAGCGCTGGCTCGGCCTCGACGCGCCGCTCAGGCAGGCGATCGTCGCCGGTCGGGTCCGCTCGATGGTGTTCTGGGGTCCGCCCGGCTGCGGCAAGACCACCCTCGCGCGCGTGATCGCGGGCGCGGTCGAGGCGCGCTTTGTGCAGCTCTCCGCGGTGCTGGACGGCGTGAAGCAGATCCGCGAGGTGGTCGACGAGGCGGTCCGCGCCCGCGCCCTGGAGAACCGCGACACCGTCGTGTTCGTCGACGAGATCCACCGCTGGAACAAGGGCCAGCAGGACGCGCTGCTCCCGCACGTGGAGGCGGGCACCCTGGTGCTGCTCGGCGCCACCACCGAGAACCCGTCCTTCGAGCTCAACGCCGCGCTCCGCAGCCGCTTGCAGATCGTCCGGCTGGATCCTCTGGCGACCGACGACGTCGTGAACCTGCTGCGCCGCTCGCTCACCCACGACGAGGGCCTCGCCCGCCCCGACCTCACCGTGGACGACGAGGTCCTCACCGCCATCGCGGAGTCCGCCGCAGGCGACGCCCGCCGCGCCATGCTGGACTTGGAGCGCGCCGCCGACGGAGTGGAGTCGGGAGGCCACCTCACGCTCGATCGCGCCCGCGCCACCTTGCAGCGCTCCGACCTGCGCCACGACAAGTCCGGCGACGACCACTACGACGTCGTCTCCGCGATGATCAAGAGCATGCGGGGGAGTGACCCGGACGCGGCCGTCTACTGGCTCGCCCGCCTGATCGCCGCCGGGGAGGACGTGCGCTTCATCGCCCGCCGCCTGGTCATCTTCGCCTCCGAAGATGTCGGCAATGCAGACCCGCGCGCCCTGGCCGTCGCCAACGACGCCGCGACCGCCGTGAACTGGATCGGCTTCCCCGAGGGCCGCATCGTGCTCGCCCAGGCGGCCGTGTGGCTCGCGTGCTGCCCCAAGAGCAACGCGTCCTACAAGGCGATCAACGCAGCCCTCGAGGACGTCGAGCGCTACGGCGCGCTGCCGGTCCCCTTCCACCTGCGCAACGCCGTCACCGCGGACATGAAGGCCGAGGGCTTCGGCAAGGGCTACCTGTACCCGCACGACCACCCGAACCGGATCGTCAGGCAGCAGCACCGCCCCGCCGAGGTCGCCCACCGCCGCTACTACGAGCCGTCCGGCCTGGGCGACGAGAAGGTGATCGCCGAGCGGCTGAAGTGGTGGAAGTCGAAGCTCGAGGGGAGCTGAGCGGTCGCCCCAAACGCAGACGCGCCCGGCGGGGACCGAAGTCCGCGCCGGGCGCGTCGCTCAAACCCGATGCGCTTTAGGGCGCCGCGGTGTCCGCGCCGCCGCCGCCAGGCACGATGACGTCGCTGCCGGGCTGCAGGCCGGAGAGCAGGTCGTACTTGATGTTGATCTCGGCCAGCGGGCTGGGCACGAAGTCCGTCATCAGGATCGAGTTGCGGATGTTGTCGTACGCGTAGGGGAAGCAGTTCGTCTTGCCGAGCTGCGTGCACTGCTCGGGGACCGACGACGCGGCCGGGATGTCCGCCTGGTTCAGGCCGTCGTACTGAACGTCGCCGTCCACAACCCAGACCTCGACCGTGCCGGGGACGGGCAGCTCGGACAGGAAGTACTCGCGGCGCAGACCGGCGGCCTGCAGACCGAGCTCCTCGAGCACGGGATCCCAGTCCTCTTCACAGATGGAGCGGAACACGCCGCCGATGGCGTTGGTGACGGCGATGTAGACGGAGCCGGGGACCGCGTCCGCGTCGGGGCTGTGGCAGCCGTTCGGCGTCGGGCCGACGATCGACGAGAAGGTGACCGGGGTCTCCGCGTCAGGCTTGAGGTCCTGGAGGAAGGTCACGAACTCGTTGCGCGTGATGCGCGGGGCCGACTGGTCCTCTTCGTCCGAGATGGTGACGATGTGGAGCGAGGCGGACTCGCGGTAGAAGCCGCGGTTGGTGTCCTGGATGCCGGGCGTGGGCGCCGTCAGCGCGCGGAACGCAGCAAGCAGGCCCTCCTCAGTCGAAGAACCACCGGTGCCGAGCGACGCCATGGCCGCGAACACGGCCACGGGGTTGGAGACCTCAGGCGTGATGAACTTGTAGCCGCCGGCGCCCTGGAGCTTGCCGTTCTGGCGGTCGTCCGAGACGTCCGTCGACACGACGCCGATGTGCCAGTCGAGGCCGGAGTTCAGGAAGAAGTTGATGAACTTGGGGAAGCTCTCGGTCAGCTTCTGCTGCTCTTCGATCATCGAGCAGGAGTTGTCCACGACCCAGAGGACGTCGACCTCAGGCTTGGTGACCTGGACGATCTTGTCCGTCTTGGTGGGCGTATCCAGGCTGGGCGCGTCGCCCGCGCCAGGCGGAGGGAAGTCGTCCGTGATGAAGACGTCACCCTTGCAGGCCGAAGATCCAGCGACGAGGAGCATCATGAACGGCAGCAGACGCATGGGAGGCCTCCGAATGGGGACGCGCGACGCCTTCACAGGCATCTGAGCGTGCCGCACACTACACGATCTCGGGCCCGATGGGCAAGCGGATCCACGCGCTGGTGACAATTTCTCGGCGAACCGGCATCGGATCCTACGGGAATGTCGGAAGGTGCGGCAACCGACGCTGGGATTCGCCAGGCTGGCGGTGGGGTCCGATCGAGCCGAGCGGCGATATGGCGCCGGTTCTCGTCAAGTAGCAGGACCGCGCTGCGGCAGGATCCAACCTGCGCGGACGAAGCCCACGGCACGGTCGGTCCTCGGGGGACGGGAGGCCGCCGCCGGAGCCATCGCGCGTTCGTCCAAGGCCCCAAACCTGCGATCATCGGCGGGATCGAGTTCTACCTGGGTCCGACGACCGACTGATCGGCGCTGGTCGTCATTCGAACAGGGGCGCTTCAAGCGGACGAAGCCCCTCCGCGACCGACGACCCCCACGCGGCAGCAGACGAAGCCACTCGGCGACCGACGCCCCCCACGCGGCAGCAGACGAAGCCCCTCGGCGACCGACGAACCGATCGACCGCTGGCCACGTTTGGCCGCGAGCCGGGAGGTGCGGGGCCAAACGGGGCGATCCGGCCGAACGACGGACCGGCCGACCCATGCGGGCGCAGAAAGCGAGAAACCCCCGGGAGTCGTTACCGACTCACCGGGGGTTTCAAAATGAATGCTGGCGAGACCTACTCTCCCACCAAGTTGCCTTGGCAGTACCATCGGCGTGCTCGCGTTTCACTTCCGAGTTCGGAATGGGATCGGGTGGTTCCACGGCACCATCGTCACCAGCAAAGTG
>CANJMY010000063.1 GCA_947475315.1 Pseudomonadota bacterium | reverse complement strand
GCGCCGAGCGTCACGATGAACGGCAGCAGATAGGGCGAGGCCGGGTTTGACTCCGGGGCCTCCTCGCCCGCGTTCGGCTTGACCAGCCCCAGCATGGACTCCGCCGCGGGGATCCCCACACCCACCACGGTCGCGAACAGCAGCCAGCCAATCGAGGAGTGGAACGCGTCGAGCGCCGCGTCCGACGCGTGCCGTCCATAGGCGATCAGCATCACGATGCGCGCCACGTTCACCGCGTACAGCGTGACGAGGAGGAGCGGCGGCAGCAGCAGCGCCCGAGGGAAGCGCAGCCGCGCGCGAGCGAGCCACAAATAAAGCACGCTGAGCCCAGCCCCCAGCGTGAGGCTCTCGACGCCCGAGCACGTCGTCAGCACGCGGACTGTGAACAGGCTGGTGCCGACGCGCGCGACCGAGAGGTCCGACACCGCGTCCGCGTAGAGCGCATGCACGATCGCGTCGACCGACCGCAGCGTCAGCTGCTGAAGCCACACCGGCGAGAGCCACGCGGGTGGTACGAGCAACGTGGCCGCGCTGACGGTGACGCCCGCGCCCACCGCGCCTAGGCCGATCAGCCTGGCCGCCCGCGGCGAGATCGGCGTGGAGCGGGCCTGCGTCCAGAGCGCCGCGCCTAGCACGGCGAGGCAGGTGAGCACGCCGTTGAACAGCGGCGCCACGAACCACAACGCGCCGGGCTGGGACGCATCCATCCAAGCGTGGACGACCGCCCAGCCCACGCACGCGAGCACGGCGATCGCGCCCAGGATCCACGCCGCGACGCGCGCCATGGCCTGCGGCCCGTCCGGCGTATGCAAAGCGGATTCGACAGAGACGGGGGCGGCCACGCGACCTCGCGCTTGAGGCTCTACCCGCGCGACCGCCCGCGTGCCTCAGCCTGTGGGCGAGCCGCACCCAGGGCGCCGCGGGGTGAACTTGAATCCTTCGACCTTGCGACCCTCACGAGGTTCAGCGCGTCAGCACACGCGCAGACCCTGCGTGCCTACGGAACCAGCCTTCGAACTCGACCGCAGGCATCGGTCGCGCGATCCCGTAGCCCTGGAGCGCATCACAGCCGAGGTCGGTGGCGATCGCCGCGTCGTCCGTGGTCTCTACGCCCTCAGCGACCACCGTCATTCCGAGCGAATGAGCGATCTGCACGCTCGACGCCAAGATCACGCGCGCGCTCCGGTCCCGGGCCGCTCCGCTGACGAACGCGCGGTCCACCTTCAGCTCGGTGAACGGGAGGAGCTTGAGCCTACCGAGGCTGGAGTGGCCGGTCCCGAAGTCGTCGATCGAGAGGCCGAATCCATGCAGCCGCATGCGGGTGAGCACCTCCAAAGAGGATTGCAGCCGCTCCAACAGACTCGTCTCGGTCAGCTCCAACGTGAACATGGACGGCGAGAGCCGGGCCGCGGCGACCACGTCCAGCAATCGGTCCGTCAACGCGATGTCCTCTAGGTTTTCCATGGACAGGTTCACCGAGACCTTCATCCTCAGGCCCTCGTCACGCCACCGCGCGACGTGCGCGACAGCCTGCACGAACATCTGGTCCGTCAGCTGATCGATCAGACCATGCTGCTCGGCCACAGGGATGAAGCTGCCAGGCTGGTGCAGCGCCCCTCCCGGATCCTGCCAACGGACAAGACACTCCGCGCCGAGGGCCTTTCCAGAGCGCGCATCCAGGGTCGGCTGCATCCAAACCTGCAGCCGACCGCCAAGGCAGAGCCCCTCGCGAACGACGTCCACCGGCAGGAGCTCGGGCACCACCGAGGATGAAGCGCGAGCACGTTGCCCGCTCACCGCGCCGAGGATCTCTCGGACTCCCCGCCAGCCGTAGGGCTTCTCGCAAGCCCCCAGGAACCTCAAGCCATGCGCTTCAATGAGGTGACCGACCGTCGCGAGCAGTCGACCGTCTGCGGCGGAGGTCAAGGCGACGCCGCCGGCAAAGCCGCGGACGCCAAGGTGCCGCGCGAACTGGATTCCGTCCATCCCGGGCATCCAAAGGTCGCACAGGATCAGGTCCCACTCGGCACGGTCCACGGCCAAGAGCGCTTCGGCGCCCGACAGCGCGATGCCAACATGAACGACGCCCAACCCGTGGAGGATCTGCTGGACCACCGCGTGCAGAAGCTCGTCGTCGTCCACCACCAGCACGCGCAGGCTGGCATAGGAATCTGAGGCCCCCATCGTGGCTTCAGTCGGTCCAGTCCAGATCATTCCAGTCCGTCCCTGAACACCTGAACGCTGTTCGAGAGCTGTCGGGAAGCCACGTCCAGGAGTGGTCGCGCCTCCCCAAACGCGAGGCTCAACATGTTCGCCTCGATCGCCTTTAGCGTGGCGACCAAGGGGTAGTCGCCTACGGTGCCCGACGCCGAGACAAGGCGGTGAGCAATGCGCGACACCTCGGCCGGCCTCTCTTCCGCCACCGCTCCGGACAGCTCCTCCAGCCCCTCACCTGTGGTGCGGCAGTAGAGCTCCGCCAGCCGCCGCGCCTTCGCGCGATCGCCCTGACTGAGCGCCATCAGCACCGTGATGTCCGGAAGGTGCGAAGGCTTCTTCTCGTGTGTCCGGGGTGCTGACCTGACCGGCGACCAACGTGAGACGACGTCGAACAGCTTGGCCGGCACGATCGGCTTGGTGACCACCTCAGACATCCCGGCCGCGATGCAGCTCCGCAGGTCCTCGAGGCCCGCGTTCGCCGTCATGCCAAGAATGGGAAGCTCGCTGAGCTCTGGCCGTGCGCGCAGCCGACGCGTCGCCTCGTAGCCATCCATCCGCGGCATCTGGACGTCCATGATGACCACATCGTAGGGGACGTCGACCGCCGACGGCAGCTCTTTGAACTTCGCGAGCGCCTCTTCACCGTTGCATGCCGTGTCCACGGCGGCGCCCGCATGGCGCAGCAGCTCGGTAAACACCTCGGCGTTGAAGGGGTTGTCCTCGACCACGAGGACCCGGACGCCGCGCAGCCGGTCGCGATCTTCAACCCACGCTTCGGCTGAAGATGTCTCGGCGACGGGGCTTTCGACGAACTCCATGATCCACGTGAACCCGAATCGGCTCCCCACCCCAGGGGTGCTGGTGACCCACAGCCGCCCCCCAAGCTGCTCCACGAGCCGTCGGGCGATCGACAACCCGAGGCCCGTGCCGCCGAATCGGCGTGAGATGCTGCCGTCCGCCTGGGCGAAGGGCTCCATGATCCGTGGGAGGTCGGCCGGCTCGATACCCATTCCCGTGTCGGTCACGGTGAAGGTCACGGCGGCGCGGTCGACAGCGTCCCGGAGATCGGCGGAGGGTTCGGCCGCGTGGACCTCCGCCCGCAGCTCCACGTGGCCGCGCTCCGTGAACTTGAGGGCATTGCCGACAAGGTTGAGCAGGATCTGGACGAGCCGCGCGGCGTCGCCAACGGCGTAGCGGGTGCGAAACGGGGTGTCCGCCACGAGCACCACGCGGAGCTCCACGCCGTTCTGACTCGCGATCGGCGCCCCGGTCGACTCCACGTCACCGAGCGTGGACTCCAACGAAAACGGAACCTGTTCCATCACCATCGCGCCCGCCTCGACCTTTGAGAGGTCAAGCACGTCCGAGACGACGCCAAGCAGCCTGCGCCCCGCACGCTCTGCGTTGCGGACGTAGCCGAGTGACTTCGGCCCGAGGTCGGTGGCGAGGCACAGATTGAGGTACCCCAGCACACCATTCAGCGGCGTCCTGAGTTCGTGACTCATCCACGCGATGAGCTCACTTCGGGCAGCCATCGCGGCCTCAGCCTTGGCCCGGCCCCGCTCGGCTTCGGCGACCCGCTCCTCCGTCACGTCGTAGAGCGTGAGCATCGCGCGGGGGGGCTCGCCGCGCGTCCGGACACGTCGAAGGTCCGCGCGAAAGATCCGTGTCCCGCGATCCGTGACGAGGTCGACCTGAAAGCGAAGCCGGGCATTGAGATCCAGCTGCGTGGGCCAATCGGCGAGCGAGCCGTCGCGTGGGATCACATCCTGCAACGTGGCGAGCGAGTTGACGGCCGCCAGAGCGCCAAACTCCGCGTTGCCGCTAAGGAGCCTCCCGTCCTCAGAATACAAGCCCAGCGTGAGTGTATAGCTGGAGGCGAGCGCGAGGATCTCCTCAGGTGGCGGCTCGGTTCGAGCCTCGATCAGCAACACCTGGCGACCGTCGGCGAGACGGAGCGCATGATGGCTCTGGTAGAAGCGCCGACTCGTGCCCTTCGGCTCAACCTTGACCCACACGCCTACTTGCTCGCCAGCGAGGACACGAACCAGATAGTCGTTGAGTTGCGCGTAGACCGCCTCGGACTGCTTCGTCGCGATGTCGCGCGCTTGCAGCTCGGCCACGGACTCGGCCCGCCACACCTCCAGCCCGGCCGCATTGGCCCAGAGAAGTTGGCACCTCTCGGCGTCGAACACCCAGACCGGGGTATCGAGGATGCGAAGCCCCCGAAGGTCGGTGTCGAGCTGCTCGAGGACCGCCCGCCCGCCCGCGTCCGAGGTCGAGTAGCGCTCGGCGTTTCGCCACGCGCTGCGATCGCCCTGAGGTGTTGGTTCGGCCGCTATCCCTGAAGCCATCCGCTCACTCCCCGAGCCGCAGACGACGCTCGTCGTGCACGCGAGCCCGCCAGGCGACCACCCTCGGGAACGCCACGAGCGCGTCCGTAGGCAGGCCCGTGAGCGAACCGTTGATGAGCTTGTCCAGCAGGTGCACGGCCTTGAGATCGGCGACGGTGAGCCGACCGGCCGCCAGCCACGCCTCGCCATCGCGCAAACGGCGGTCCAGGAGCTCGTAGAAGTGAGGGAGCCACGAGGCCGCCAAGGCGGATCGGAGCGAAGCGCGGACAGCTTCGTCCTCGACACGAATGCTGACGCTCAGTCGCGCACCATAGTCCTCGATGCAATCCAGCAGCGACTCCACCTCAAGGGCTTCGACGGGGTCGGTCGGCGTGAGCCCCGCCTGAGCGCCCGCCCACCGGAGCAGGGTGTTGCTCTGGCCAATCCGCATCCCGTCCGGCAGCTCAAGCATGGGGAGCGTGTCTGTCGGCAGCTTGCCCGCGGCGCGCAGCTCGCGAAACGTGGCCGCCGAGACGCGCACGTCCTCGAACGCGACATGCCCGATCCGGAGCGCGTCGCGTACAGCCTCCCCCCTTCCCGGAAAGTCGAAGTAGGTCAAGCGGGGCAGCTGCGCCGAATCGGTCACGGCCGACCGCCCACCGCATGAACGCGCTCCGGGGCAACCAGCCGCCGTCCAGAGTCACGACCGCGGAGAGCTTCCCCGACATGCGTGGACGACTCATGCACCCGCGCACGTCCGTTCAGCCCTGCACAGCGGCGGGTGCCATTCTCAACGCAGCCGAGGCCGCGACCGGCGTGCAGGCGCATCTTCATCGGCTCCGAGAAGGGCGGAAATCCACATCGGACCCGCCACGGGTCAATCGACCCCCGGCTCCGAAGATCTTCCGAAACGGCAATACCTGGGACATTCCAGCGACGCACGGGCCCTGGGCCGAAGATACGCGCTTGTACTTACCAGCACCGGACGACCACGGGAGCCATCACGCTAGCGTGGCCAGAGAGGCAGGCGCTGCATCATGGGCGCCGCCCCGCCTGCCCCCTACCGCAGCACCACCTGTCCGTGGCGCGCCGCGAGCGCGATCAGCTCCTCTCGGTCTGGAGCTTCCCAGTTCACGCCCTTGTCGTAGTCCGCAAACATGCTCGACGCGTTCCCCTTCGAGGTGATCGCGAGGACCTCGCCCCCCCCCTCGCCAAAGCGAAACCAATGGGTGGCCCCGCCAGGCACGTGAACCAACGTCCCCACTTGGGCCACCGCCTCACGGTCCCCCACGCCGCAATGCAGCTCGCCTCTCAGCACGTAGAAGGACTCATCCCATGGGTGAAAGTGGGGGCCCGGGCCTTTCCCTTCAGCACCAGCTTGATGGAAGATCTCGTACCCACCGGCGTCGCCGTGCGAGGCCAGCACGGTGATCAGGAATCCGCCGACATTCAACGCCGCAGGCCGCAGCTCCGGCGACACAATCAAGGGGTTGCTCACGAAATTCTCGCTCCTTGAGGAAGGGTACCCGGACCGTCGACGTTCAGGTCCGGGGCTGCCGAACAACCACCTACGCGCGCCGCACGAACCCGTGCACCACCTGCCCGTCCACGTCCCAGTCGCGCGCCATCCACGTCACGCCGTCGCCCGCGACGATCGCGACCGACTCGGGTGCCAGCGCCAGCAGGTCGAGCGGCGTCGCGTCGATCTGCAGCTCAGTGCAGAGCGTCTCCTCGGTCAGCCAGCTGGCGAACCGGTTGATCGCGTCGGCGCTCGCGGCGTCCGTGACCAGGCGGAGCGCGATGCGCTCGGTGTAGCCCAGGTCCTCGTCCTTGCGGACGGTCTGCACGCGGTTGGTGAGCTCGCGGACGAAGCCCTCGGCGCGCAGGTCGTCGTCGAGCTGCGTGTGCAGCGCGACCACGGCGCCCGGCGAGGAAGCGGCTTCAAAACCGCCCTTGGCGTCCACGCGCACCTCGACGTCGGCCGGGGTCACGGGGATCGACTCGCCGTCGACCTCGATCGCGAGCGTGCCCGCGTCGAGCGCGCGCTTGACCTCCACCGGATCCATCGCCGAAAGCTTCACGGCGAGCGGCTTCATCTTCGGCCCCAGGCGCGCGCCCAGCGACTTGAAGTTGGCCTTCACGGTGAAGTTGACGAAGGTCGCGGCGTCGGCGGCGAAGCGCACCTCGCGCACGTTCAGCTCGTCGAGGATCAGATCCTCGAGCGGCTTGAGCGTGGTGGCGCGCGTGGGGTCCGCGAGCACGACGGTGATGGCCTGCAGCGGCTGGCGCACCTTGATCTTGGACGCGGTGCGTGCGGACAGGCCGAGCGACGCGACGTCGCGGGCGAGCGCCATGTCGGCCTCGAGCTGACGGTCGACGCGCGCGTCATCCGGGTTCGGCCACGACGACAGGTGCACGCTGAGCTTCGCGTCGGCGCGGCCCGGCGCCACGACCAGCGCCTGGTACAGGCCATCGGCGTGGAAGGGCGTGAACGGCGCGATCAGGTGCGACACCGTGACGAGCACCTCGTACAGCGTCCACAGCGAGTCCTCGAGCTCCACACCCTCGCCCCAGAACCGGCGACGCGAGCGGCGGACGTACCAGTTCGACAGGTCGTCCACGAACTCGGCGAGGGAGCGGCTCGCCTCGTACAGGCGGTAGGCGTCCAGGTTCTCGGTGACGGTGCGGACGGTGGCGTCCAGGCGCGCCAGGATCCAGCGGTCCAGCAGCGCGCGATCGGACGGCGGACGGGGCGCCACGCCGGTCGGATCGAACTGGCCCTTGGCCTGCGCGATGTCCGCGTAGATCGAGAAGAACTGGTAGACGTTGCGCAGGCGCAGCAGGAACTCGCGCTGGCCTTCGCGGATGGCGCGCAGCGACAGGCGCGTGTTGGTCCATGGCGGCGACGCGTGGCAGAACAGCCAGCGGAACGCGTCCGCGCCGGGCGGGTCGCTCGGCAGGTGGAACCACAGGCGGCCGCCGCGGGTGCGGTCCAGGCCCATGCGCTCGAGGTCGTCGGGGTGAAGGTGCACCGCGTCCTTGCGTTCGACCTTGGCCGCCACCGCCTTGAAGGCGATCTGCGTGCCGCCGTGGCGCTCCGACGACAGCGTGATCGGGCTGTCGCCGCAGTCGAGCGACTCGATCGCCGCCTTCTTGATGCCCATGGTGCCAGGCGTCAGCGAGGCGTCCGCCACCGCGTCCTGCCAGGTGACGCCGGTCATCACCAGGTTGGGGCTGGTGTAGTTGCCCTTGGACTTGGACTCCTTCAGGCCGTTCTTGTCGCACACGTGGCCGAGCACCACGCAGTTCTTGTACGGCCGCGGGAAACCCACGGGCGGTATGTCGAACTCAGCGCAGGTCTCGTCGTCGAACACGAGCGTGCTGATCATCAGCAGCGTGTAGAACCAGCCGCGCGTCTGATCGATCGCCTCGGAGATGAAGTCCGCGGGGAACTGATCGCGGAACTTGTCGACGTTCTGGTGCGGGAAGCCCCACTGCGCGAACGGCATGGCGCCGGAGTCGAACCAGCAGTCGATGACCTCGGTCACGCGCGTCATGGTGCCCGAGCACTTGGGGCACGGCAGCGTGACGCCGTCGATCCACGGGCGGTGCACCTGGAGGTTCTCCTCCACGTCGGTGCGCAGGCCGGACGCGCCGCGGGCGCGCAGATCGTTGAGCGACGTCGGGGCCACGCGGTGCTCACAGGCGCCGCAGGTCCAGATGTTGAGGGGCGTGCCCCAGAAGCGCTCGCGCGACAGCGCCCAGTCGACGTTGTTGCGCAGGAAGTCGCCGAAGCGGCCCTCCTGGATGTGCTCGGGATGCCAGTTCACGGCGGCGTTGTTGGCGAGCGCGCCTTCCTTCACCGACGTGGTGCGGATGAACCACGCGGGCCGCGCGAACTGGATCAGGGGGTCATCGCCCGCGCGCCAGCAGAACGGGTAGTCGTGGCGGATGGTCTCGCGCTTGAACAGGAGCCCGCGCTCCTTGAGGTCGCGCAGGATGGGCGCGTCGGCGGCCTTGCAGAAGATGCCCTCGACAAACCCCGTGCCCTCAATGAACTTGCCGTCGGTGCCGACCCACTGGTGCATGCCCAGGCCCTGCGCGCGGGCGACGAGCATGTCGTCCTCGCCGTAGGCGGGCGCGGTGTGGACGATGCCGGCGCCGGACTTGGTGGTGACGTGCGCGCCGTGGACGAGGATCCCCTGCTCGCCAGGCTCGACCAGCGGTCCAAAGTCGTACAGGCGCGTGTAGCGCTTGCCGAGCAGATCGCGACCCTTCACGATGCGCTTGGGCACCAGGTCGTACGAAGCGGCGAGCGCGGCCGCCAGGACCACCTCACCGCCGTCCGGATCCTCACAGTAGGCGTAGTCGACGTCCTGGTTCACCGCGAGCGCGACGTTGCTCGGGAGGGTCCAGGGGGTGGTCGTCCAGGCCAGGTAGCTGACGGTGGGATCGTCTTGGTCGCGGAAGCGGACCGTGGCGGCCGGATCGTCGACCTGCTTGTAGCCAAGGCCGACCTCAGCCGCGGACAGCGTGGTGCCGCCCTGGGGCCACCACCACACGACCTTGCGGCCCTGGTAGAGCAGGCCCTTCTCGAACAGCCGGGCCAACGCCCACCACACCGACTCCACGTAGGGCTTGTGGTAGGTGACGTACGGGTCCTTCAGATCCACCCAGAAGCCGATGTCGCGGGTGAGCTCGTCCCACTCATGAATGTAGGTGAAGACGTTGTTCACGCAGGCGCGGTTGAACGCCTCCAGGCCGTAGTTGAGGACGGCCTCCTTGCCGTGGACGCCCAGCTCCTTCTCGACCTCAACCTCGACCGGCAGGCCGTGGGTGTCCCAGCCGGCCTTGCGCAGCACCCGGTAGCCGCGCATCGTGCGGTAGCGCGGGAACACGTCCTTCATGACGCGGGTGAGCACGTGGCCGTTGTGCGGCGTGCCGTTGGCGGTGGGCGGGCCCTCGTAGAACACCCAGGCGGGGCGGCCTTCGGACGCCTCCAGCGACTTGGCGAACACGCCCTTCTCTTCCCAGGTCTTGCGGACCTCTTCTTCGAGCTGGACTGGCGAGGACAGGCGCGGGAACATGGGGACCTCGAGGGGACGCAGGACGAGAACGCAACGGCCGCGACTATCGGGGATCGGGCCTCAGTGCACCGCAGACGTGTCGGTCGCCTGGGTGGCGGCGGCCAGCTCCACCCGCATGCCCGCCCGGCGCGCGGCGCTCCACCACCGGCCGATGCCGGGCGGGAGCGGGTCGCCTTCGGAGGCCGACGAGATGGCGGGCGCGCCCAGCAGCGCTCTGCCCTGGGGGTCCAGGCGGGCCTCCCACAGCCACCACGAACAGTCCGACCACTCCAGGAAGACCATGGCCAGCTCGACGTCCACGCCCTTGTGCTTGCGGGTGTGACGGCCGACCACGCCCACCGCCTCGGCGCGGCCGCCGGGCAGGGTCTCGGTGGTGGTCAGCCCGGCGAGCAGCCAGCCCGTGCGCACGCCGGCCGCCCGGGGGCCCGCCAGCTCGACCACGTCGATCTGCCGCTCGCGGAGCACGACGCCCGCGGGGCCCGCCGTCCCGGCCTTCACCGCCGCCTCCACCAAGCCCGACAGCCAGCGCTCAGGGCCGACGTCCGCAGGGATGTCGGCGCGCGGGTGGGATCGGACCGTGAGACGGAAGGGGGTCATGCGCCGTGGGAGTAGGCGCGGACGGGGCGCGCGGCAAGGGTGAGTTCGCGCCCCCGTTCGACGTCCGCGCGATCCGCCCGGTCCGACCGCCGCCGGGGCGCGTGTCCGTTGCACGGATCGGAGGCGGCTGCACCGTCACGCTCTCCGGGGCACTTCCGCCAATCAGCGTCGACCTCACCATCGACGGCGGAGACACCGACCGCGTCATCCTCGATGGCGACAACCAGTACCGGGCGTTTTTCGTGGACACCGGCGCAGTCGCCATCCAAAACCTGACCATCCGCCATGCCGCAGCCTCGGGCGGCGCAGGCGGAGCCGCGTCGTTCCTCGGCTCGTCAGGAGCGGGCGGCGGGCTCGGCGGCGGGCTCGCTGCTGGGAGCGGCCCGACCACGATCGCAGGCGGCGCGGGCGCCCCCGGTGGCGCGGGCGGCGGCGGTGGCGTGCTCTTCAGCCTCATGGGAGGGGCCTCCACACCGGCAGGCGGAGCGGGAGGTGAAGCCTTCGGCGCGTCCGAAGACGGCGCGGGCGCCGACGGCCAGGCCGGCTATGGCGGCGGAGGTGCCTTCGGCGGCGGCGGAGGCGGCGCCGTGGCCGACAACCAGGCGGACCTCTCAAGCGGTGGCGAAGGCGGCTTTGCCGGGGGCGGAGGCGGCGGAGGCGCGGCCGCGGGGCCGGCCATCTTTGTGAACGCCGGGTCGCTCACGTTGAAGGGCTGCACCAAGGCCGGGGCCTTCGTCGCGACCGGAGGCCAGGGCGGCGCGGGCGCGCCTCCCGGCACCACGAACGGTGGGGGCGTGACCACGGCCGGAGCCGTCGGCACCGCCGGGAGCGCCGTGTCAGCGCCGGTGTTCAACTTTGCCGGCAAGGTCAATGGCACAACCGACACCGGGCCGCTGACCTCGGCGCTGTAAATCCCCGGGATCAACCCCGGGGTGCACACCGCCTACGACGCCGCGCCGACCTCTTGTCTGATCAAGATCCTTCGAACGTGCTCGCCGAGATCGACCTTCCTCGACGGCGACGCGCGCTCGACGTCAGGGAGGGTCGAGGGCGATCAGGCGATCGCGCACGAGCACGTACGGGGCGGCGTCGATCGCGGTGGTTCCGACGAGCGGACGATCGAACGCCAGGAGGATGAAGAACGAAAGTGCGAGGTACATCGCAAGCAGCGACTCCAGGCACACGTGAAGGGCGAGCCCGTCGTGCGGCATCAGCCAGGTAATCGCGAGGGTGGCGAACGCCCCGATGAGAACGACGCCCCAGACCTCGGACGGAAGCGCTGCCCCGAGCATCTCGGCTCGAGTTCGTCGAAGCTCGATGATCTCGTTCATCTTTCGCAAGGCCTCCGCGTGAAGGCTCGTTTGGCCAGCGGTGTCGGGCTCGTAGGCCTGCAGGATGCCCTGGATCCGCCGCACATACACATTGGACTCGAGCGGGTTCTCCCCAAGCCGCTGAGCGGGCCAGGCTACGTCGATCGTGTAGTTGACGTACTCAGCCGTCACGGCGCGGAGCGCGCCGCGCAAGGGCTCGTGGAGGCCAGACACGTCCGCGTAGAAAGCTCCAAGCGCAGCCCCCTCCCGTGACGCCATGTCTTCGGCCGCCTTGTAGTCACTCCACACCGCGACCACGACCAGCCCCAACAGGATCCCGTAGAGCGCGCTGGTCGCCTGAAGGAATGAGCCCACGAATTCGGTTTCGTCGTCGGTTCCTCGATGGAGCTTCCGCGCGATCGGGCGCGCCATCAGGAGGCCTCCGACGGAGACCGCCACCGTGATCAGCGAGATGATGCAAAAGAGCACCGCGCTGGGGAGCGAGATGAGCCACAAGATCACGAACAACTCCAGCGCACAGGCGTTTCCAGATCCCCCGCCCGTTCGGGCGGGTCTACCACGGGCGCTCTTCACCCGCGCTCTCGCTCCCCTACGGTCTCACCGCACGCCACCAGCACGGCGCCGCCCCCTCGGAGCGCAGCCGGGCCGCGCCGCGGATTACCGCGCCACGATCTCAAGCTCCATCAGCGACAGGCAGGCCGGGTTTCCGTCCACCTGCTGCACGTCGACATAGAGCTGCCCGCACAATGCAGGCGCGCGAGCCGCGCGATCTCCGAGTTGACCGCGTCGTTCTCTTCCCTCAACGACCACCGGGACGGGGCGGGCGTGATGCCGATGTAGATCACCGGCACGCGCCCAAGCGCGCCGCGCACCTTCTGCACCCGACAGCGCCAGGACCGCACGACCTCGTCCGGCGGGACGCCGTCCGCGATGTCGTTGGTGCCCGCAAACACCAGAACCCCTCGCGGATGGTGACGCAGGACGAGCTGCTCCGCCCACGCGGCGATGTCGCGCATGTGCGACCCACCGATGCCGCGCTGCACGACACCCCACGAGGCGAGCGAGCGCGAAGCGGTCTCCCACCGCCGAATCGACGAACTGCCGGTGATCACCAGGAGTCCGCTCGGCGGCGCCGCGAGGTCATCCTCAGCCTGAAAGCGGGCGACGGAAGACGCGAAGGCGGAACCCTTGGCGTCGATGCCCGCACATGCGTCGTCGTTCCACGGCATCAGGAGTTCCGCCGACCGTGCAATTCGACGCCCGCCGTGCACGCCACGGACGGGTCACCGTCGCGTGGGTCCCGCCGGACGTGGCGCCAGATGGGCGGGTCGCGCCAACGGCACGCGCGGTCGTGCGGACGCGGAGCTGCACCCCAATTCTCCACCCCCAAGGTCTCGCGAGGCGCGCGAGCTGCTCTCGCAACGCCCGTTCTCTGGCGCGGAAGGCGCTACTCTCCTTCTATGCGGGGCGCGTCAGCCCGGCACCACCAAGCGCGTGTGCTATGGTCCTTGTGGTCTTCTCGGAGCTCCGAGTGCGAGCAGCGCTGTTCGTCCTGATGTTGTCGGCCTGCGCGACCGCCGCTACGCCGGCGGTGCCCTTGGTCGATCTTGGCGACGTGCCGTTGGATCCTGGTCCCGCGGTCACCAGTCGACTCTCCCGCACGCAGTACGCGGCCTCGGTGGAGGCGCTGTTCGGCGCGGGCATCACGCTCTCAGTCGCGCTGGAGCCGGACACGCGGGTGGACGGACTCGCCGCGCTCGGGGCGGGGATCTCGGCCACCTCGCCGAGCGGCGTGGAGGAGTACGAGGTCGCCTCGTACGAGGTCGCAACGCAGGCGCTCAGCCCCGACCGCCGCGAGGCGTGGATGCCCTGTGTCCCGGCGGCGACGATGGACGAGGGCTGCGCGAAGCTCGCCCTCGCGTCTCTGGCGCGGCGCGCGTGGCGTCGTCCGGTCACCGACGGAGAGGTCGACGCGCTCGTGGCGGTCACCACCGGCGCCATGTCAACCCTCGACGACTTCTGGGATGGGCTGGAGTACGGCATCGCCGCGATCCTGCAGTCGCCGTTTTTTCTGTACCGTCCGGAGATCGGCGAGGCGGATCCGAATGGAGGGCGGCGCCGGACGGCGTTTGAGCTGGCCACCCGCCTGTCGTTCCTGCTCACCGACGGGCCTCCCGATGCGGCGCTGCTCGACGCCGCCGAGGCGGGCGAGCTCGACACCACCGAAGGCTTGGAGGTGCAGGCGCGACGCCTGATCGCGTCGCCGGAGGCGCGCCGCGGGATGCGGGCCTGGCTGACCGACGTCCTCAAGCTCGACGCGCTGGATCACTTGGACAAGGATCCGGAGCTCTTCCCGAACATCAGCGCGACGCTCGGCGCGTCCGCGCGCGAGGAGACGCTGCGCCTCGGCGAGTACATCGCGTTCGACAAGGACACGGACCTGCGCACGCTGCTCACCACACGCACCGCGTTTGTCGATCGCGAGCTCGCCGCCGTGTACCGGGTGCAGGCGCCGTCGCTCGACGCGTTCGCGCAGGTGGAGCTGCCGGCCAAGGGCGAGCGCCGTGGCCTGCTCGGACAGGTGGCGTTCCTCGCGAACCACAGCCACAGCACCGCCACGAGCGCCACGCTCCGTGGGCAGGCCATCCGCGAGTCCCTGCTGTGCTCGCCGCTGCCGCCGCCCCCGGCAGGCGTGAACACGTCCATCCCCGCGACCGACGCCGAGCGGCCTACGCTCCGAGACCGGGTCACGGCGCACCTCGCGGATCCGTCGTGCGCGTCGTGCCACACGCGCATGGATCTGATCGGGCTGCCGCTCGAGAACTTCGACGCGATCGGACGCTGGCGCGACGACGAGGCCGGCTACCCGATCGACGCCAGCGGCACGCTCGACGGCGTCGACTTTCGCGGGCTCTCAGAGATGGCCGACCTGCTCGCCGCCGATCCTATGCTCACCGACTGCCTGGTGCTGCAGGTGGTGCGTCGCGCGCTCGGCCGCGCGCCCGGCGACGGCGAGGACGAGATGGTGGACGCGCTCCGCGCTCGATTTGAGACGCAGGATGCGCGCCTTCAGCCGCTCTGGCTCGACCTGGTGCGCAGCCCGATGTTCCGCCGCGTGGAGAGCCCATGAAGCCGATGTCCCGACGCCAGGTGCTTCGCGGCATGCTCGGCGGCGCGCTGATCACCGTCCCGCTCCCCTTCCTCCCCTCGCTTGGCCGTCGTGGTCAGGCTCGGGCCGCCGAGGGCGTGTTCCCGACGCGGTTTGGAAACTTCAACTGGGGCAACGGCATGGTGCCCGAGCACTGGACGCCCGCCACGACCGGCGCCGGCTGGGCCCCGTCGCGGCTCCTCGCCCCGCTCGCGCGGCACACCGACGTGCTGTCGGTGGTGTCCGGCTACGAGGTGAAGGTCCCGAACATCAGCCCGCACACGTCGGGCAAGTTTGGCTTCCTGACCGGGATCGATCCGAACCGTGGATCCGGCGACGGCACCTACGCGCTGGGGCCCACCTTCGACCAGATCATCGCGGCGGCGATCGGTGGCACGACCCCGTTCCGGTCGATCGAGTGCGGCGTCACCAGCGAGCAGGTGATCTCGTGGAACGGCCCGAACGCGGGCAATCCGACCCAAGCGGATCCGGCCGCGCTCTTCCGGCGCCTGTTCGGCGACAGCTTCCGTCCGCCAGGCAGCGACGCGCCGCCCGACCCCAAGCTCGCGCTGCGCCAGAGTGTACTCGACGTCGTGACGGGGCACCTCGGGACCTTGAAGGGTCGGCTCGGACGCGACGACGCGACGCGACTGGAGCAGCACCTGGACGGCATCCGCGAGATCGAGCGTCGGATCGCGCAGCTCCAGCTGCCCACCCCCGCCCTCGATGCGTGTGTGCCGCCCACCGTGGAGCCGTCCAACCCTGCCGCGTTCAAGGAGCGCCACGCGGTGATGACCGACCTGATGGTGACGGCGCTCGCGTGCGACCAGACGCGCGTGTTCACCTACGTGTTCTCTGAGCACAACAACAACTGGGTGTACGACGCCCTGAAGGACGGGCACCACCGGATGACGCATGACGAGCTCGGCGATCAGCCCGGCGTGCAGGAGTGTGTCCTGCAGATCATGGAGCAGCTCGCGCTGTTCCTCGACGCGCTCCGCGCGGTGCCGGAGGGCGACGGCACCCTGCTCGATCACTGCGCGCTGCTGTGCTCGTCGGACGTGTCGCTCGGCCGCCTGCACGCCTTGGATGAGTTTCCGACGATGATCGCGGGCGGCGCCAACGGCGCGCTTCGCGCCGGCATTCACGTGCGGTCTGAGGTCGGGGCGAGCGCGGCGGCCATCCCGCTCACGTTGATGCGCGCGGTCGGGGTTCGGGCGGCCTCGTTCGGCGAGGACGATTGCACCGAAACCGAGAGCATCGGGGAGCTTGAGGCATGAGACACGTCCTGCCCTTGCTTCTGACGATTGGCTGCACCGCGCCGAGCGCACACGACGACGACACCGACGCGGCGTCGGGGGCCGCCACTGAGTGGGTCGGCGCCATGGACGTGCTCGACTTCGCGCGCGCCACACCAGACGGCGTCGCCCGCGGCTTCGACCTCGACGGCGTGGATGGCGCGTGCGGGTTCAACGACTACGTCGATCCCGACGGTCGCCCAGGCATCGACAATGTCTTCGCCACGCTCCTCCCGCTGATGGAGCAGGTCGGCGGCGCCGCGTTCGAGGACCTGATCCAGGGGACGGTCGACTCGGGCGAGTTCCTGCTCGTGGTTCGCGTTCGACAGAAAGGCACCGAGTGCGCTGGCCTCGACGTGTTCCGCGCGTCGGAGCCGCCGCTCGTGGGCGCGGACGGACACCTCCTGACCGGCCAGACGCTCCCGGTGCGCGACGGCGGCCCGCTGCTCACGACTGAGTGCGCCACCTACGAGGATGAGCACACGGTGGTGGCGCGTGGGCTCTCGCTGCCGCTGTCGCTGTCGATCTTCCAGGTGCCGATCCACCTCACGCTTGAGCTCGCGTCGCTGCGCATCCACCTCAACGACGACGGCACCGGCTCCGGTGAAGCCGGCGGCGCCATCTCGGTGGACGACCTCTGGTCCCAAATCGGTGACGTGGGTGGCATCGGCACGCAGCTGCTGGGCGTGCTCGAGACCGTGTTGTTCCAGAAGGCGGACATCTCGTTGGACGGCGGCGCGACGTGCACCCACATGAGCGCGACGCTCGCGTTCGAGGCGCAGACTGTGTTCATCTACGAGGGCGTGGACGCGCAAGCGCCGTGAGCGGAACCCGTCGCCGGACTCACCACGACACGGCCGCTTCTGCGCGTTCGTGGTGGGAGTGCCGCGGGCTGTGGTAGCTTGTCGGCGAGGGGCGCCTTCTCTGAAGTTTCCACGCGCCCCTTGGAGGGCCTCGTGTCCGTGAGCCGCCGCGCGATCTTGGTCTCGGGCTTAGCGGCCGTGGCCGCCAGTGCCTGCGGAGCGCCCCTCGCGACGTTCCCGTTCGACGGTTGGGGGCCGCTCGGCGCCACCGATCCGGACGAGCTTGACGTGTCGTTCTACGGGGTCGCGGCGTTCGTCTTCCGCTGGCGCGGGCTCGGCGTGCTCACCGATCCCTTCTTCACCCGCGACCGATTTCCTCGGGTGGCGTTTGGCCAGACCCATCCGGACCCCAGCGTCTCAGCGCCTTTCGTCGCGGGAATGGGAGACGTGCGGGCGGTGCTGATCGGGCACGGCCACTACGACCACTGCCTCGACCTCCCCGTGGTCGTGCCCCACTTGCACCCCGACGCCGTGCTGTGCGGCGACGCCTCGGTGGCCCACATCTTCGCGCCCTTGCACCTCGAGCGTCCCTGGGCGCTCGTGGATGATCGGCTCGCGTCGCCCACCGAAGACGGCGCGCCCATCCTGCTCGCGGACGGCCGGATCCGCGTGCTGCCGATCCGCTCCGGACACCCGTGCAACATCCCCGGCGTGCACTTGTTCCGCCGCGTGTTGACCGAGGACCAAACCGAGCCTCCTACGCGCGCGTCGCACTACCAAGAGGGGCACACCACCGCGTGGCTCGTGGACCTCCTCGACGCCGACGGGGCCATCGCGCACCGGGTGTTCGTGGAGACGTCCAGCACCGGCCCCCCCTCAGGCGTGGCGCCCAAGCACATCCTCGACGAGCGTCGTGTCGACGTCGCGCTGCTCGCCATGGACACGGCCAACTTCCGCGCGCTTGGAGCGCCGTCGGTCCTCGATCACATCGATCCGCGACACGTGATCTTCTGCCACTGGGACAACTTCTTCCGCACGGTGGACGAGGCCCCTCGCGAGGGCGTGAAGGTGGACCTCCCAGAGCTGCGCGAGACGCTGCGCGCCGAGCCCGGGGGCGAGCGGTACCTCTTTCCCGGTTTTGGGGCCCGCTTCCGCTTTCAGCCGCCGTCCTGAGTCGGACAGAGCACGTCGATCGCGGTCGTGTGTCCGGCCAGCACCGGCACAGGGATCACGTTCGGGCTTGTGTAGGACCAGTGGAACATCGGCTCGGAGCATGGGCCGCCCGGCGCGGTGAACTCGAGCTCGTGAACGCCCGGCGTGAGGTTGAGCACGCCGCCGGATCCGTTGGAGGTCGTGGCCTCGGCCTTCGCGGACGCGAGGCCGATCGAGCTGGAGTAGAACACTGCGCCCTCGCCGCTGAGGGACCGGACCGTGACGTCGGGTACGCGCGCGGTGTCCACGCCGTCGAGGTTCAAGCCCTCCCAGACGATGAACAGGATGTTCCCACGCGCCGGGTCGAGCGTGGCGCCGACATTGGAGGCGTTGGTGTTCATGATCGAGAGCGGGACCATCACCTTGTACCAGTCGTACCAATCCAACGTCGTCGACTGGGGGAAGACGGTCTCCACCGTGCCCTCGTGCGAGGCGGTGACGACGACGTCGGTGTCGCGCGGCAGGCCTGGGAGCCGCCACGTCCCGTCCGGCCCGGTTGTGGTGCATGGCACGTCCGGTAGATCGGGCGTGCAGACCTCCACGCTGTCCATCGGCTGACCGAGCAGCGATCGAAACGCGCCGACGAAGCACGCCGTGTCAGCCTCTGGGGTGCAAGTCGGCGGTTCGGCGAGCGCGCATCCGTGCAGGGCGGCGAGGAGCGCGGGGAGAGCTGGACGCAGGGGCGAGCTGCATGCCGCGGCGGTGGAGGTGTGCGGGCGGTTTGACATGGCTCGGTCCTGAGAGTGTGGGGTTCCCGAGCGTCGCGGGCTGCGAGTGGTCTGCGAGTGGT
>CANJMY010000062.1 GCA_947475315.1 Pseudomonadota bacterium | reverse complement strand
TGGAACAACATGGACCCGGACGGCAACCGCGCCGAGAAGAACCCGGACTGCATCCCGCGCCACCACGAGTGGCAGATCGGCCTGGAGCTCGCGATGGAGTACCTCCACGCGACGGGCCGCACCTTCCGCGCCGAGCGCGTGCCGCTCTGCTACATGCGCCGGTTCGCCTGGGCGTCGACCGAGGCCCGCAAGATCATCAAGGAGGAGGAGCGCTGCATCCGCTTCCTCGATCAAAAGGGCTTCGTCCACCAGCTGGAGTTCCTGCACGGCAAGGGCAGCGCCTGCGACTCCTGCCGCTGGGACACGATCTGCGCCGGCATGTACTCGATGGCCAAGACCTACGACGAGCGCGAGCTGTCCCCGATCTTCGAGGATCCGCTCCCCGTCATCCGTCAGGTGCTCCGGGCCGAGCCCAGCCCGGCCCTGGTCGCGCGCCTGGAAGACCGTCGTGGCCTGCGCTCCCGCACCGAGCAGCCCAGCGAAGAGCAGCGTCAGACCGCGCTCGCGCGGGGCTTCTGATGGGGCGTGCCGGGCACCCGAACGGGGAGCGCGTGCTGGATCGGGCCCCGATCGCGGCATCAGGCCGTTGGATCGGGCGGTCTACGACGGTCGGACGCGACTTCCCGCGGTGCGGCGCGCCACCGCGCGCCGCGGCATTTGAAGACGATTGCTTGGGTGGCAGTGGGTTCTGTGCAAACGTAGTTTTGTCGAAAGTGGACGTGAACAGGGCTGTTTCGACGGTACCGCGGTTTTCGTTCGCGCCGCGGTTTCACATCGACGCGCCGCGACGGCTTGTGACGAATATAATGGAGCCGTAGAGCCGGGTGAGCGCCCGGCGTCGGTGGCATCGACAAGGCAATCCTTGGCGATCAATTTTGAACCGGCAGACCGTCTGAATGGGGTGTCGACATGGACTCTCGTCGTACCGTTCTCAAGAAGCTTCTCGCGGGTACCGCTGCTGCGGCCGCTGTCCCGGGTGTCGCGAGCGCGGCGTTTGAGGCGGTTCAGGGCGGAATTCGCCCTGCAGAAGCTGGTGGCATGACCCTGCCCACGGGGCCCTCGCCCTGGTGGCTGGTTCATCCGATCGGCATGGGCACGCCCCTGAAGTTCGGCTGGTACGTGGCCGGCCTGTCCTCGGTGGAGCGCGGCGCGTCCGTCCTCTCCCTGGCGCACGCCACGGGCCGCACGGCCAAGGTCCACATCTGCGCCCACGGCGGCAAGCCCCGCGGCCTCGCCAGCACGCGCTTGGTGGATCTGGTCCTCATGGACGGCGGATCGGGCTCGTTCCAGACGGACGAGAAGCTCGGTCGCGTGGTCCTCGGCCTGGCCGAGCGCATCCGCCGCAACGAGACGCTGCCGGATGGCGACCTCAAGCCCATCGCGCGCATGATGACGCACGATGATCGCGTGGGCGCCTTCGGTCCCGAGACTCTGGCCTAGAGCTCGCTCACTCGGGTGCGCAGACGGAAGCGCCGGGTCCTGACGGGCCCGGCGCTTTCTGCTTTCTCTGGCAGACGCGTGAAAGCGGCCCGCAATGCCGACCGTAGGAATTCCCGACCGGCGGCTTGGTCGCCCGTGGTAGAATCCAGATCTTGAGTGGCCCGTAATTGCACGCCAAGCCGGGGGAAGGGCTTGCGTGCCAGGAGGGCGTTACCACACGGGAACGAACCGCCATCCAGGCGTCCGTACCCCAGGCCTTCGGAGGATTCCGCTTGACCGACATCACCCAGGAGCTCGACGAGCTCATCTACTCCACCGACGGTCGCCGCGTCTCGTTCACCCTGGACGAAGCGATCTACCCTCGCGATGCCGTGTACGGCGCCGCGTACCTCTTCGTGGATCGCGCCTACGTGTTCCTGACGCGCCCGGCCGACGACCGCATCGAAGTCCGCCTCAAGCCCAAGGAAGAGTCCGACAAGGCCGGCCTGGAGAAGCTCGCGGGCGAGTACGCGAACGAGCTGCTCAACCAGGTGGTCCGTGTCCGCGTCGGTGAGTCCACCGCGCAGATCCGCGAATACTACATGGCCAAGGCCTTCTTCGCGGACTCCAACCAGACCAGCATCGACGCCCTGCTCGCCGAGCTCGACGCCGAAGAGCTGGAAGAAGATCCGCTGGAGATCTCGGTCCCGTGGGAGGACCCCAGCAATGGCTGAGACCTCCGCCCGGCTGACCTTTCATCGGTCGCTGTACCTGCCTGAGGCCGTTCGCGCGGCCGCGGAGGCGTACGGCGCCTACGCGGAGTCCATCGAGGTGACCGACACCGAGGTGGAGACGATCGCCGTGCTCAAGGGCTTCGACCCTGGCTACGGCGACGTCCTCCCGGACGGCTTCGCCAACCACGCGCTCTTCGAGACCGTGGTGCGCACGCGCGCCACCCTCGGAGGTCCTGCGTGATCGAGACCCGGACGCTTCAGCTCACCACCCCTAAGCTCGCCGCTGAGAAGCTCGGCTTCTTCCGCTACGGGTTCATCGCGGACAAGGTCCTGCTCACGAACGACGCGGCGGAGTGGCACCTGCTCACCCCCGCAGACTTCGAGCTGTTCCTGTCGGGTGGGCTGGAGGCCGGGCATCCCGAATTCGACGCGCTCAACGCCAAGGGGTTCGTCCGCTCCGGCATGAACCTGATGGACCTCGCACAGAAGGTTCGTCGCAAGCGCTACTACGTGGACTACGGCCCGCACCTGCACGTGATGATCACCACGCTGCGGTGCAACCAGGGCTGCAAGTACTGTCACGCGTCCCGCACCGACATGGACTCGGTGGGCACGGACATGAGCCCGGAGATCGTGAAGAAGGGGGTCGAGCAGGCCTTCCAGTCCACGTCTCCCTACATCTGCTTCGAGTACACCGGCGGGGAGCCGACGGTGAACATGGACGCGATCAAGCTCTCGGTCGAGTACAGCCGCGAGCTGAACAAGAAGTACGGCAAGGTGGTCGATCACTCCGTGGTCACCAACATGTCGTGGATGACGGTGGAGAACGCCGAGTGGCTGATCGCCAACGGCGTCCTGGTGTGCACGTCCCTCGACGGCCCCGAGGAGCTCCACAACTGGAACCGCACCTGGGTGAAGAGCGAGCAGAACTTCCCCTCGGGCGTCAACGTCCAGGAGGCCAGCGCTTACCAGCAGGTGCTGCACTGGATCTCGTACTTCAACCGTCGCTACATCGAGACGGGCAAGGACGGCGGCCTCTGGCACGTCGACGCCCTGATGACGACGACCCGCAAGACGCTCAGCCAGTACAAGGAGCTGGTGGATCTGTACGTCAGCCTGGGCATCCGGAACATCAAGATCCGGCCGCTCAACCCGTACGGCTTCGCCACCAAGACCTGGCGCGTGATCGGCTACTCCATGGAGGAGTACCTCGACTTCTACGGCAAGGTCCTGGACTACGTCCTGGAGCTCAACGCCAAGGGCGTCCAGATCCAGGAGGGCACCGCCGCCATCTTCCTCAAGAAGATGCTGACGCCGGATGACCCGAACTACGTCGACATCCGCAACCCGCTGGGTGCCGGCACCGGCCAGGTCGCGTACAACTTCGACGGGCGCATCTTCACGTCCGACGAGGGCCGCATGCTCGCGGGCATGGGCAACGACTTCCTGCAGATCGGCGAGCTGGGCAAGACCAGCTACCGCGACATGATCGGCCACCCCACGGTCAAGGCCCTGGTGATGTCGTCGCTGCTCGACGGTTTGCCCGCCTGCCACACGTGCTGGAACATGCCCTACTGCGGCGTGCGCCCGGACAACAATTACATGGAGTGCGGCGATTTGTTCGGTCAGAGGCCGAATACGCCGAAGTGCAAAGAGCACATGGGCATCTCTCGGATGCTTTTCGAGCGAATTGCCGCCGACACCGATGGTAAGATAATGGCGGTGTTCCGCCGCTGGACGATCAACCGACCCCGCGACGAGGAGCCTGTGGCTTCGTCGCACGCAGACGCCAAGTAGGAGTCACGATGGCCAAGAAGGATCTCTCGGGCTTGCCGCCGCTGCCGGGCCTCACCAAGAAGCCCGTCCAGTTCCTCCAGTCCGAGGAGACCCGTCAGGTCACCGAAGTGGACGTGGACGGCCTCCTCCAGAAGGCCGACATGCTCGTGTCGGATCCGGACAACGGCGGCGTCTTCCTGGCCAGCCACTGCTCGCACGGGTCGCACGGGTCGCACGGTAGCCATGGCTCGCACGGCTCCCACGCGTCGCACGGGTCGCACGGCTCGCACGGCTCCCACGCGTCGCACGGCTCTCACGGGTCGCACGGCTCGCATGGTTCGCACGGGTCGCATGGCTCGCACGGCTCGCATGGTTCGCACGGCAGCCACGGCTCCCACGGCTCGCACGGCAGCCACGGCTCCCACGCGTCGCACGGCTCGCACGGTTCGCACGGCAGCCACGGCTCGCACGGCTCGCACGGTTCGCACGGCAGCCACGGCTCTCACGGCTCTCACGGCTCGCACGGCTCCCATGGTTCGCACGGGTCGCACGGCTCTCACGGGTCGCACGGCTCGCATGGTTCGCACGGCTCTCACGGGTCGCACGGCTCGCATGGGTCGCACGGGTCGCACGGTAGCCACGGCTCTCACGGGCAGTGGTGACCACGCTCATCCTCACCGTCACACGCGCATGCAACCTTCGCTGCGCGTACTGTCCGACGGTGAAGGATGGGTGGCCCGGCTTGTCGCCGGACGACGTGCGCCGCGGGCTGGATCTGTTCGTCGAGCGGCATGGCGGCGGTGACGTCAAGCTGTTCGGCGGTGAGCCCCTGATGGTGCCTGAGGTGGTGCGCGCGGCCATGGACTACGCGGCCACGCTGCCGTCCATTCGTCGCGTCTACCTGTCGACCAACGGGCTCGGGCTCGACACCGACTGGCTCGACTACCTGCGCACCTACCCCAAGGGCGTGCTGACGATCTCGATCGACGGCGTGCCTGAGGACAACCGGAAGTACCGGCGCGCGGTCGACGGCGTGGGCGACGCGTACGACCACGTCGTGTCGCTGATCCCGCAGCTGTCCACCGTGCCGCGCGTGGTGATCACCCAGACCATCCCGCCCAAGACGTCGGGCCGGGCGGGGGACAACTTCCGCCACCTGCGCAGCCTCGGGTTCTGGCGGTTCAACCTGCTCCCTGGCTACTACATCCCGTGGACGGACGAGGCCCTCGCCAACCTGCGCGTGGGCTTTGACGGCATCCGCGACGAGATCATTGACGCCTGGGAGAAGGGCGAGAAGCTCTACCTGCGCAACCTGTTCACGCTGCAGCCCACGCCGTTCTTCAACTCGGGCTTCATCGTCGACTCCGACCGCAGCATCCACCCGAGCAACGTGGGCCTGTCTGGATCGCTCGACGAGCTGCTCGGCGAGACCCGCTGCGGCGACCTCGACAACCCCCCGTCCAACGAGCTGCTGGCCGAGAAGGCCGCGTCGATCAACGGCCTGCTGGAGTCGTCCCTTCCCCCGCGCGTGTGGAGCTCGACGCTGGCCGTCGACGCCGAGCTGACGCGGCTGTGCCAGAGCCTCTACCCGCACTACCGCCGGTACCGTCAGAGGCGGCGGACGCTGGAGGAAGCGGCGTGACGGACCCCGTGCGCGAACGCGCCATCATCGTCCCCGAAGACGCGCGCGTCGTCGAGGAGTTCGAGCTCAAGCGCACCGCCGGCCACATCCCGCGCGGCTCAGCGCCCATGCCCGTGGCGCCCGAGTACGCCACCGAGACGCCGTGGATCGGACCGAACGGCGCCGTCATGCGCCGGCTCGAGCTGCACCTGACCTACCACTGCGCCGAGCGCTGCGTGTTCTGCTCGGAAGAGCACCGCATGGAGGCCTACCACGAGTTCCAGGTGACCTGGGGCCGGGTGGCGACCATCCTGCGCACCCACGCCGCCCGCGGCGTGCAGAACGTCCACTTCACGGGCGGCGAGCCCACGCTCCACCCGCAGTTCATCGAGGTCTGCATGCTCGCGCGCAAGCTCGGCATGCGCACCAGCGTGGGCACCATCGGCACCATGCTCGCGCGGCCGGACTACGCGGCGCGCGCCGTGCCGTACCTCGACGAGGCGCTGTTCTCGCTGCACGGCCCCAACGCCGAGATCAACGACCGCCTGACGCGTCGCCAGGGCAGCTTCGAGCAGACCACCACCGCCATCCGCAACACGCTGGCCGTGAACCCGAACTTCAACCTGTACGTCAACACGGTGGTCACCAAGCACAACGTCGACGCGCTGCCCGACACCATCGCGTTCGCGGAGAGCCTGGGCGCCAAGCTGATCGTCGTGTCGAACACCACGCCCGAGGGCGGCGGCTTCGACAAGTACCGCGAGCTGGGCGTGCCGCTGGCCAAGCTGGCCGAGGTCGTCCCCAAGGCGGGCGCCCGCGCCAACAAGGCGATCGTGCGCTTCTTCGGCATGCCGATGTGCCTGCTGGGCCCGTACGACGTGCTCTCCAACGACCTCCACTGGGATCCGCGCGTGACGGTCGAGTGGAGCAGCAAGCCCGGAAAGGTCGTGTTCGAGGGCCTCTACAACTGGACCCCCGACCGCAAGCGCAAGCGCGTGGACGCCTGCGAGCGCTGCGCCCGCAACACGGTGTGCATGGGCGTGTACGATCGGTACGCAGACTTGTATGACACGGGCGAGCTTCGCCCCTACGGCGAGCCGATGGCCGCCGCCCAAGCGGGCGATTAGCCCCGGAACGTGGATTTGGCTGGGACGCCCCGCCGTGGAGGATTGCTGATGGACAAGGCACCTGTCGATCTGGTCTCGCCTGAGTGGGTGGACTCGCTGATTGCGGCGGCGCTCGGTGGCGCTCCCGCCGCGCCGATCGCGGCGCTGGTGGATCAGGCCGTGATCGCGAAGATGATCGACTCCAGCAAGCTGGGCGTGTCGTTCGGTCTGGGCGCGGACGAGGCCCCCGACGTGTGGGTCGCCGACCGCGGTGAGGTCGAGCGCGTGCGCGGCGTCGCGTACAAGCAGTGGCCTGCCGTGAAGGCCTTCGTCGACAAGCGCCCCAAGCTCGACCACGTGTTCTGCACCGACGGCAAGCGCCTGCGCGTGTTCGCCGTCGAGCGCGACAACGTCGCCGGCCAGGGCGGCCACCCCGTCCTCGCGTGGGAGTGGATCGACGGCGCCGAGGGTGTGGTCACCCGCCACGAGGCCCCGCCGCTCTCGCTGCTCTCGCCCGCGCTCGCCACCCGCGTCGAGGCCTTCGCGCCGCGCGTGCGCAGCGGCCTGTGGGGTGTGCACTGGCGCGACGGCGTCGTCACCGGCCTGTCCTGGTCGTCTGAGGGCGTCAGCTCTCCGGCCATCGCCGCCGCGTTCGTCGAGCTGGGCCACGGCACCCGCTTCAAGACCGCCTACCAGGTGTACTCGGCCTCCGGCCTGGGCGTGCACCCGTGGTTCGCCGAGTTCCACGCCGACGGCGGCGGCCGCGTCTGCATGTGGGGCGCGCTGCGCACCCAGGACACGTCGCACCTGCCGGCCATCTTCGCCGAGGGCGCCGTCCCGGACGCCGCCGTGTTCGCCCGCGAGCTGGCCACCGTCGTCGCCCCCGCCGACCAGGCCGCCGCGACCGCGCTCGTGCGCGACGAGCTGATCCCCATCTTCACGCGCCTGCGCCCCGCCGAGAAGGACGAAGGCCGCCACCTGGCCGAGGTCTGGACCTGGATCGTCGGCCTGCTGGGCCTGGAGCTGCCGACCGACCGCCTGGCGCTGCTGCAGCGCGTCACCGTCAGCGCGCGCCTGGCCGAGCTCCAGGGCAGCGCCTTCCACTTGGCCGCCGCCCGCTACCTGGCCTCGCACCCCGACGCCGCGCCGCCGGCCGACCTGCCGTCGGCCCTGGTGGGTGCGTCCGCCGAGGACATCGCCGCCCAGGCCGCCGCCCTGCGCGCCACGTTCGACACCCTCGAGGCCGCCGCCAGCGCCGACCCCGAGCTCGACCTGCACCGCTACCCGTACCCGCCCTACGACCTGCCCACGACCAAGACCCTGCTGGAGCAGGCGGTCGCCGGTGAGTTCCAGGCCGCGTCCGGCCCACTGCACGACTACCTCGAGGGCCTCGGCCGCTTGGGCTACGACGACGACCCCTCGCTGATCACGATCGACAGCGTGGACCTCGACCAGGGCAGCCAGGACGCCGTGCTGGAAGAGGCGCTCGCCGCCAAGGAAGACGACAAGGCCTGATCTGGATGGGGTGAGAAGCCTCGGTCACTCGGCTTCGTCGACCATCTCCAGCACGCGCCTGCGGAGGTCGACGGAGACGAACATGCCGTGGCCCGCCATGACGTCGAGCACCGGGGCGATCTGCGCGACCAGACCGCGACGTCTCGCCGCGACGAGCACGCCGAGCGTGCCGATGACGGCGAGGCCCCTGCGCGTGGCGACGGCGCGCGCGTCGCCGTCGTCCACCAACAGGATGGCGTGCAGGCGCTCCGCCAACGGGATCGCCGCCGACTCGCCACGATCGAGCACGCGAAGGAGCTCGGGATCCGGGGTCTGATCTTCGATCTGAAGCCACGAGGCGGCGAGCACCTCGGCGGCGCCGATCATCCCGGCCCCAGCGACGGTGACCTCTTCGAACACCGCGCGCGGCACGACGACCGTTCCGTACAGCAGGCGGAGCAGCTCCAGCTGGTTGGCGCTCGCGAGGTAGATCAGCGGCCCGGAATCGGGGACGACGATCATCGCGCGGCGGGTCCTTCGAGCTCTCGCATCAGGTCGTCGACCGAGTAGTCGATCGCCGCGACGCCGTGGGCGCCGAGCAGCGCCATGAACGCGGCGCGCGCCATGTCCGCGAGCTCAGCCGCCTTGCCCACACCGATCCGATGCGACCGAACCTGCTCGATCAGCCACAGGCGCCGGAGCTCCAGGCCCACCGTGCGCAGGTCGGCGTTCGCGCCCGGGATAGCCCCGAACGGCAGGTCGACGACGACGGTGACGTCAGTGGAAGCCATGGTCTTCAGCATAGCTGGCCGCGAAGCCGCAAACCACCAGGGGTTCGACCGCAATGGGCCGCTCTAGGCCTGCGGCGCCGCCCGCGTGTCCTCGCCCGACCGCCCGCGCCACCACGCCGCGAAGCTCGCGAGCACCTTGTCCGCCTTGGCGCGGCGCTTGATGATCGCGTCGAGCTTGGGCGTGCCCGGCAGCGACGTCGGATCGCCGATCTGCAGCGCGTGACGGTCGACGTTCGACAGGTCCGACAGGCGACCCAGCCGATGCTCGGCGCGCAGGCCTGACCCCGCGACCAGCCCGTCCGCGCGGCCGATCGTGCCGTCGGCGTCGACCAGCACGTCGTCCAGGCGGCCTGAGCGCTCCACGCCCAGACCCAGCCAGCGCGGGCCGCCCACCACCACCTTGGCGACCTCGAACAGCGCCGAGGCGAGCCGCGCCGCTGCCGCGTCGTCCCAGGCGTCGGTCGACAGCTCGATCGCGAACGCGCCCACGCCCGCCCGGGCGGCGGCGCGCCACGCGTCGACCAGCGCGCCCACGTCGTCCGGGCCGACCACGATCACCGCGCGGGTGTCGATCCCCGCGGCCTCCATCGCGCGCCAGCCGTCGCCCAGGTCACAGGCGCCGGCGCGGCGGACCACCTGCACCTCGACCTTGCGGGCGGCGAGGGTCGCGATGGTCTCGTCGGTGGCGACCCAGCCGTCGCGGTCGACGATCACGCGAAGGCTGTGCGGCGCGTCCACGTCGGAGGCGCGCGCGGTCGCCAGGTCGATCAGGTCGCCCAGGAAGCCCACGTCGACCTCGCCGTGCGGGGCGATCAGGTGCAGGGCCACGTCGTCCTGGTCGGACGCCATCAGCAGGTCGACCGAGGCGCGCGCGTCGGACTCCGACATCGGGCGATCCTTGGCGGCGGTCACCAGCAACAGGCGGCGCTCGGTGGGGGAGCGCAGCACGTGGCGCAGCACGGGGAACCACGCCTCGTGCGGGCCCAGCACGCGCTCGGCGGTCTCCAGGCAGCGCTCGCGGTCCAGGCGCGCGTCGGGCCAGCCGGCGTCCTCGGCGAACCAGGCCTGACGGACCATCTCGAACACCAGGCGGCGCGGGCGGTCGTCCAGGCGGCGCAGCAGGCGCTCGATGCGGGTGCGGTCGGCGTCGGACGCGTCGGGCAGCCAGTCGCGCCACATCGCGCTGAGCACGGTGAGGTTGCCGGTGTAGCTGCCTTGATCGGTGACGAACGGGCGGGCGACCGTGCGCAGCGTCCAGGGGTCGTCGGGCTGGTCGTGGTCGACGAACGGGTAGTCGTACTCGGGGTGCGACGGGACGGAGGCGAACCCGCGCAGGACCATGGCGTCGCGGCGACCCTGGCGCACGTGGCGGCGGTGGCTGGCGGCCGTGAAGTAGCTGACCAGGTGCTGCACCACCGGGAAGCGCATGTGGAAGTGCTCGGGGAAGCGCAGCTTGAGCCGCGCGACCTCGCTGAACACCTCGACCAGGTCGGCCGCCGATGTCTCGCGGTTGGCCAGGATGAAGTAGCCGTCCATGTGCAGGTCGCGGCGGGCCAGCTCGGCGACGATCGCGCGGACGTGGACGCGCTTGTAGCCCTTGCCCAGCCTGGCGATCTCGCGGTCGCTGTAGGTCTCGACGCCGATCTGCAGGAAGCTCGACCAGCTGCGGGACTTGTGGTCCTCGAAGAAGTCGTTCTTGGGGATGGGCCGGCCGTGGTCGGCGAAGCAGTCGGCGCGGATGGCGTCGAGCAGCGCGTGGTCGGGCTCCGGCAGCAGCTTGCCGTTCTCCTTGCGGCACAAATCGGCGATCGACACCTGCACCGACGAGAGCCGGAACTTGGTGTCGCGCAGGCCCTCGAAGAAGACCCGCGCGCGGTCGCGCTCGCAGGCGAAGTCGTCGTCGGAGATGTGCACCCGGTAGGCGTTGGGCGGCACGTCGTCGCCGAACAGCTCGGCGAAGCGGGCCTCGTAGTCCTTCAGCACGTCGAACACGCCGCCCGCGCTGCGCGCCTGGTAGGACTCGCGGCCCAGGATGGAGCAGAAGCTGCACTTGTGGATGCAGCCGCGCGACGTCGACAGCTCGATGCCGCCCTCGATGTGGCGGGCCGTCAGGTAGCGCAGGTCGAGCCGGACCCGGTCGAGGTCCTCGACCCGCATGGTCCGCGCGACGTTGGACGCCAGCAGGCGACCCGCCGCCCGGTCGAGCGTGATCAAGCCGTCCAGGCGCAGCAGGGCGGCGCGCTGGGCGTCGGTCAACGGGTCGTCGATGGTGTGGGTGCCGATGATCTCGCACAGCTGCGGGAGGAAGGCCTCGCCGGCACCGCGGCAGATGAACGTGACGTCGGGCAGGTGGGTCGCGACGTGCTCGGGCGCCAGCGACGGCATGACGCCGCCCACCGCGATGTGCGCCCGGCATCCCAGGGAGCGCAGCGTGGCGATCAGCTTGACCACGCCCTCCCAGTAGCCCTCCAGCAGGGTGATCCCGACGAAGTGGATGGGGCCCGCCGCCAGCGCGTCGACCAGGCGCTCCAGGCCCAACACGGGGCGATCGTCGCCCACGATCGGCATCTTGGCGTTCACCAGGACCACCTCGGTCCCCAGCCCCTTGAGCGGGCTGATCATGTGCAGGACGCCTTGGCTGATCTCCTTGTCGTTGTGCGGCATGTCCGTGTTCATCAACGACTCGAAGAACAGGGCGCGCGGCACGGGATGGTCGGGCAGGGCGCCGGTCGCGGCGAGGGCCCGCGGCGGTGCCGCAGAGACGGCGTCCAGCGCCTTGGCGACCGCGTCGTAGACCGCGTGGGGCGCGGGCGCCCACGACACCGCGGGGCCGTCCAGGCGCACGCGCAGGCGGCCGTCAGGGGTCTGGTCGACCGCGAGCGCGGTGCCTGCGGGCCCAAGCTCGACCACCGCGTCGGAGAAGCCGGCGCCACGGGCCTCGAACGCCAGGCCGACCGCGGACGTGGCACGCAGCAGGGTGGCGACAGGCAGCGACTCGCCGGACAGGTCCACCGCCTCCAGGCGGCCGGGGAAGCCGTGCGGACGACGCGTCAGCACCGCGCCGTCGTCGGCGACGATCTGACGGTCCAGCGGCGCGTGGGCGCCCTGGTCTGGCTCGATCACATAGAACCAGCCCCGGTCGATCGTGGCACGCTCGTTCACACGGGCTCCGGTCGGAGTGGGGGGTCCAGGATCCACGATCCTAGCACGGGTTGCCGCAAAGGGTCGCGCGCCGGGAAGGGGTTTTCCAGTTAGTGCGCCTCGCCGCGGAGGGCAGCGTGAGCGACGCCGAGCCGAACTTCTATGGACGCCTGGCCCGATTCGCGATCGATCACGCGGCGCCCATCTGGGTCGTCGCGCTGATCCTGACCGCGGTGCTGGGTGTGATCGGGATCCCCCCCAGGGTCGATCCCAACATGCTCGCCCTGCTGCCCGACAACGATCCGAGCGTGCAGGCGCTGCTCCGCATCAACAAGGAGGAGGGCGGCCTCAACGTCCTCAGCATCACCTACAAGGCGGAAGACCCCGCCAAGCTCGACCCCTTCCTGGACGACCTGGTCGAGAAGCTGGAGAAGCTGCCCGACGTCAACTTCGCCATGCACGAGCTCGACCCGTCGCTGGCCAAGCACATCGGCCTGCTCCAGTTCAAGCCCGACGAGCTCGAGCAGCTCAACATCCGCCTGAAGGGCGCCCTGGCGCTGGGCCCGGCCCTCAACCCCATGGTCACCCAGAAGCTGATGGACATGGGCCCGCTCACCGAGCGCATCGCCAAGGCCAACAGCTCATCCCTGCTCGCCGACAAGGGCGACGGCACCGGCCGCGTGATCATCCGCCCCACCAAGGCCAGCTCCGACCCTGAGTTCTGCAAGCACCTCATGGAGGAGGTCGAGAAGGTCATGGCCGACGCGCACCCGGAGGCCCAGGGCATCCGCGTGCTGTGGATCGGCGGCGCGTACCGCCACTCGGCGGAGGACGTGCAGGGGGTCAAGCAGGACCTGGCCGTCACCAACACCGCGTCGCTGATCGTGGTGCTCGTGGTGCTGTCGTGGGCCTTCCGCTCGGTGAAGACCACGCTGCTGATGTTCCCGCCCATCCTGATCGCCAACGTCTGGACGCTCGGCCTGGCCGCGCTGACCATCGGGACGATCAACACCTACACGTCGTTTGGCACCGCCACGCTGCTCGGCCTGTCCGTCGACTTCGCGGTCCATCTGGTCGCCCGCTTCCGAGAGAACCGCGCCGGGGGCCTTGAGCCCAGAGAGGCGGTGATCGCGGCGTGGGACCACGCGGGCCCGCCGTCCTCCACCGCGGCGCTGACGTCGGCCGCCGGCTTCCTGGCGCTGGCCACCGCCCGCTTCCAGGGCTTCGTGCAGCTCGGCTACATGCTGTCGATCGGCCTGCTGCTGTGCTTCACCTGCGTGATCGTGCTCATGCCGTCGCTGCTGGTCCGCTTTGACCACGGCACGCGCATGCTCCTGGGCCTGGACGTGAAGCGCAAGCCCAGCCGCGCCACCTACGCGCTGGCGCCGCACGGCGTCGTCGCCATGATGGTCGGCACCATCGGCATCCTGGTGTTCATCGTCCCGCGCATCGGGTTCGAGTACGACATCTCGGCCATGCGCCGCGACGGCATGTCCTACGCCGAGCTCTCCGAGCAGGAGCGCAAGCTCGCCCGCGAGTCCTACGCCCCGGTGGTCGTGTTCTACGACCAGGAGCCCGAGCAGCTCCAGGCGGACGAGGAGCGCATCACGGCGCTGGTGCGCGCGGGCGGCCTGCCGCATGTCGGCGGCGCGTTCAGCATCAAGAACGTCCTCCCGGACGATCAGGCGGCGCGCAACGAGCAGATCCGGGACCTGGTCCACATGCTGGACAGCCCGGCCATGCGCTACCTGCCGCCCATCCTGGTCAAGCGCCTGCTCCCGCTGCGCGGCCTTCAGGTCAACGAGCTGACCCGGGAGGACCTGCCCGAGGCGCTGGTCACCCTGATGGGCGCGAACAACGAGAACGCGCCGCGCATGATGCTCTTGCCCAAGGGCAACATGTGGGACGTGCGCGAGGCCGGCCAGCTGGCGGTCGAGCTCAAGCAGGCGCTGCCCGGGCGTCAGATCGCGGGCGAGATGCTCGGCATCTCCAGCCTGTTCAGCCTGGCGCTCGAGGACGCCCCCAAGGTGGGCGGCCTGTCCTTCTTCCTGGTCGCGCTGCTGGTCGCCTGGGACCTGCGCCGCCCGGCCTGGGTGGCGTGGGCGCTCACGGCGCTGTCGGCGGGCTTGGTCTGGTCGTTCGGCCTGATCTGGCTGTTCGGCGTGAAGTTCTCGATGATCAACCTGACCGGCATCCCCATCGCGGTCGGCATCGGCGTGGACACGGTGGTGCACCTGCTCCACCGACTTGAAGAGGAAGGCCCGGGCGGCATCCGTCGCGCGCTGATGACGTCGGGGGCCGCGTCCGCGCTGTCCACCATCACCACGTCGGGCGCGTTCCTGTCGCTGGGCTTCGCCACCAACCGCGGCGTGCGCTCGCTCGGCGTCGTCGTCGTCATCGGCGAGATCGTCGTCACCCTGGCCGCCGCGTTCCTGCTGCCGCTCATCTGGTCCGCCACGTGGCGTCTGCAGGGCCGCGCGCCCGGTCAGCAGCCGGAGTTCGAGATGATCCCGGCCGAGGACGCCACGGGCACCATGGACGCGCCGCAGGCCGCCTCGCACGGCGCGGACAGCGAGGAGCCCTGATGCGGGTCGTCGGCCTGTGGGTCGGGGCGCTGTGCTGCGCGTCGGTCGCGCGGGCCGACACCACGCTGACGTTCGACGTGCCCGTGCCGGCAGACCCGGTCGGCACGCCGTTCGTCCTGCAGCCGTTCGAGGTGCCGGCGGGCGTGGCTGAGCTCACGTTCCACCCGAACGACCAGAGCGACGCCAACGCCACCGACTTTGGCCTGTATGGCCCGGACCGCGTGCTGCGCGGCTGGGCCGGGAGCAACGGCGGCGACGGCGTGCTCAATGAGCTGGCGGCGTCGCCCGGCTACATCCCTGGGGTGATCACGCCGGGCACCTGGAACGTCATCATCGGCTTCCCGTTCACGCCCGAGCTGCCCGGCACCATCCACATCGAGGTCACGCTGCGCGACGCCCCGACGCTGGCCCCGCAGGCCGATCGCGGCCCGTTCGTCGCGCCCGCGCCCCTCTCCGCGGCCCCCGGCTGGTACGCGGGCGACTTTCACGTGCACTCCGAGCAGAGCGGCGACGCGCGCCCCTCGCTCGACGAGGTCGCCGACTACGTGGTCGCGAGCGGCCTGGACTTCGTGGAGCTCAGCGAGCACAACACCACCGCGCACCTGTCGCTGCTGTCCGCGGTGCAGCGTCGCCACCCGACCGCGCTGCTCGTGCCGGGCATCGAGTGGACCAGCTACCGCGGCCACGCGATCGCCATCGGCGTGACCGAGCCGGTGCCGTTCACGCTGGGCATCGACGGCCTCGTCGCGCAGCAGGCGGTGGACGCCGTGCACGACCAGGGCGGCCTGTTCTCGCCCGCGCACCCCACGCTCGACATCGGCAGCTCGTGCATGGGCTGCGCGTGGGAGCACCCGGTCGACGTGATGAGCTTCGACGGCCTGGAGGTGTCGAGCGGCAGCGTCGACAAGCTGGGCGCCGTGCTGCTGGTCAACGCGCTCGCCCTGTGGGACGCCCAGTGTGACGCGGGCGCGCATGTCGCGGCGCTCGGCGGCAGCGACGACCACACCGGCGGCACCGCCACGGGCGCGGTCGGCAGCCGCATCGGCGAGCCGACGACGATGGTGTTCGCCGAGGAGCTGTCGGTCGACGGCATCGTGGAGGGCGTGCGCCAGAACCGCACGGTCGTGAAGCTCGGCGGCATGTCCGACCCCATGGTCGAGCTCGACGCGATCGGCCGCGAAGGCGACACCCTCTACGCCGACCGCGCGACGATCACCGCGCGCGTCACCGGCGGCGCGGGCGCGCAGCTGCTGGTGGTGCGCGACGGCCTGGAGAGCGAGGTCGCGGACATCCCGTCGGACGACTGGACCTGGACCGGCACGGTGGACGCGCCAGCGGTGGGCCAGGCGCGCGTGCGTGTGCACGTGCTGCGCGACGGCGTGGTGCGCACGATCACCTCGCACCTGTGGGTCGAGGCGCCGGCCACGGTGGTGGACGACGCGCCCAAGTGTGGCTGCGCGACGGGCGGCGCGTCGGGCGGTTGGCTGGTGCTGCTGGCGCTCGCGGGGCTTCGTCGGCGGCGCTGAGCGAGCGCGCTTAGTCGGCGCGCGCGCAGAACGCGCAAGGGCGGAGCGGGAACGGGGCCGCGCCGCGACAATTCGCCGCGTGTGGCACGTTGTCCAATCGGATCCACGAGGTCTCGCCTCGGAGTACACGGCCCCCCGGCGCTGTCTGGGCCTGGGTTGGCCCGCGCGTCCCACTCTGGAGGTCTGATGTCTTCGCTGCCCCGCTCTCCCGCTGTCTCCGAGTCCTCGGTCGCGATGCGCGCCGCCGCCCTCACCGGCCTGCTGTGCCTCGGCGCGTCGGCGTGCGGTTCGACCAAGGACGAGGATCACATCGACACCGACGGCGTGGCGTCGGACACCGATCCCGCGGACACGGACGTCGCGGCGACCGGGCCCGTGATCACGTCCACGGTGACCGACGAGACGATCAAGTTCGCGGACTTCCTCGCCGAGTGCACCGCGAAGGGCGGCTTGATCCAGACCCACGCCACCTGCGCGGGCAACAACAGCTGCAAGGGCATGTCGTTCAACAAGTTCTCCAAGGAGCTCACTGAGCACACCTGCAAGGGCATGAACAGCTGCGGCGGCGTGAGCTGCGTCGTGCTCCCGACCGACTCGGGCAAGACCGGAGCGGAGGTGTGGAGCGGCACCTGCGCCGACTGCCACAGCGCCGACGCGTTCACGCTCTACACGGCGCCCGGCGCCGACCAGACCGCGGCGCAGGCCCAGTTCGCCGCGTTGTCCAAGGCGAACTTGGTGACCATCGCGGCGTTTGGCTACCGCGGCCTGAACTCCGACGGATCGGCGTCGGCGAACATGCCGGCCTTCCACGAGCGCTACTCGGTGGCTGAGCTGGAGCGCGTCGCCGAGTATCTGCGCACGCTCGACGTGGAGCCCTACGAGTACGGCGTCGTCGGCGTCACCGAAGACCTGAACTAGCGTGTCGCAGCGGACGCCTCGCATCGCCGTGGACGCGCTCGGCCTCGGGCTGCGCGTGTCGCACTACGCGGAGCTGTGGTCGCGCTCGTCGCCGGGTGTGGACTTCTTCGAGGTGATCAGCGAGAACTTCTTGAGCCCGTCGGCGCCGGCGCGCGCCAATCTCCATCGCGCGGCCGAGCGCGCGCCGGTCGTGCTGCACGGCGTGGGGCTGAACCTGCTCGGGCCCGATCCGCTCGATCGCGACTACCTCCGCGCGCTGCGCCGTCTGGCCGACGAGGTGGACGCGCCCTGGGTCACCGACCACCTGTGCTGGACCGGCGCGCACGAGCGGCTCTCCCACGACCTGCTCCCCGCGCCGATGAACGCCGCGACCGCGCGCTACGCCGCAGACCGCGCGCGCATCGTGCAGGACATCTTGGAGCGACCGTTCGGGCTGGAGAACCTGTCCAGCGTGGTGGCGTTGCGCGACGACCCGCTTGGCGAGGCCGAGTTCTACGCGGAGGTCGTCGGTCGCTCGGGCGTCTGGTTCATGCTCGACGTGAACAACATCGTCGTGTCCGCGCGCAACCACGGCCTCGATCCGCACGCCTACCTCGACTCGATCGACGCCGATCGGATCCTGCAGGTTCACGTCGCCGGGCACCGCGCGCTACCGACGGGGCCGGTGGTGGACACCCACGACGAGCCGGTGCCCGACGAGGTGTGGTCGCTCTACGCGCGCGCTTGGTCGCAGCTTGGGCCGTTCCCCACGCTGCTGGAGTGGGACGACAAGATCCCCGCCTACGACGCGTGCGTCGCCGAGTTGGAGAAGGCGCGGCGGCACCAGGCGCCCGCCGCTCCGCGCGCGGTGCGGGCGTCGGCGCTGCGCCCCGCTCCCGAGCATCCGGAGCCGCCGTCGGCGCTGCGTCCCGCTCCCGAGGAGCCCACGCCCCCGTCGACGCTGGTGGCGTGGCAGACGGCGCTGCTCGACGCGGTGACCCAGCCGCTGACCTGGTCGCCGCCGCGCGCGGCCGCCGCCGCGGACACCTACCCGACGAGCGTCGTCGAGAGGGTGCAGTCGGACGCCCGGGCCTCGGCGCGCGATCGGTTGAGCGCCTACAACGAGCAGGTGTGGTTCCGCTGGCTGACGGTGCTCCAGGGCGCGTACCCGACCTTGTCCCGGCTGATGGGCCTGTGGTCGTTCAACCAGCTGGCGAGCGCGTACCTAGCTGCAGCGCCGCCCCGATCGGTGGACCTGGGTGAGCTGGGCGTCGACTTGCCCGCGCACCTCGCGTCGTCCCCTTGGGACCAGCCGCTGCGGCGGGAGGCCGCGGCGTACGACCGCGCCTGGACCGAGCTGTTCCACCTGCCGCTCACCGCGGCGTGGGCGCCCTCGGCGGAGGCCGCGGCCCGGCTGTTCGCCTGTCGGCTGGTGCCGTCGCCGACGCTCCGCCGCCTGACCTTTCACTGGCCCGTCCCGCTGCTGCGTGTGGCGGCGCTGGAGCACGACGGCGAGGCGCCGCTGCCCGCGCCGGCGCCCGATCCCGCGACGTGGGTGCTGTGTCGGGATCCCCAGCTCAACCTGATCCGCGTCCGGCTAGAGCCCGCGCTGGCCCACCTCCTGGTGGAGCTCGACCACCGACCCCTGGGCGAAGCGCTGGCGTCCACCGAGGCGCTGTTCGGGGTGGGCGTCCCCGACCTCCACGGGCGCGTGCGGGAGTGGCTCCAGCAAGGGGTGAAGTGGGGTTGGTGGTCAGGTCTGGCCGACGCCTGACCCTGCACTGCGGCGGATTGTCCGATCGGCGCTGCGGGGCGCGCGGGCTGGATACCCCTCGTCGCCCAACCTGGAGACCACGATGTCCCGCGCCATCCTCGCCCTGCTCTTCACCGCCGCCTGCAACACCGGCACGTCCGACGGCGACGACACCGACGCCACCGACACCGACGTGGCGGACGTCACCTGTACCGCCCTGCCCGAGGGCGGCTGGCTGGTGAACGGCGCGTGCATAGGCATGGACATGACCGGCACGCTCACGCTCGACCAGAGCGGCTGCGGGTTTGAGTTCTCCGCCTGGAGCATGATGATGGACATGCCCAAGGGCGGCAAGGTGGACGGCGACACGGTCACGCTGACCGGCGCCGGCTGGACCGACTGCACCGGCGCGATCGTGGACGGCGTGGTCGACGGCACCTGCAGCGATGGCTGCGACTTCCACATGGAAGTGAACTGACGCGAGCGGCCCGTCCCGCGGCGCGCCGGTCGCCTGGCCGCGCTACGCGACGCTCACCGCCGGTCGACGACCGTGGCGATCGACTTGGGCGGCCCGCTGTCTAGCGGAACAGATCCTCGATCACGTCGATCTGATCGAGCGTCGCGTTCGCGGCGTCCTGCGTGGCCTGCACGTCGAGCGAGTCGCGCGCGCCGCGCAGGTCCTCCAGCGACTGCGTGAAGTCGCTCGCGACGTCCGCGTCCTTGCGGG
>CANJMY010000061.1 GCA_947475315.1 Pseudomonadota bacterium | reverse complement strand
GAGGCCCGTGTGCAAAGCGGCGCCGCCGCGTGACGTTGCGTCACCGAAGGCGGTTTGGACGGGCTAGCGTGGGCGCATGACAAACACAGACTACCCGCTGAAGGAGCGGCTCTTCGGACTGGACGCGCGCTCGCTCGCGTTGTTCCGGATCGCGCTGGGCTCGCTCGTTGCGATCGACGCCGTCGATCGGCTGCGCGATCTGGGCGCGCTCTACACCGAGGTCGGCGCGTTCCCCTCGGTCTTGGCGCCCCCGGCTGGGGTGCGCGCCGCGGTGCCGTTCCAGGTCATGGGCGTCGAGTTGGGCGGCCTGTGGCTGGTCCTGATGTTCTTCGCGGGCGTCGCGATGGCGCTCGGCTGGCGGACCCGGGTCTTCACGGTGGTCTGCTGGGTGCTGCAGATCAGCATCCAGGCCCGCAACCCCTGGGTGATGTACGGCGCGGACCTGCTGATCTGCACGCTGCTGTTCTGGGGCATCTTCCTGCCCCTGAACCAGGTGATGTCGCTCGACCGGCGGGCCGGGCGGGCCAAGGCCCCGGAGCGCACGCCGCTCACCGTCGCCACGCTGGCCTACACCCTGCAGATCGCGGTGCTCTACCTGGTGACCGGCATCCTGAAGTCTGGCCACGCTTGGTTCGACGGCACGGCGGGGTGGTACGCGCTCCAGATCGACACCTTCACCGGACCGATCGGCGTGTGGATGCGCAACTTCCCGGGCATCCTCTGGGCGTCCACGCTGTTCATCATCACGCTGGAGTACGTCGGCTCCTTCATCCTGTTCGTCCCGTGGAAGACCACCTGGTTCCGCATGGCGATCCTGGTGCCCTACGTGCTCTTCCACATCAGCCTGGAGGTCATGCTCCAGATCGGCTGGTTCCCCTGGATCAGCGTCGCCTGTTGGCTCCCGCTCATCCCCGGCGAGGTCTGGGACCGCCTGGGCTGGTGGGAGGGCACGGTGGACGCGCGGCCGCGGCTCTGGCCGTCGCGGGTCGTCGACGTGTTCGTCGGCGCCTGCCTGTTCGTGGTGCTCTGGTGGAACCTGGGGACCGTGGCCCCCAAGCAGGTCTCGATCCGAGGCCCCGTCCGCATCGCCATCTTCGATCTGCGCCTGGATCAGAACTGGAACATGTACGCGCCGTCGCCGCTGCGCGATGACGGCTGGTGGCGGGTGGACGCCACCCTGGCGGACGGCTCCACCCTCGACCTGATCACCGGCCGCCCGCCCGTGCTGTCCAAGCCCAAGGACGTCCCTGGACTCTACGGATCCAGCCGCTGGAACAAGTTCATGCGCTCCATGTGGTCTGACGACGCCAAGGAGCGCCAGACCGCCTACGCCGACTGGCGCTGCCGTACCTGGAATGAGTCGGACGAAGGCAAGGAGAACCCCGCCCGACAGGTCACCCTCACGTTCGTGAAGAAGATGACCCCGCGGCCTGGTGCCGTGCAGAAGCCGGTCACGTCGGTCAAGGTGACCATGCTCAACTGCGACACGCGCCCCAAGGCGACGCACAAGCGCAGGCACAAGAAGGTCTGACCAAGCCGCGCCCGGGCCGCGCAGGTCATGCGCGCGGCCCGGGCGAGCTCACGGTCGACTAGCGGCCGAGGATGATCTCGCCGCGGCGGTTCTTGCCCCAGGCGGCCTCGTCGTGGCCCAGGTCCACCGGGCGCTCCTCACCGTAGGTGACGGTGCGGATGCGGCTGGCGGGCACGCCGTTGCTGGTCAGCCAGCGAGACACCGCGTCCGCGCGGCGCTGGCCCAGGGCGATGTTGTAGTCGGTGGTGCCGCGCTCGTCGCAGTGGCCGTCGATCTCGATGGGGGCCGTCTGCTCCTTGAGGCACGCGACCTGGCTGGTGAGCAGGTCGATCGAGTCGGAGCGCAGGTTGGACTTGTCCAGGTCGAAGTAGACCGTGAACGACGCGCAGGCGGGGGCGTCGTCCTGGACCAGCAGGCCCTGGCGCAGCACGGAGCTGGTGCCGTCCGGGTTCTGGACCTCGACGTCGTAGCGGCCGGCGGGCAGGCCGGGGACGCCGATGCGCAGCGAGGAGTCGCTGACGAACTCGACGCGGGTGGCAGGGGTGACCCCGATGTAGACCTTGGCGCCCGTGGCGAAGCCCGCGCCGCGCAGCGTGGCGTCCACCGGCTGATCCACCGCGGCGGTGGAGGGCGTGATGCTCACGATGGAGAGGCGGACCTCGATCTCATGCGTGGTGACGCCGTCCGTGTTGCTGTCGTCCGAGTTGTCCCTGTTCGGGCGCTTCGGGCAGCCCGCGGTGGCGAGAGCGGCGGAGAGCAGAAGGAGGGTGAGGGGGCGGGCGAAAGCGAGGCGCATGGTGGGCTCCAGGGAGGCGCGTCTCGTGACGTGGCGGCAAGAGTCCGTCAAGAGCCGATGACGCGGTTCGACGGTTGACTTTGCTGTCGACGGACCGCGGCGCGTTCTCGCTGGTTCCACGTGTCGTCGACCGGTTTCGAGGACGGTTCTGTTTCGACCGCGCCTGCTCACCAAACGGTGACGTACCCGGGCCCCGGCGAACCCGTTAGGTCGGCCAGCCGTATGGCCATTCCCCGGAGTCCGCCTGTATGCCTGAACACGATCTCTCGCCTGTGGGCGGGTGGCGCCCTGGTTCCGAGCCGCCTGCCTTCGACGAGGACGCGCTGGTCGCAGCGGTCCAGCGCGTGCGGGAGTCCGCGCACCTCGTGCGTGAAGGCTCCGGCGGCCGGGTCGGCGTGGCGTTTGGTGGCCAGGTCGGCGTGGACGGCGGCCTGCCGTGGCTGGGCACGCTCCCGGCGCTCTACCCGGAGTGGCTGGGCGATCGTTCCTTCCAGGAGACGCACGGCACGCGGTTCTCCTACGTCGCGGGCGCCATGGCCAACGGCATCCACACCACGGACATCACCGTGGAGATGGCCAAGCACGGCATGCTCGGCTTCTACGGGGCGGCCGGCCTGTCCCATAAGAGCGTCAGCGAGGCCCTCGACCGGCTCCAGGCGCAGATCCCCAGCGGGGCCCCGTTTGGCATCAACCTGATCCACTCGCCGAACGAGCCGGATCTGGAGAACGCCATCGCCGACATGTACATCCGCCGCGGTGTGCGTCGGGTGTCGGCGGCGGCCTACATGGCGCTCACCCCTGCCATCGTCCGCATCGCCTTCCACGGCGTGCGCGAGGAAGGCGGCCGGATCGTTCGTCAAAACTACGTCTTCGCCAAGATCAGCCGCCCGGAGGTCGCGCGTCGCTTCCTCACGCCGCCGCCCGAGGAGATCCTCGAGAAGCTGCTCCGTGACGGCCTCCTGACGGCCGACGAGGCCCGCTTGGCGCGCAAGCTGCCGGTGGCCGAGGACATCACGGTCGAGGCCGACAGCGGCGGTCACACCGACAACCAGCCGCTCCCGGCGCTGTTCCCCGTCATCCAGGCCCTGCGCGACGAGCTGGTCGCCCAGTTCGGCTACACCCGCCCCGTGCGCGTGGGCGCCGCGGGCGGCCTGGGCACGCCCCAGGCGATCGCCGCGGCCTACCAGATGGGCGCCGCCTACGTGCTGACCGGCTCGGTCAACCAGGCGTGCGTCGAGTCCGGCCTGTCCGTGACGGGCAAAGCGCTGCTGGCCAACGCCGCCATCGGCGACGTGATCATGGCGCCTGCCGCCGACATGTTCGAGCTGGGCGTGAAGGTGCAGGTGCTCAAGCGCGGCACCATGTTCGGCCCGCGCGCGCTGCGCCTGTACGACGTCTACACCAGCTACGACGGCCTGGCGGCCATCCCGCCCAAGGTTCGTGAGGAGCTGGAGAAGCGCATCCTGAGTCGCCCGCTCGACGACATCTGGGCCGAGACGCGCGCCTTCTGGGCCCAGCGCGACGCCCGCGAGGTCGAGCGCGCCGAGCGCGACCCCAAGCACCAGATGGCGCTCGTGTTCCGCTGGTACCTGGGGCTGTCCAGCCGCTGGGCCATCACCGGCGAGCCGACCCGCAAGATGGACTACCAGGTGTGGTGTGGCCCCGCGATGGCCGCGTTCAACACGTGGACCCGCGGGACGCCGCTCGAGCAGGCGGACAACCGCCGGGTCGGTCTGGTCGCGCTCAACCTGCTGGAGGGGGCCGCCGTGGTCACCCGCGCCCAGCAGTTCCGCTCTTATGGTGCGCCGGTCCCCGCGCGCGCATTTCAGTTTTCTCCTCGTCTTCTCTCGCTCGCCTAGAGGAACTGTATGTCCCACCCACCCACCCCGCCGCTCGCCATCGTGGGCGTCAGCGCGTTGTTCCCCGGCTCGTCGGACACCGACGGCTTCTGGCGCGACGTGCTCCTGGGCAAGGATTTGCTCGGTCCGGTCCCCCCCCAGTATTGGCTCACGGAGGACTACTACGACCCCAACCCCAAGGCGCCGGACAAGACCTACGTCAAGCGGGGCGCGTTCCTCTCGCCGATCGACTTTGACGCGCTGGGCTTTGGCATCCCGCCGTCCATCCTCGACGCCACCGACACGGCCCAGCTGCTGGCCTTGATCGTCGCGCAGCGCGTGCTGGAGGACGCCACCCGCGGCAACTTCTCGCACCTCGACCGCGAGAAGGTGAGCGTCATCCTCGGCGTCACCAGCGCTCAGGAGCTGCTCGCCGACATGGTGAGCCGCCTGCAGCGCCCGGTGTGGGTCAAGGCCCTGCGCGAGTCGGGCATCCCCGAGGACGAGGTGCAGGCCGCGTGTGACCGCATCTCGTCGAACTACGCGCCCTGGCAGGAGGCCACATTCCCCGGCCTGCTCGGCAACGTGGTCGCCGGTCGCATCGCCAACCGCCTGGATCTGCACGGCACCAACTGCGTGACCGACGCGGCGTGCGCCTCCACGTTCGCCGCGCTCCAAATGGGCGCCAACGAGCTGTGGCTCGGCCAGGCCGACATGGCGATCGTCGGCGGCGTCGACACCATGAACGGCATCTTCATGCACATGTGCTTCAGCAAGACGCCGGCGCTGTCCAAGACCGGCGACTGCGCGCCGTTCAGCGACAAAGCCGACGGCACCATGCTGGGCGAAGGCATGGCGATGTTTGCGCTGCGTCGGTTGGAGGACGCAGAGCGCGACGGCGACCAGATCCACGCGGTGCTCCGCGGCATCGGTACGTCTTCGGACGGTCGCAGCAAGAGCGTGTACGCGCCCGTGCCCGAAGGCCAGGCGCGCTGCTTGCGTCGCGCGTACGACGCCGCGGGCTTCGGTCCGCAGACCGTCGAGCTGGTCGAGGCCCACGGCACCGGCACCAAGGCCGGCGACGCCGCAGAATTTGGCGGCCTGAAGATGGTGTGGGACGAGTCGGGTCGCGAGGACCGTCAGTGGTGCGCGGTGGGCTCGGTGAAGTCCCAGATCGGCCACACCAAGGCGGCCGCGGGCGCGGCGGGCCTGTTCAAGGCGGTCATGGCCCTGCGTCACCGCACGCTCCCGCCGACCATCAAGGTCGACCGCCCGAACCCCGCGCTGCATATCGACGAGTCGCCGTTCTACCTGAACACCGAGACCCGTCCGTGGATCCGTGCCGACGACCACCCCCGCCGCGCCGGCGTCTCGGCGTTCGGCTTTGGTGGCAGCAACTTCCACCTCGCGGTGGAGGAGTACAAGGGCCCGCACGTGGCGCCGCGTCGTCGCGTGCTGAACACCGAGCTCGTCGTGCTCGCGGCCGAGTCTGCGACCGCGCTCGCCGCGGCCGCGGAGCTTCTTGCGTCTGAGGCAGACGTGCCGGGCACGCTGCGCTTCCTGGCTTGGCGCCAGGCTCACGCCGCCCACCAGGGCTCGGCACGACTGGCCGTCGTCGCCGCCGACGAGGTCTCCCTGGCCGCCGCGCTGCGCGACGCGGCCTCGCGCGTCCGCAAGGCTCCGGACGCCGCGTTCGTGATGCCGAACGGCGCATCGTACTCTCCTGCGTCCGACGCCGGTGAGGTGGGCTTCTTGTTCCCCGGCCAGGGCAGCCAGTACCTGGGCATGGGCGGCGACCTCGCGCGCAACTTCGACGCGGCGATCGCGGTGTGGGATCGCGCGGCCAGCCTGGGCTTGGGCGCCGACGCGCCGCTCGCCGAGGTGGTGTTCCCGCGCCCGGTGTTCGACGACGCGTCCCGCGAGGTGAACGCGCGCCGTCTCCAGCGCACCGACAACGCGCAGCCCGCGCTGGGTGCGGCGAGCGCCGCCCTGCTGGCGGTGCTGACGCAGGCGGGCGTGAAGGCGTCTTGCGCGGCCGGCCACAGCTTCGGCGAAGTGGCGGCGCTGCACGCGGCGGGCGCGCTCGACGTCGACGGCTTCCTGCGCGCGTCGGCGGCCCGTGGTGCGTCCATGGCCGCGGCGGCCACCGTGCCGGGCGCCATGTGCGCCGTGCGCGGCACGCTCGAAGACATCACTGAGAAGGTCAAGCGCTGGGGCGATGACCTCACCGTCGCCAACCACAACCACCCGACGCAGGTCGTGCTGTCGGGCGCCACCGCCATGGTTGAAGACGCCATCGCGCACTTCACGGCGGAGGGCATCGACGCCAAGCGCCTGGACGTCGCCACCGCGTTCCACAGCCCGATCGTCGAGGGCGCCGCCGAGGCGTTCCGCGCAGCGCTCGCCGCGGTGGACGTGCGCGCGCCGCACATGGACGTGATCGCCGACTCCGACGCCAAGCCCTACTCGCACGATCCGGCGGCGGTGCGCGCGCACCTCGCGCACGCCATCGCCGAGCCGGTCCGCTTCGTCGACGTGGTCGAGGCGATGTACGCACGCGGCGTCCGCACCTTCGTCGAGGTCGGCCCCAACCAGGTGCTCAGCGGCCTCGTGCAGCGCATCCTGGGCGATCGCGCCCACCGCGCCGTCGCGCTCGATCGCAAGGGCAAGGACGGCGTCACCCAGCTGTTCAGCGGCCTGGGCGAGCTGTTCGTCGCCGGCGTCGGCGCCGACCTGGGCGCCCTGTGGCGCGGCTTCGCCACCCCGGTCGACCCGCGCAAAGTCGCCAAGCCCAAGCTCGCCGTGCCGATCGCCGGCTGGAACGTGGGCAAGCCCTACCCGCCGGTTGGCGGCGCGTCCGCGCTGCCCCAGCCCAACGGCCCGCGGCCCGAACCCGAACCCCAGATCATTGAACGAATCGTCGAAGTGCCGGTCTACAGCCCGGCGGAGGAATCCATGGCAGGCAACGACCCGTCCTCGGGCGGAGGGGACACCGCGTGGCTCGCGGCGTTCCACGAAATGCAGCGCCAGACGGCCGAGGCCCACGGCCAGTGGCAGTCGGCCATGGCACGCAGCCACGAGGCCTACCTGGCCACCGTGCAGCGCGGCCTTGAGGCGCTCGCGGGCTACAGCGGTGTCGCGCTCACCGCGCCGACCTACGCGGCCCCGGCGCCGGCCTACGCGCCGCCCGCCCCGGTCTACGCGGCGCCCCCCGCGCCCGCCGCCTACACGGCGCCGCCGGTCTACGTCCCGCCGCCGACGCACGTGCCTGGCCCGGTGGTCGTGCCCGCTTCCCAGGTGCTCGCGCCGCCCGCGCCTGCGCCCCGTCCTGCGCCCGCCCCGGTGGCCGCGGCGCCTGCGGTCGCGCCTGCCCCCAAGCCCGCGGCCAAGGTCGCCTCGGCCGCGGCGGACCTCTCCGGCGTGCTGCTCACCGTCGTCGCCGAGAAGACCGGCTACCCGACCGAGATGCTGACGATGGACATGGATCTGGAAGCGGATCTGGGCGTCGACAGCATCAAGCGCGTCGAGATCCTCTCCGCCCTGCGTGAGAAGGTCCCTGGCCTGCCTGAGGTTGACGCCGGCGCCATGGCCGCGCTCCAGACCTTGGGTCAGATCGTGTCGGCGCTCGGCGGCGTCGCGGGTGGCGCTCCGGCGGCTGCGGCTCCGGCGGCCCCTGCGGCGGGCGGCATGTCGCTCACCGCGACGCTGCTCGCGGTCGTCGCTGAGAAGACCGGCTACCCGACCGAGATGCTCACGCTCGACATGGATCTGGAAGCAGACCTGGGCGTGGACAGCATCAAGCGCGTCGAGATCCTCTCCGCCCTGCGCGAGAAGGTCCCTGGCCTGCCGGAGGTCGACGCCGCGTCGATGGCCGCGCTGCAGACGCTCGGTCAGATCGTGGGAGCCCTGGGTGACGGCGGCGCCGTAGCGCCCTCGGCGTCGTCGTTCGCGCCCGCGACGACGCCGAACAACCACGGAATCGGGCGCCATGTCGTGGAGGTCGTCGCCGCTCCGGCGTCTGGCCTCGGCGTCGCGGGGCTCACCTCGGGTGAGCTCCACATTGTCGGAGGGCCCGCAGAGGTCGGCGTCGCGCTCGTTGCGGCGCTGGAATCGGTGGGCGTGTCGTCCAAGGTCGTGTCGTCTGCGGACGGCACGGCGGCCGGGCTCGTGTGGCTCGGCGGCCTGGACGCCATCTCGGATCGCGCGCGAGCGCGTGTGGTGAGCCGCGAGGCCTTCCTCGCGGTGCGTCCGGTCGCGCAGAAGATGTCGACGGAGGGCGGCCTGCTCGTGCTGGTCCAGTCCACCGGCGGCGACTTCGGCGTGTCCGCGCCCAACCCGCTGCACGCCTGGACGGGCGGCGTGGCGGGCATCGCGAAGACGGCCGCGCTGGAGTGGCCCAAGGCCACGGTGAAGGCGATCGACGTCGACGCGCGCACGATGAGCCCCGCGCAGATCGCCCACGCGATCGCCGAGGAGCTGATCGCGGGCGGCGTGGAGATCGAGGTCGGCCTGGGCGCCGACGGCGTGCGTCGCACGCTCAAGACCCGCGAGACCGCGTCGCCCACGGGCGCGCTGGTGCTCGGAAACAAGGATGTGGTCGTCGCGACCGGTGGTGCGCGCGGCGTGACCGCGGCGACGATGATCGCGCTGGCCAAGGCCTCGCACGCGCGCTTCGTGCTGCTCGGCCGCACGGCGCTCGCCGACGAGCCCAGCGTGTGCGCCGCCGCCAAGGACGACGCCGCGCTCAAGGGCGCGCTGCTCGCCGACGCCAAGGCGCGCGGCGTGAAGGTGGCGCCTGCGGAGCTCGGCAAGACGGTCAAGGCGATCCTCGCCGCGCGTGAAGTGCGCGCGACGCTGAACGCCATCACTCAGGCGGGCGGTCACGCGCGCTACGACGTGGCCGACGTGAACGACGCCGCGGCGCTGTCGCGCGTGCTCGACGACGTGCGTGCCTCGTGGGGCCCGATCACCGCGCTGGTGCACGGCGCGGGCGTGATCGCGGATCGCTTCCTGACCGACAAGACGCCCGAGCAGTTCGACAGCGTGTTCGACACCAAGACCGTCGGGCTCGCGGCGCTGCTGGATGCGACGGCGGCGGATCCGCTCCGCGCGATCGTGCTGTTCAGCTCGGTCGCGGCGCGCGGCGGCAACACCGGCCAGTCCGACTACGCCGCGGCGAACGAGGTCCTCAACAAGGTCGCTCGCGCCGAGGCCGCGCGTCGTCCCGGCTGTGTGGTGAAGAGCCTGGGCTGGGGCCCGTGGCGCGGCGGCATGGTGAACAGCGCGCTCGAGGCGCGCTTCGAGGCGCTCGGTGTGCCGCTCATCCCGCTCGACGTCGGCGCGCGCATGCTCGTCGACGAGCTGCGTGAGCAGGGCGACGGCGCCGTGGAGATCGTGGTCGGCACGCCCAACGAGGGCGCCCTGCTCGCCGAAGGCCACACGCACGAGGCGCGCGCGTCTGTGCGCGTCGACGCGGCGCACTGGCCCGCGCTCACCGATCACCGCGTGAAGGGCGAGGTGGTGGTGCCGGTGGTGATGGCGGTCGAGTGGCTCGCGCGGCTCGCGTCCGCCTGCCGCCCGGACCTGTTCGTTGCCGACGTGCGCAAGGTCGAGGTGCTCGCGGGTCAGGTGGTTCGCGGCTTCGATCAGGCCGGTCTCACGCTGCAGGGCCACGCGCGTCAGCTGGAGAACGGAGACGGTGCCGTGGTGCTCGCGGAGCTCCGCGAGGCCGGCGGTCGCGTGGCCTACCGCGCGCACGTGCGCCTTGAAGAGAAGCGCCCGAGCGGCGCCGCGGCGTCGCCTGCACCCAAGGTCACGCCCTTCGACGGCGTGGTCTACGACGGTCGCGTGGTGTTCCACGGCCGCGACTTCCAGGTGCTCGCGGGCACCGGCCTGTCGGCGGACGGCGCGGTGGCGACGGTCGCCGGGCTCGCCGATCGCGGCTGGGCTGGCGGCGCGTGGCAGACGGATCCGGCGGCGCTGGATGGCCTGCTGCAGCTTGGCGTGCTGTGGACCGAGCGCGTGCTCGGCGGCGGCAACCTGCCCACCAGCATCGAGTCGGTGCGTGTGTGGCGCGCGGGCCCCATCGAGGGCGCGCTGCACGGCTGGCTGCGCAAGCGCGACGGCGCCAAGGATCGCGTGACCTACGACGCTGCGCTGGTCGGCGCGGACGGTCGTCTGGTCGCTGAGCTTCGCGGCGTGACCCACCATCGTCTGCCGGGCGAGGCGCCGGCGCGCGACTGGCCCGACGCGGCGGTCTGATGACGCCGATCGCGATCGTCGGTCGTGCGTGTGTGCTCCCCGGGGCGCTCTCGCCTGAGGCGTTCTGGACCCGGCTGCTCGCGGGCGATGACCTCACGTCGTCGGCGCCGGCGGGGCGGTGGGGCCTGGACCCGGATCTGGCGCTGACGTCGGATCCCAAGCAGAGCGGCGACCGTGCGTGGTCGGATCGCGGCGGCTACGTCACGGGCTTCGAGGGTGTGTTCGACCCAACCGGCTTCGCCATTCCTTCGGCCGACGTGTCCGCGCTCGATCCGCTCGCTCAGTGGGTGTTGCACACCGGCCGTGAGGCGCTCCGCGACGCGCGCTTCTCCGGTGACGCCGCTCGCGTGGGCGCGGTGCTCGGCAACCTGTCCTTCCCGTCGGGCGGCATGGCGGACTACGCCGCGCGCGTCTGGGCGGACCAGGCCGATCCCACGCTCGCCGCGCGGCTGGGCCTGGACTCGGCGAATCCGACGAACCGCTTCATGTCCGGCCTGCCCGCGCAGCTTCTCGCGAACGGCCTCGGCCTGGGCGCGGGCGCGTTCGCGCTCGACGCCGCGTGCGCGAGCGGCCTGTACGCGCTGGCGCTGGCCTGTGAGCGCTTGGCGGACGGTCAGGCGGACTGGATGCTCGCCGCGGCCGTGAACCGCGCGGACGACCTGTTCCTGCACGTCGGCTTCGCCGCACTCCAGGCGCTGTCCAAGACCGGCCAGTCGCGCCCGTTCCACGCCGAGGCCGACGGCCTGCTCCCCTGCGAAGGCTGCGTGGTGCTGGTTCTGCGTCGTTTGGAGGAGGCGGAGCGCGACGGCGACAAGATCCTGGGCGTGATCCGCGGCGTGGGCCTGTCGAACGACGGGCGCAGCGGCGGCTTCCTCGCGCCGAACGCCGAGGGCCAGGCGCGCGCGCTGCGCTCCGCGTGGGCCTCCGCGGGCCGCGACCCGAGCACGGTCGGCCTGATCGAGTGCCACGCCACCGGGACGTCGGTGGGCGACAAGGTCGAGCTGACCAGCATGGCCGAGGTGTTCGGCGGCGCGTCCGATGTGCCGATCGGCTCCGTGAAGTCCAACCTCGGCCACCCGGTGACGGCCGCGGGCCTCGTGGCGATGCTCAAGGTGCTGGGCGCGCTCGAGCATGGCGTCCGTCCGCCGACGCGTGCCGTGAACAAGCAGAACGAGGCGCTGCGTGCGCCGTTCCGCCTGGTGACGGCGCCTGAACCGTGGACCGGCCCGCGCATCGCGGGCGTGAGCGCGTTTGGGTTCGGCGGGAACAACGCGCACGTCGTGGTCGAGGCGTATGACCCGACCGTCGCGCCCAACGCAGCCGCTGCGGCGCCCGTGCGTGCGACGGTGGCGATCGTGTCGATCGGCGCGCGCGTCGCGGGCGGCGCGAACGTCGCCGACTTTGCCTCCGTGGTGCGTGACGGCGTCGATCGCCGCGGGCCGAATGGCGGCGTGACGGCGTCGGTGAAGGTCTCGCTCGACGGCCTGCGCTTCCCGCCGCGCGATCTGGAGCAGACGCTCGCGCAGCAGACCACGGTGCTGGAAGCTGCGCGTGAGGCTTTCTCGCGCGTGGCGCCCGTGGCGCGTGAGCGGCTCGGTGTGTTCGTCGGCATGGGCGCAGACGCCGAGGTCTGCCGCTACGGAGTGCGCTGGCGGCTCGCGCAGTGGGCGCGACGCCTGGGCGGCGTAGACGATCTGGCGGGCGCGCGCGACGCGGTTGTGCCGCTGCTGCAGTCGGCGGGCGTGATCGGCACCATGCCGAACATCCCCGCCAACCGCGTGGCCGCGCACCTGGACGCGGCGGGCCCCGGCTTCACGGTGTCGAGCGAGGAGCTGTCGGGCCTGGACGCGCTCCGCATCGCCGCGCGTCGCGTGGCGGTCGGCGACTTGGATCTGGCGATCGTCGGCGCGGTCGACTCGGCCTGTGAGCCGGTCACGCAAGCGGCGCTGCGCGCCTTGGGTCGCGCGACCATTCCCGGAGACGCGGCCGTCGCGATCGTGATCAAGCGCCTCGATGACGCTCGCCGCGATGGCGACACTGTCTACGCCGTCCTCGACGACGCGGCCGACGGGCTGGCGGTGGGGCGGGGCAGCACCTCGATCTCGAACCTCGTCGGGCGCGCGCACGCGGCGCACGCGCTGGTGGAGATCGCGGCGGCGGCGCTGTCGGTCGGCTGCGGCTGGCGACCGGGCGAGAAGGCCTCTCCGTGGTCCGACGCGACGCGCGCGGTCACCGTCACCGTCGACGCGCTCGGCGGTCGAGTGGATGCGTTGACGCTTCGTGCAGACGGCGCGCCTCTCGCGGCGCCCACCGCGCCTGCGGCCCCCGCGCGGGCGATCGATCTGCTCGGACACCCGGCGCCTGTGCGCCTCCCTTCTTTTGCTACGGCTCGTGGAGCGATGATGTCGACCAATTCGGACGGGGCGTTCGTGCTCCCACGCCCGCCCGTGCTGCCGTCGGTGACGGGTGTGTCGGTCGCGCCTGTCGCGCCGTCTCGGGCGCTGGCGCCTGTCGCGCCGTCCCGTACGCTGGCGCCGCCTGCGCCTGCGACGTTGGCGTCTCCCGCGGCGTCTCCCGCGGCGTACGTCGCGCCTGCCGCGCTCGCTGTGCCATCTGCCCCGCTCGCGCCGTCCGCGCCGCAGCACGTCGGGACGTCCGCGCCTTCGCCTGCCGCCGTGGCAGGGCCCGCGTTCGCGCGTCCTTCGGGTGCTCGCCCCGGCCTGTCTCCGGTCGCGGTCGCCGCGCTCGCCGCTGAGACCCGCCGCCTGGCCGAGACGCACGCCGCCTGGGTCGCGTCGCAGCAGTCCGTGCACGAGCGCTTCCTCGCCGTGCGCGCGGCGCAGGCCGAGCTGCTGAATTCTCGTCGCATGCAGGGTGGTGTGGCCCCGCGCCAGGCCGTGCCGTTCACCGCTCGTACGGCGACGGTCGCCGCGCCTGCGCCCGCCGTTGCGCCGCCTGCGCTCATGGTCCAGGTTCCCACCGCCGCCTCCGTCGCGGCGCCGGTGATCGCGCCTGCGTCGCCCGTCGCGTCGCCCGCCCCCGCCGACGTGATCGGTCGCCCGCTGCTGCCGTCCATGGCGGCCAAGGTCGCGGGCCGTCTGCCGCTGGTTCCCGCCGCGGAGCTGCCCGGCCTCAAGATCGATCGCAAGGGCCTTGAGGTCTGCGCGAGCGGCAAGCTCAGCGCGATCTTCGGCCCGCTGTTCGAACGCCAGGACGGCTACCACCGTCAGGTGCGCATGCCCGAGCCGCCGCTGCTGCTCGCCGACCGCGTGATCGGCATCGACGCGGAGCCCGGCGTGCTCGGCAAGGGCACGGTCTGGACCGAGACGGACCTGACGCAGGACGCCTGGTACCTGCACCAGGGTCGTATGCCCGCCGGCGTGATGATCGAGGCGGGTCAGGCCGACCTGCTGCTCATCTCGTACATGGGCATCGACTTCTTCAACCAGTCGGACCGCGTGTACCGCCTGCTCGGCTGCACGCTCACGTACCGGGACGCGCTGCCCCGCGTGGGCGACACGCTGCGCTACGACATCCACGTCGACGGCCACGCGGCGCACGACGCGGTGCGTCTGTTCTTCTTCCACTACGACTGCGTGGATCAGAACAACCGCCCGCGGCTCGAAGTGCGCGGCGGTCAGGCCGGCTTCTTCACCGACGCCGAGCTCGACGACTCCGACGGCATCCTGTGGTCGCCTGAGACGGGGGAGCACGACGCGACCGCGCGCCTCGACGCGCCCAAGGTCGTCGGCTCCAAGCGATCCTTCAACGCGGACGACATCCTGGCCTTCGCGAAGGGCGACGTGTTCGGCTGCTTCGGGTCTGGCTTCGAGCTGGGCAAGACGCACACTGACACGCCGCGCATCGCGCCGCCGCCCATGCTCTTCTTCCACGAGGTCACCGATCTCGACCCCGCGGGCGGGCCGTGGAAGCGTGGCTACCTCAAGGCGCGCTGGGCCGTGTCGCCCGACGACTGGTTCTTCCAGGGCCACTTCAAGAACGACCACTGCATGCCCGGCACCCTCATGTTCGAGGGCTGCTTGCAGGCGCTGGGCTTCTACCTGACGTCGCTCGGCTACACGCTGAAGCGCGACGGCTGGCGCTTTGAGCCCGTGCCCGACTCGCCCATCCCGATGCGCTGCCGCGGCCAGGTCAAGCCGACCGCGCGCGAGCTGACCTACGAGATCTTCGTCGAGGAGGTCCACGACGGCCCCGTGCCGACGATCTACGCGGACCTGCTGTGCACCGTCGACGGCCTCAAGGCCTTCCACGCGCGCCGATGCGGCCTGCGCCTGAACCCCGCGTGGCCGCTCGATCATCTGGCGGGCAAGCTGCTCGACGGCGTGGTCGACCCTGAGCCCGTGGCGTCCGCCGACGGCTTCCGCTTTGACTACCGCAGCATGCTCGCGTGCGCGTGGGGTCGTCCGTCCGAGGCGTTCGGTCCGATGTACGCGCGCTTCGACGGCCCGATGGCCGTGCCGCGTTTGCCCGGTCCGCCCTACCACTTCGTCACGCGCGCCACGAAGATCGACGGCCCGATCGGCGGCATGAAGGTCGGGACGCGCGTCTCGATCGACTACGACATCCCTGAGGACTCCTGGTACTTCGACGCCAACGGCGCCGAGACCATGCCGTTCGCGGTGCTGCTGGAGGCCGCGCTCCAGCCCTGCGGCTGGCTCGCCAGCTACGTCGGCAGCGCCACCACGGTGGAGGAGGAGCTCTTCTTCCGCAACCTGGACGGCACCGGCACGCTCAAGGCGGAGCTCACGCGTCGTGCGGGCACCATGCGCACCGACGTCACGATCACCGGCATCGCCAAGTCCGCCGGCATGATCATCCAGAACTTCGTCGTGTCGTGCTTCCTGGGTGACGTCGAAGTCTACTCGATGACCACCGTGTTCGGGTTCTTCCCGGGCGAGGCGCTGGCCACCCAGAAGGGCCTTTCCGTGTCGCCCGAGCAGCGCGCGCGCCTCACCGACAAGGCGCCCGTGCATGTCGACCTGACCAAGCACCCTGAGCGTGACTTCACCGGCACGCTCCGCCTGCCTGACGCGCGTCTGTGCATGATCGATCGCATCGACTACTGGCCCGGCGCCGGCAAGGCGGGCCTGGGCCGCGGGCGCTCCGCGAAGGACGTCGACCCGGACGAGTGGTTCTTCAAGGCGCACTTCTTCCAGGACCCGGTGCAGCCCGGATCGCTCGGCATCGAGGCGATGATCCAGGTGCTGCAGTGGATGATGATCGAGCAGGGGCTGGACGCGGGCATCGAGTCGCCGCGCTTCGAGCCGCTCTCGCTGAACGACGCGATGACCTGGAAGTACCGCGGGCAGGTCGTGCCGCGGAACAAGCTCATCCAGGTGGACCTGGAGATCACCTCCGTGCGTCGCGAAGACGGCGCGGTGGTCGCCGTCGCTGAGGCCAGCCTGTGGGTTGACGGCCTTCGCATCTACGAGGCCAAGAACCTGGGCATGCGCATCGTGTCGGGCGCGCCGCCTGACTCTCGCGGAGACGCGACCGATCCGATCGGTCCGCGCGTCGAGACTCTGACGATCGAAGGTGAGCCGTGGCTCGCCGATCACGCGCCGACCTGGACGGTGCCCGTCGTGCCGCTCGGCTCGATGGTCGACCGGCTGGCGGGCGCGGGCGCGCGTCCCGGACAGCTCGTCGTCGCGCTTGAGGGCGTGCAGGTGCGTCGCTGGGTGCCGGTCGGACCCGAGGGCACGCGCGTGCGCACCGTGGTGCTGTCGACGGACGCGCAGCGCAGCTCGGTGAGCCTGCTCACGGACGGCAACGAGGCCGCGGCCTGTACGGGCACCGTGCGTGTCGCCGAAGCCTACGCCACGGCGCCCGAGGCGCTGCCCCCGGTGGAGGGCGAGGTCCAGCCGGATCCGTACGCGTCGGGCCACCTCTTCCACGGGCCCGCGTTCCACTTCGTGACGCGCTTTGTGCTCGGCCCGAACGGCTCGTCGATCGAGCTGGATCTGGATCGGGGCAGCGTCCCGCAGGGCGTGCTCGGCCAGGGCCTGCTCGACGCGATGACCCACGGCATCCCGCACGACCGCATGAACCTCTGGCACAAGGAGATCGGCGCGGACGTGGTCGGCTACCCGCTGTCCTACGAGCGCATCGAGCTGTTCGGGCCGATCCCGGCGCGCGGTCGTCTGCGCGTCGAGGCCCGGCCTGACGGCCTGGTGGGCGCGCGCCTGCCTGCGACGCGCATCCAGGTGATCGGCGACTCCGGCGTGCTGCTGCAGGCGCGCCTGGTCGAGATCATGATGCCCAAGGGTCCGGTCGGTAGCATCGCGGCGCACTTGCGCCCCCGCTTCCTGCACGACCTGGAGTTCATCCCGGGCGTGGGTCTGTCCCGCCGCGAAGGCGACGACACGGTGCTGCGCATCACGGACCTCGCCGCGTCGGACTGGCTGCCGGGCACCGTGCGTCAGGCGTTCGGATCGGTGGACCCGATCGAGCTCGCCATGCGCGACCACGCGGCGGCGGCGCTGTCGGTTCACCCTCGCCACATGGTCGTGCAGGGCAACGTGGTGACGTCGTCCCACGCGCCGCTCAACCGCGTGGTGGTGGAGGCGCAGCCGTCGTCGGACGGCGTGCGCGTGCGCGGTCTGCCGCAGCTCGACCTGACCCCGATCGAGACCTACTGGCGCGACTGGTTCGGCGTCGGTCCGTGGCCGGTCGAGGACATCTACTTCAGCCTGATCGAGCGCTTCATACGCGGCGTCGTGATCGACGACCCGGCGGCGTTTGAGGCGCTGCGCGGTCGTCCGGTGCTGTTCCTCGGCAACCACCAGACGATGATCGAGTCGCTGCTGTTGAGCGTGATCGTGAGCGGCCTGACGCAGGTGCCCACGGTCACGATCGCCAAGAAGGAGCACCGCATCAGCTGGCTCGGCCGTCTGATCGCGCACTGCTTCTCGCACCCCGCCGTGCGTGACCCCAAGGTGATCACGTTCTTCGATCGCGACGACAAGGACTCGATGCCCACGATCATCTCCGAGCTTTCGGCTGAGATGAGGGCCGGCAAGCGCTCGACCATGGTCCACGTCGAGGGCACGCGCTCGTTTGAGTGCCGCACGCCCGTGATCAAGATGTCGGGCACCTTCCTGGACATGGCGGTGGAAGTCGGCTGCGCCGTGGTCCCCATGCGCTTCACCGGCGGCCTGCCGGTCGATCGCTTGGCCAAGCGCGTCGAGTTCCCGGCCGGCTACGGCCAGCAGACGATTCACTTTGGCAAGCCGCTCCTGGCGGCCGAGCTCAAGGCCATGCCGCTCAAGGTGCGCAAGGACGCTGTGCTCGACGGCATCAACGGCATCTCGCCGCGCGCGGACGTCGAGGAGCCGTGGCCTGGTGACCCGGCGTTCGCCGAGACCGTGGCCGAGCACGTGAAGCGCTTCGGCGTGGAGACGGAGCACGCGGTGCTCGCGCAGACGCTCATCCAGTCGACGCGGCGCGGTTCCGACGTGACCACGCGCGTGGTCGACGCGATCGCGAAGGGCACGCTCACGATCGGCGAGGGCCCGGTGGAGGCCTGGATCGGCGAACTGGGCGCGCGGATGATGGGGGCGGGGCGGGTGAAGTCGGCCTGAGCGCGGATGGCGGCGCGTGGCTCGTTCCGCGCGCGAACTCCAACACGAAGCTCTGGGCCTCGGTCGGCATGCACAAGCCCGAAGCGCGGCGACCCAAGCCTAAGCGGCGCTGATCCTTCAGGCTCGCCGGAGGATGAACTCGTGGTCCATCCAGCTGCCGACCGGGAAGTCGTACTCGCCGACCCTCTCGAACCCGCGCGCGATGTACACGTTCTGCGCGCGCACATTCCCGGACCACACGCCGATCCAGATCGGGCCGGGGCGCGTCGCCACCAAGTGGTCGAGCGCCAGGTCGAGCAGCGCCCGACCGAGTCCTAGACCCTGCGCGCCGCGCCGCAGATAGAGCTGCGACAGCTCGCCCGACCCAGGTCGCACGTCCGGGTGCGGCAGCTTGCACGGGCACACGTGCGCGTAGCCGACGAGGGCGCCGTCCCGCGCCACGACCCAGGTGCGGTGCTCGGGGTCGGTGAGCTCGCGATCGACCGCGTCCACGCCGTAGGCCGCGGCCTCGAACACCACCAGGTCAGCGGCCGGGTAGGGGATCGCGAAGTCCTCCAGGAAGGTCTCGCGGAAGGTGTCGCGCTTGAGCACGGACAGCGCGGGCGCGTCGGCCAGGGTCGCGAGGCGCGGCGTGGGCATAAGAGGCTCCGGGGCGTGGCTGGCGCTAGCGCGGCGCGGGCGCGTCGTCGCCCAGCCAGCCGCGGCGGGTGAGCTCGCGCGCCAACTCGGAGGCGACGAGGGCGTTGGCGGCGGCGTTGTAGTGCGCGTTCGGGCCCAGCCAGCGGGGCGCGAGCTCTTTGCCCTGTCCGCCCTGCGCCGCGCGGAACGCGGACGTGAGGTCCAGGTACGCGATGTGCTGCTGCGCGGTGAGCGAGGCCAGCTCGCTCGACCAGTCCTCGCCCCACGGCTGGGGCAGGTAGACGAGCAGGAAGTGATCCCCGCGGGCCTGAACGGCGGCGGCGAATTCGCGCACGATCCGCAGCGGCGTCACGCGGTCGACGGCAGACGCGTCGCCGCGCACGATGCGGGTCGCGATGAACGACAGCATCCCGCTCCATCCGACCAGCGGCTGCCCGCGCTCCAGGCGCGGCGGGACGGGCACGTTCGTGAGCACAAGCGCGTCGTCGACCACGCGGAACCGGGGCTTCGCGTAGCCGCTCGGCCAGCGCTCCAGCGGCACGCGCGCCATGTCGTCGCCGATCACCGCGAGCACCACGACGTCGGCGTCGTAGCGCACGCCATCCTGCTGGTACCACAGGACCATCTGGTCGACGCCGTACCCGTTGGCTCCCATGTTGATCACCTCCGTGTCGGGGAGGCGCGCCTCCAACTGCGCGGGCCAAGTTTCGGAGGCGGCGCACTGTCCAAACGTGAACGAGTCGCCGACGCCGATCACGCGGTGCACGTCGGGCGCGGGCGTGGCCGCGTAGTCGTGATCGGCGCGAAAGCCGTTGGCGTTAATCGTCCAGGTGATCCCCGGGCCGAGGTTCACGGCCTCCATGGTGCGACCGGGGATGTGCTTCCAGCCGAGCGTGGGGTCGGGCCCGTTCACGCCGTCCTCCGGTACGCCCGCGGCCACCACCGAGCCGCCCATCTGCTCGCGCCAGATCGTCCACCCTTCGACCACCTGCGGGGTCAGCCAGAGCAGGAGCGCGGCGAAG